>CAYJME010000001.1:0-46756 GCA_964370795.1 uncultured candidatus Brocadiaceae bacterium
TCATGGAGTTTTGCCCTGATGCGGGATGATACCCAGACGATTATTGGTATTGTCGGCGTGGGGCAGGACCTCACCGAGAGACGGGAATTAGAGGCGCAATTGTTTCACTCTGCAAAATTAGCCTCTCTCGGAATCATGGCAGGCGGCATAGCGCATGAAATACGGAATCCATTGGGCATCAGTTCTGTTGCAGCCCAGATCTTATTGGAAGATCCGGATAATGAAAGCTTGCGCAAGGAATGCGCAGAAAAGATATACTCAGGCATTAAACGCGCATCGCTCATCATTGAAGAATTACTCAAGTTTGCCCGGCCAACGGAGGGACGCTTTGAATCCACCAATGTCAACGAGGCAATCATGGAAACATTGTCTCTCATAGAAAAACAGATCGTGCTCATGCGAATTGAGATCAAAAAAAATCTTCATCACCCTATTCCCCTGATGAAAGCAGAAAAAAACCTCCTGAAACAGGCATTTTTAAATATTATCCTCAATGCGGCCAATGCCATGCCTGACGGAGGAACCCTGACCATAACAACGTCGTCGGATCAAAAGAATACTATCCAGATTACCTTTCACGACACCGGCTGCGGCATATCCCCGGAAAACACGGATAAGATATTCGACCCTTTTTTTACCACCATGCCCGTCGGCAAGGGAACCGGGCTCGGTTTGTCCATAACGTACAGTATTATTAAACAACACGAAGGCGCCATTCATGTAGAAAGCGCCGCGGGAAAAGGCACAACGTTTATGATTCAATTACCGGTAAAGAAAAACTGATGATGAATTTTGAATAAAAAACATTCGTTATTCGACATTCTCTTGTTCGGCGTTTGATATTCTGTCTTTACAAATCCTGATTACGAAAAACAAACACACAGAGGGAAACACCATGTCTGTAAAGCCACAAATACTTATCATTGACGACGAAGCGGATATGTGCTGGGCATTGGAAAATATCCTGACTCCCCTTGGCTATAAAACATATTCAAACACAAGCGGTAGAGAGGGCTTTGAGATACTCAAACAATGGCATCAGGATATAAAATTAGTATTCCTTGACGCCAAACTCCCCGATTTTGACGGCTTAAAGCTCGCAGCCCTCATAAAACAGCTTTATCCTGAAATAAATATTATCATCATCACGGGCTATTATTTCCGGGACGAGGATGCCGTCCAACAAGGTCTTTCTGACGGTGTCTTCGATGGTTTTATCGGCAAACCCTTTAATATTTCGGAGATACGGACAACAATAGAAGCGATCCTCCCTTAAAGTATTACCGTATTCGATATTCATAAAATACGTTAAAAATGAGAGAAAGATTGCTTCGCTCCGCTCGCAATGACAGGATAAGGTCACACTGACCGGTTCCTATCCACACTAACAACGTGCAGTGTACTATCAAAGCGCGTAGCGCATGTCATTGCGAGGGGTCTTTTCCGAAGCAATCTCCCCAATTTTATAAAGGGGAATTGGTTGTAGCTATGCTGCGTGTGGAATCCATATCATACCTATAGCATCCATACCATAGAATTATTTCCTTTTCAGGCACGATTATTCCCTGCATATTTTTTTCTCAAAAATAAACAACCTTCTAACCCGCTATTTTAAAGGTGAAGTTGGCTATCAGAAAAATATTTTCACTATAGAAATATAAGGCATACCATTCGCTTTATCGATTAACACTTAATTTAAAAACTTTTATACGAAAACGAAAGGGGGTGATAATCATGGCGAAGGTACAGAAGTCTACCGACTCATCAAGCCTGGCCGAAGTAGTTGACAGAATACTCGACAAGGGTATCGTGGTCGATGCATGGGTAAAGGTGTCATTGGTAGGTATTGAATTGCTCTCGTTAGAGGCAAGGGTCGTAATTGCATCCGTTGAGACCTATTTAAAGTATGCAGAGGCAATCGGTCTGACGGCAACAGCCGCTGCCCCTGCATAGGAACAAGAGAGATGGGTATGAACGGTATCCCTTCTCTGAATCCTTGACTATTTATTATATATAAATTTTAAAAAAAACAAAAGGAGAAAAACATGGCTAAGGTACAGAAATCCACAGATTCTTCAAGTCTGGCTGAAGTTGTTGATAGAATACTCGACAAGGGTATCGTGGTCGATGCATGGGTAAAGGTGTCCCTCGTAGGTATTGAATTGCTTTCAATAGAAGCAAGGGTTGTAATCGCATCCGTTGAAACCTATTTGAAGTACGCCGAGGCAATCGGTCTGACAGCCACTGCCGCTTCTCCCGCCTAGTAACAAGAAAGCGCTGCAACTGCTGTTGTAATAACCATCCCTGATTCCCCTCCTTCAAAAGGAGGGGATGCGGGGTGGTGTGGATAAACCCTGTTTGTCCGCGATGGCTTGCTTAACACACGGGAACTTCAAAAATGAGTTTTACAAAAGTCGTACACATTATATGCAGATTCTGCAGGGGAACGGGAAGGGATCCTTTTGGTATTATGTCCCACCTCTCTACCTGTTGTGTATGCGGGGGGAATGGGGTAATAAGGATACCGTACCCCTATATGCGATGCGCACACTGTAATAGTACAGGGGCCATTAAAACACTGACATGTACTGCATGTATGGGTAAAGGGGTATTGCCCAAGATTGCAAACCATGCCAAACCATGCCCCCTGTGTCATGGTTCGGGCGACGACCAGTCTGCTTCGGGGATGTATTGTTTACAGTGTCGCGGCAGGGGAATTATTCCGATTAATGAATGAAACAAGACAACCGACTATTTTGAAAGAAATCAGATGATAAGGGAGTATAGATATGGACTTAAGTATACAGGAAAGTAACCAATCTCGTGAGGCAGGGCTGTGTTTCGAACCGGGCGATGGATTTGTGGTTACATCGTATATAGAGGAGGTAGTTGATTCCGCGCTTGCATATCTCCAGGCGGGATATCCCGTTCATCTTTCGGGCCCTGCAGGTACGGGAAAGACAACGTTGGCATTCCATATAGCATCAAAACTGGGGGGAAATGTGACCCTCATCCATGGCGACGACGAATTTGGGACGTCGGACCTTGTGGGAAAGGATAGCGGTTACAGCAAGAAAAAACTCTACGACAACTTCATCCACTCCGTAATAAGGTCTGAGGAGGTAATGCAAACAACGTGGAAGGACAATCCCCTCACCCATGCATGCAGGAACGGCGATATCCTTATCTATGATGAATTTAACCGCACTAAGCCTGAGGCAAACAATGTATTGCTGAGCGTGCTTCAACATGGCATCCTCGGCGTTCCTAAACGCGGCGGCAGGGGAAATGGATATGTTGAGGTACATCCTGACTTTCGCGCCATCTTCACTTCAAACCCGGAGGAATATGCCGGCACACACAAAACTCAGGATGCCCTTATTGACAGGCTTATTACGATACAACTTCATCATTTCGACCGTGAGACAGAGATAAGGATCGTGAGCGCGCGTTCTGGCATCGTACAGGATGACGCTGAAATTATTGTTGATATCATCAGAAAATTGAGAACGTTAGGGGTGAACAATCATCGTCCAAGCATCCGTGCAGGGATTATGATTGGACGCATTCTTGCCGTTCGTGGAGGCAGGGCGGCATGGGACAATCCCATATTCCGTCGTATCTGCCAGGACGTCCTGAACGCAAACACCATCAAAGTCACCCGTGATGGAAAACTGATCGTACAGGAAAAGATATCGGAAATTATACAGAAGGTTTGCAACAAAAAAAACGCAGACACTCAGGAAGAATTACCATTCGTTCCTGTTAAATATTGTGGTTTAACCGAGGGAAAGGAGAGGTAAAACACATGTCCGTGCAAAAGAAAAAAGGCGTAGGAGACATAAAAACTCATGCTGGCAGGGTAGTAAAAACTCTTTTACCCCATGAGGCGTACCTGAAAATTTTCACCCTTGAGATAGAACGGGTACGTCGCAAGAGGGAACTGGAAAGCGCACAAAAGCGTGTTCAGATTATTACGCATCGACTCAGAGAGATGGACGCGGAAAAGGACATTCTGATAAAGCGGATTAAAGAAAAAACCGATAGTTTTCAGGCAAACGTAAAGGTACACACGGCAACTGACAGTGCCGTCAAAGAGAATAAGAAACCGTTACTCAGATATTAAACATCTGAAAAATACCTTAAATGAAGGAATATGCTATGGCGGGTAAATATATTTATGGTTTTACAAAAAGTGACTTACGGTTTGGTTTGAACCTTGTTGGAATTGATGGTAAAGAGGTCTACGCAATTGCTGATAATGGAGTCGCTGCCGTGGTAAGCGATGGACCATCCACCAAACTACGTCCTGAGCGAAGAAATTTGAGCGCCCATAATAACATCATCAAAGAGGTCATGAAAATATCAACCATCCTGCCGGTTTCTTTTGGCGTCGTGGCAGATAACGAAGCTGGTATCAAAAATATCCTGAAGTTAAATCACCGGAGTTTTGAAAACCAGATAAAAAGATTAGATGGGAAGGTTGAGATGGGGTTAAAAGTTATCTGGGATGTGGAAAATATCTTCGATTTTATGGTAAAAACGCACAGGACGCTTGAGATTTTCAGGGATAATATTTTTCTCAAACCGTCGGGCGCCACGCACGAAGAAAAACTTGAATTGGGAAGGATGTTTGAGACTATCATAAATCAGGATCGCGAGAAGCAAACCTCGACAGTACAGCGTATTCTGAAAAATTATTGTTGTGAAATAAAGGTCAACAAGCCCAAAGACGAGAAAACGATAATGAATATAGCATGCCTCGTAGAAAAAACAAAAGTAGATTTATTCGAAAAAGGCGTCTTCGAGGCTGCACAGGCATTTGATGATAACTATGCCTTTGATTTTAACGGACCATGGGCGCCCCATAATTTTGTGGATATAAAGCTGAAGACGGCCTAGCACAGCATAGTTACAACCAAAGCCCCTAAGCAAAGAGAAACAACCGCCTAAGTCCCCCTTAATAAAGGGGGTTACGGGGGTTGTAAAAACTTACAGAAAGAGGTGTTTATGTTTTTAATAGACGATATCTTACTTTCACCTGCAAAAGGGCTTTTTTATATTTTCAAACAGGTACATAAAGCCGCAGAGGATGACTTTATGAATGAAGAAAATATTACCGTACAACTTTCAGAACTTTACATGATGCTTGAGACCGGCAAGATTACCGAAGAAGAGTTTGACAAAAAAGAGTCCGAACTCCTGGATAGATTAGAACAGATAGAAGAGTACAAAAAGAAACATTACGGGGTAAAAGAAGAAGACGATGAGAACGCAATTGAAGCAGATGCATCGAATCTTGTACAAAATACCCAACCCGAACGAGTCGGAAGTGTAAAATGAAAAAGGGGGATATCCATATTTTTTATTTTCTCATTTTTAACGTATTGTATGAATATCGAATATTGACCATCGAATGATGAATTTTGAATAAAAACATTCGTTATTCGATATTCTTTTGTTCGGCGTTCGATATTCTGTCTCGATAAATCCTGATTACGAAAAACAAACAACGATAAAGAAAATTGTATTATTCCAGAGGAGACACGTGCAAAGTCCTTCATTTCTTACAAATCCACTGTTGTCTTTCATTTGCTTTGGTGGCAAAGGCGGCGTTGGCAAGACCACCTCGGCAACGGCAACGGCGCTCTTTCTTGCATCTGAAAATCCAGGCAAAAAAGTCCTCCTTGCATCTATTGATCCCGCACACTCTCTTGCAGATTGCTTGCAGGACACCTGCAATCTTCCCAATCTGGCGTTTTGGGAAATAGACGCACAGGCGTCTTTTCGGAAATTTATTGCAAGGTATAATGCCACCCTGAAAAAAATAATAGACCGGGGCAGTTTTCTCGACAAGGAAGACATATCAACGCTCCTCTCAATCTCTTTACCCGGAATTGACGAATTCATGGGAATGATTGAACTGGCAGAGATGGTGGAAGGTAATGCCTACGATATTATCGTGCTCGATACCGCGCCAACCGGACATACGATCAAATTTCTGCAAATACCCCACCTGTTTAGAAAATGGATTCATGTGCTCAACCTGATGATGCAAAAACATCGGTACCTTTCTCAGTTGTATCGAAGACGTTATCAGCCTGACGACGCTGATGAGTTTATTGAAGTATTTACCCGGGGCGCAAAAAAAATTGAACATATCCTGAAGGGTACATCATGTGAATTTGTGCCTGTTATGTTGCCAGAAGCCCTGAGCGTCAGGGAAACAAGCCGGTTTTTAACTATTTTACAAAAGCACAAGATTACGGTAAATAATATTATTATTAATCGTGTCTATCCGGAAAGCGATTGCTCCTTTTGCACTCAACAATACTCCATTCAAAAGAAATATATCGATGAAATGCAATCTGACCTCCATGAATATAATTATGTGCTCATGCCTTTGTACAGAAACGAAGTGCAGGGAAGAGATTCACTCTTAAAGTTTGCGGCAGAAATGGCGGAAAATACGCCTCTGGTTCGCAAAAGGGACAATCACAACGAAGTCGTCACGGCACGTTGTACGGGAGAATCTGAAAAATGGGTCATGGGGGATTCCAAAGGCCATCCACTCTTTGTTTCTCCGCCATCCCCTTTCACCCATGGAAAAGAGGAAGGGTTGCATATACCTGAATTGCAAAATCACTTGCCTGTGCCAGGCCCCGCCACAAGATTCTTACTCTTTGGCGGTAAAGGCGGGGTCGGCAAAACTACCCTTGCAAGCGCGACAGCTCTGTCGTTGTCAGATATTTACCCTGAGAAACGCATTGTGCTCTTTTCGACAGACCCCGCTCACTCCCTTTCAGATTGCCTTGACTCCGGCGTTGGAGATAAGGGTCTGTTTCTTAAAAAAAACCTGTTTGTCCAGGAAATGGAAGCCGAAAAAGAGTACCAAACACTTAAACACCTTTATGCAGAGGAGATCAAAGACTTGCTGTCCTCCTTTATAAAAAAGGATTCCTCGGTGAGCATTGCATTCGAGAAAGAAATCATGGAATCGTTCATCGATACAATACCGCCGGGAATTGATGAGGTCATGGCTATCAGTAAGATTATTGATTACGTTGATAAAGAAAGCTTCGATATCTTTGTCCTTGATACCGCCCCAACCGGACATTTGATACGATTTCTGGAGATGCCTGAACTTGCGCTTGAGTGGTTGAAATTTTTTTTTAACCTCTTTTTAAAATACAAGCAGAGCTTTCGTATGCCAAAAATGTCGGCATTTCTGGTAGATCTATCGAAAAAAATAAAAAAGCTCTTAACCATGCTTCGTGACCGCGAACGGTCACTCTTTATTCCCATAGCTATCCCAACAGATATGGCATGCGAAGAAACGAAGGACCTGGTAGAAGCGATAAGAAGGATGAAGATACCTATTCAATACGGCATTCTTAATATGGTGCATCCGGCGCAAAGAGAAAATAACGCCCTCATAGAGTGTCCTCTCTGTACAAATAGAGTTGCATACGAAAAAACGATGCATGGTATCTTTCGAACATTGTTTTCTCCAGAGTCTCTGTATGTTATCCAGAAACAAGAAAAAGAGATTGTTGGAATAGGCGCATTACAACGTTTGGGTGCGGAATTGTATGCCGTCGAACAACCGAACGCGGCATCGTTTATGAAAGAAAGTAATGGTACCGATGATTTGGAACAAACTTTACAACCTGTTTTATAAACTGTTTAACCTTATACGGGAACGATTTTTCCTTATTCCGGCGACCACAGAGCCTCCTTCCCGGCCTTTCTCCGCGCTGGAGGAGGGCTTGGAAGGAATTGAATCTCCACAATCAGCAGCGCCGGCGCAAAAGCAACCCTCAGATATTACAGCCGGAAAGGGCAAGTCAATATTCTCAGAAACGGAGAAAGAACAGGAAATTCCTCCCATCCTTGAACATCAGCATATTTCTCTGTGTGAAACACTGGACCGCGTCCTGAATACGGGCGTAGTAATTCACGGAGACATAACGATCTCGGTTGCTAATATCGACCTGATTTATATCGGGCTGAAGGCACTCATAACTTCTGTGGAAACGGCAAGAAAGATGCAGGTCGGGTCATGACGTAGCACAGAAACAACCACATGAAATGAACAAGAAAGGCATACCATGAAACAACAAGCTATAACCCAGTCAACAAACTCCGCTACCCTTGCCGATGTATTGGAACGAATCCTGGACAAGGGACTTGTCATTGCAGGCGATATAAAGATCAAGCTCGTTGACATAGAGCTCCTGACCATTCAGATACGCCTCATGATCGCATCAGTAGAAAAAGCAAAGGAACTTGGAATGGACTGGTGGGTTACGAATAAGGATTTTTGTTCTCCGTTAAACGCAGGACAAGGCACAGATGAGCTGGAGACGCTCAAGAAGCGTATTGAAATACTCGAATCTCAACAGAAACGGTAGCGTGTTACTGTATAAAAACATCTTTAACGTATTTTATAGTATTACTCTGTAAAAACCGCTAAATCCGAAAAACGATAGACGAGGAACGAGGGACGAGAGACGAAGGATGTGTCTCTCGTCCCTCGTTCCTCGTTTGATACTTTGTAAAAAAAACAAAAGATCGTATTGTTATTTAGTATCTCTTTGGTTGCGGCTACGCCGCGCCAGGAATACCGAATATTGAATGATGCATTTTGAATAAAAAACATTCGTTATTCGACATGCTTTTGTTCGGCGTTTGATATTCTGTCTTTACAAATCAGGAGGCGTATATGCCCAGTATCGAAACCGATTCATCAGATATTTTTAGTCAGTTTATGTCAGAAAAAAAACACCGTGTTTTGCCAAATCACATTAATATAGATCCAGCGGATGTATCCCGGGGACTGGCAAAATTAGTATTAACGGTTATTGAGTTATTACGCGAACTCCTGGAACGTCAGGCCATCAGGAGGATTGACAGCGGGACTTTAAGCCGGGATGAAGTAAACAATCTCGGCGTTACCTTTATGAAACTCGCAGAGAAAATGGAGGAACTCAAATCCCAGTTTGGCCTAACGACGGAAGACCTTAATATTGACCTGGGGCCCATCGGAAAAATACTTTAAATTAAAAAACCTGCTTTTGTTCTCATCGCATTTGCAAAAACAAATTTCTGTGATATAATTACAGTGGAATTGGGGAGCGTAATTTGGGGTTCAACGTTCCCTAAGATGTGAGTAAATGTAAAATATACGTTACAAACGCATCAATTTAGTAGTGTAAGTTTTCCTGCTCCCCAATTCCAATAGTTCTTTGAAAAATCTCAGTAGCGATACGAAGACCACACGTAGCAAAATAATAAAAGTTCCATAAAGAGCGGATGAGTCTCTAATCGCTACTGTTTATATATATGTGGTTCGTATCTTATACAAATTTCGTGGGGCAGTGGGGGTGAGGAATAGATATGAGGAAGTTTAAAAGAACAGCCTGATACATCAAAGAAGGTTGAAAGTATATTTGATGTATGAGGCTATTTTAGTTTATATAAAGATATTTTTCCTGAAAATTTTGAGTTTAATGACCCTTTCATACCTTTGAATCCCTTTTATGTTTGTCATATCCCATAAGTGCCCAAGAGAAGAGAACTATATTAATAGAATATCTTTTGAATTCATGATACGTTCGCAATAATGGCATTGAAGTTTAATGGGGTTTTTGTTAATTACATGGAGTTTTGAGGTTATCTTGTGATGGTTACTCACACAATTGGGATTAAAGCACCTGACGATACCTTCAATAACGTCCGGTACGGCGACTTTAAACTTTTTCACCACTTCGTAATCTTTAATGATGTTTACCGTTGCGTTCGGCGCAATGAGCGCAATTTTATTGACCTCCTTTTGGTCAATAATCTTTCCACCGATCTTTATAATACCCTTTTTCCCCAGAAACTTGCTGGTTAAATTTATTCCGACCAGAATCATCTGCTCCTCATTCTGGATGTTAAGAATATCCGCAACCTTCAAGGTGCTTTTGCTGTCTATATGATCGATCACCGAGCCATCTTTAATTGCGGATACGTCCAATTGCTTCATACTATAGCCCCTAAAACCGCTGCGAGTATAGCCTTTCTCATTGGCAAACCATTGCGTGCTTGTTGAAAATATACGGCATAATTCGTTGTATCCAGATTCTCATCCATTTCATCAACCCGGGGGAGGGGATGTAATATTTTTAAATCTTCCTTAATCCCCATTTCTTCCAGCAGGTTTTTACTTAATCGATATACACCGCGTACTTTTTCATATTCAACAGGGTCTGCAAAGCGTTCTTTCTGTATCCGTGTACAATAAATTACATCCAGATGTTTGCTTATACCCATGAGCGATTCGCTTTCATGGCATTTCACTTTCCGATCCCGGAGTTCATCGATACAGTCTCTTGGCATGCGTAAACTGGGGGGCGAAATAAAGAACATCTCAGCGCCAAAATATGCGAGGGCATAAGCGAGGGAATGCACCGTCCTGCCATATTTCAGATCGCCTAAAAAACCGACCGTGAGTCCTTCCAAGGTTCCCTTTGTCTTCTGAATAGTATAAAGATCCAGAAATGTCTGCGTTGGATGTTGATTTGCGCCATCCCCCGCATTAATGACCGGTACATTGACAATATCAGATGCCAATTGCGCAGAACCTTCGAGATAATGTCTTAAGACGATGATATCGCAATACCCTTCGATAATCCTAACAGAATCGCTCAATGATTCACCCTTTGAAGCAGAGGTGCTCCCCGATTCTGCAAAGCCGATTACCATGCCTCCCAATCGCTTCATTGCCGACTCGAAGCTTAGTCTCGTCCTTGTTGAAGGTTCAAAGAATAATGAAGCAAGCACCTTGCCTTTGAGTATATCGGTAGAATCGGTTTGCTCCATACGGTGGGCAAGGTCGAGAATAGAGAGCAATTCTTTTTTATTGAAATGCCGGATCGAAATAATATCTTTTTGCTTAAAACCTGTCATGTATTCTTCGCCGAAGTTTTACGAGAATGATCGTAGGTTGGTTTTGCGGAATAATCTTATCAGACCTTTTCAGGTATTACAAGCAAAATTGTTTGTGTACAGGAACTTCAATACAAATCATAACCGTTTGCACGGATTAAACGGTTCAAGCAGTTTAAGCCGTTCAAGCCGTTTAAACAGAAAGAGTCTGTAAATTTTATTGACAATAAATAATTTTATTCGTTATAGTTAGTTTTTCTGTAAGTCGTTTGAGCAAAAAATTTAACAAAAGATAGTTTCCTGCAGAGCTTTAGAATTTTACGTTTAATTGTGCAAAAGAAAAACTATGAAAACATTTAATGTCGGTTTGGTAGGCATGGGAACGGTTGGGACAGGGGTGGCGAAGATACTCATGGAAAAAGAATCTCCCCTTTTAGAAAAGCTTGATTGTATTCCTGTGTTGAAGGGTATTGCGGATACAAATCCGGAAGTAAAAAACAGGCTGAACGTGCCGCCTGATGTCTTCTTTACCACTGATTTCAGGACACTTTTAAATAACCCCGATATCAAGGTTATTGTCGAACTGATTGGCGGTGTGAATCCTGCGAAGGAAATTATTATGACGGCGCTTGAAAAGGGCAAAGATGTTGTAACGGCGAACAAGATGCTCCTTGCCCTCCACGGTTCGGAACTCTTTAACAAGGCACGGCAGCATGGCAAGAGTATCTCCTTTGAGGCAAGTGTAGGCGGGGGAATTCCTGTTATTGCTGCATTGAGAGACGGTTTTATTGCAAACAGGATTGAGTCTATTTTTGGTATCGTAAATGGGACGACAAACTATATCCTGACCAAGATGACCAAAGAAAATGTAAAATACAGCGATGCCCTTGCAGAGGCTCAGAAAATGGGCTATGCAGAGAAGGATCCAACAATGGACGTAGAAGGTATCGATTCATCGCACAAGCTGGCGATTCTGGCCCGCATTGGTTTTGGCGTCAATTTTGATTACAAGCATATTTATTCCGAAGGTATCAGTGCTGTTGATTTGTCAGATATCTGGTATGCACACGAATTGGGCTACACCTTAAAACTCCTTGCAATTGCGAAAAAGACAGACAATACGATTGAACTGCGTGTGCACCCCACGCTCCTTCCTCATGAACATCCCCTATCATCGGTAAATGGCGTATTCAATGCTATCTGTATTAATGGGAATGCAGTTGGAGAAACCATGCTCTATGGAAGGGGCGCAGGACAAATGCCCACTGCCAGCGCTGTTGTTGCCGACCTTGTGGATGTTGCGCTGGGGCGGGCAGGGATTACCTTCAATGCCATGAAGACCTTTTCCGGGCGTGGCGAGTGCATTCCCATAGCCAACATTCAGCAGGTTAAGACCCGTTATTACCTACGGTTTTCTGTGATAGACAAACCGGGCGTGCTTTCCAGGATTTCGGGAATCCTGGGAAATTATAATATCAGCATTGCCTCAGTTATCCAGCATAAGGCACGGGAAAGCGGGAACGTTCCCCTGGTGATAATGACCCATCTTGCAGAAGAAGGTAATCTCCAGAAAGCGCTTGCAGAGATTAAACGGCTGGATGTTATAAAAGATCAGACAAGATTTTTACGCGTTGAGGAATAGGAGATTGTATGAAATATTGTATTATTATCCCCGATGGTATGGCGGATTACCCTGTAGAAAAACTCAGTGGCAGGACGCCGATTGAGACAGCCCGTACCCCCAATCTTGACTTTCTTGCACAGAATGGCCAGCTTGGTGTGGTTCGAACCATTCCTTCCGGTTATCCTGCCGGCAGCGATGTAGCCAATCTTACCATAGTAGGATATGACCCCAGGGAATATTATTCAGGAAGAGCGCCTTTAGAGGCAGCCAGTATTGGCATTAAGCTTAATGACGGCGATTGGGCATTCCGGTGTAATCTTATCACGGCAAACGATGATACACTTGAAGACTTTTGTGCAGGCCATATAAAAACGGACGAGGCCGATGTGCTCATTAAATTCCTGAATAAGAAACTGGGTAACGAGACCATTCAATTTTACACGGGCAAGAGTTACCGGCACATTATGGTCTACCGGGGTACGCAGAAGATGGATGCTAAATGCTATCCGCCGCACGATATCATGGGACAGTCAATCCTGAAGCATCTCCCCAAAGGGCATGGAAGCGAAATCATCACCGACCTCATGCAGCGTTCGAGGGAATTTATGGCTGGTCATGATATCAACAAGGTACGTTTAGACCTCGAAGAAAATCCGGCCAATATGATCTGGCTGTGGGGACAGGGACATCGTCCTAAAATGCCTACGTTCAGGGAGCGATTTAATCTCACGGGCGCTGTTATTACCGCTGTGGATTTGATCAAGGGTATTGGTTGTTATCTGGGATGGGATATTATCAATGTCCCCGGCGCTACGGGCTATCTTGATACCAATTACGCAAATAAGGCGCAGTATGCCATTAAGGCATTAGAAGACCACGATATGGTATTGGTGCATATTGAAGCCCCTGATGAGGCAGGACACGAGGGAAATGTACATGAAAAGGTATTGGCCATTGAGCAAACCGATAGTAAAATCATTGGTCCTCTTATTGCCGCGAAAGATAAGTTTCGCGACTTACGCATTCTGGTTCTCCCCGATCACTATACCCCGATCATTAAACGGACACATACCTCAGAATCTGTTCCTTTTGCGGCCTATGGTACCGGTATCGAAAAAGGAGCAGGGCTTCCTTTTAATGAGACCAATGCCCATAACTCCGGCCTTCATATCAAGGAAGGACATCGGCTCATCGAACACCTCATTTCCGGTAATTTCCACAAATAATGAATGCCATTATATTTGATATGGATGGTGTCCTTGTCGATTCCATGCACTATCACGCAGAATCCTGGGACATTGTCCTGAAAACAGTTGGCATCCGTATTGACAGGAAGATCATCTACGAGCTTGAAGGCGCAAACTACCGGCAGGTGATTGATAGCGTATTCAGACTGTTCGGACGTATTCCTTCTGAAGGAGAAATACAGGAAATTGGCAGGAAGAAACTGCATATATTCGAGGAGATAGCGCAGATAAAACCCTTTAACGGTACAAAAGAACTCCTTGACAAGCTCCTGCAGAAATATCAGCTTGCCGTTGTTTCAGGTTCAAACAGGAGGACAGTACACAGTACCATAAACGGTTTTTTTCCTGATACCTTTCAGGTTATTATTGATGGAGAATCTACGAAGGTATGCAAGCCATCTCCGGAACCGTATCTTCTCGCCGTCCAGAGGCTGGGCGTAGCAAAGGATCAATGTCTTGTCATAGAGAACGCCCCCCTGGGCATACAATCGGCAAAGGCAGCAGGTCTGCGGTGTATTGCTATAGTTAGTTATCTTGGCAAAGAATATCTGAAAGAAGCAGATGTGGTTATAGACAGCCACCGTGAATTGGAAAAATGCATACAAGAGGAAGAGGAACGAATGGATGCAAATAGTGTTTCGGTTCAATCGAAGACGATTGAAGCAGTATAATAAGGTTGGGCTTTGTTCTTCGTCCCACCTTAGAGACTTTTTTGCACAAACCATAAGGTCATTTTTACTTATCATACACCTTTAAACTTTTCCATACCCGGTGTATCGCTGCTGAGTCCTGCATCCGTCAGGGTACGATGAAATCCTTCTTGCTGGTGCCGGTGCCGCCGGGAGTAGTCACGGCGATTTTGCCAGTTACAGCTCCTTTCGGAACGTGGGCAAGAATCTTCTTGTAGGAAAGCACTTTGAAGGTGTTGTCCGGAATACCGGTGAAGGCTTTTCCGAATAGGGCTACCTCCTTCCCCGGCTTTCCCTTAGTCGGTGAAAACCTCGTAACGGTTGGCTTCACTTTGACATCTTTGGGGCTTGCCCCGACGCCCAGAGGGGAGACTAATTTGATCGGTCCCGTTATCGCCCCGTAGGGAACCCTGGTTATAATCTCATCATCGGCTTCCAGTCCAAAATCCACTTTCTTGTTCGGCGTCGGGTTTGGTTTTTTCCATCTGCATCCATAACGTAAATCTCAGGGTGACCGTCTCGGTCACTGGTGAATGCAATCCGTTTCCCGTCAGGCGACCATGCCGGTTCTTTATCAGTAGCGCTGTTGAAGGTAAGCCTGGTTTCACCGGTGCCGTCCACACCGATAACATAAATCTCGAAGTACCCGTCCCTGGTGCTAGAGAAGGCAATCTTGTAACTGTCGGGTGACCATGCCGGTCATTCGTCACTTCCTGGCTTGCCAACCAGTTCAGTCGGCAGGGAGGAACCGTCCACATCAATAATCCGGATATCAGAAGGATACCCCCTCCCTTTGAAAGGATATTAAAACAAAATTAAGAGGAGTGCAAGCTTTTTAAATCATCATGTTTTTCATATTAAGGAGTATAGTAAAGTTTTTCTAGAGTAGCGTTTCTTGAAAAAGGAAACAGACATGAGGCTTTATTTTGCAACCAATGGGCAGGCGGCATTTGATATTTGTAAAAGACGGACATTTTCTTTATTATTAATTGACATGGAGATGCCGGTTGTACGGATTACCTTTCAAAACCCCTAAGGAAGGACAATTTGTTGGAGATTGTTCATAATATATTTATACCGCAAAGACGCCCTGTCGGGGCGTCTCCCTGCATGTATCAAGCGAAGGGATTTTTATTGTCAAAAACAAGTTGTGGCCGGACAAGGCGTTAGCCTTGCCAGGAGCAACCCTAAAGAGTTGGTGATTGACTTTTTGCACAGGCTCTAAAGGGTTGCCCTACAGAGAAATTGTACATTATCACGCGGTTCAGAATAACATCTGAAAGGAGCAATTACATGAGTATCCTTATCGTTGATGATTCTCAAGACAGCTTACATCTACTCGACCATATCCTGAAGGATGCAGGATACAAGGACATCATCCTTGCACAATCTGCTGCGGAGGTATTTCGTCTGTTGAAAATGGACGATCCATCATGTATCGATGTTCAGGTTGATCTGATTCTCATGGATATTATAATGCCGGAGATCGATGGTATTGAGGCATGCAGGACAATAAAGAAACGTGACAACCTCCGGGATATCCCCATTATCGTGGTAACGGTTACAACGGATATGGATAGTTTAGAAACCGCCTTTGCCGCCGGAGCTGTAGATTACATTACAAAGCCGTATAAAAAAATTGAACTCCTTGCACGCATACGTTCCATGTTAAAATTAAACCATGAAATAAATTGCCATAAGGCGCACGAGAAAGAACTCAAGGAACTGACACTGCAACTTGAGGCATCAAACAAACTCCTGGAACACCTTTCTTATAGGGATAGTCTTACCGGTATCGCCAACCGCCGTTACTTTGATGAATTCATAGAACAGGAGTGGAAGCGAGCCGTTCGGGAAGTGTATCCCATTTCTTTAATCTTCGTTGACATAGACCATTTTAAGGCATTTAACGACACCTACGGCCATCCGGCGGGAGATGAATATCTCAAGCAGGTTGCGCGAGTACTTGCGAATTCCATAAAGAGACCAGCCGATATTGTTTCCAGATACGGCGGAGAAAAATTCATTGCTGTATTGCCAGGGACTGATGCGGAAGGGGCTATCAGTGTGGCAGAATTAATGAAGGCGAATGTCGATGGACTCGGCATCGAACACTCCGGTTCTCAGGTTACTAACCGTGTATCGGTGAGTATCGGAGTAGCCACCGCCGTACCTGACCGTTACAACACTCCAACCAGGCTCATTGCAAATGCAGACAGGGCACTTTATAAAGCCAAAAGCGATGGATGCAACAGGGTGGAAATCGCGACGTAATTTACGAATTACGATTCGGGATTCGAGAATTATGATTTTTCAATCCCAAATTTAAAATCTAAAATTTTAATTAAGGGAAGATGATAAACTATAGAGACTCAAGATTTTGCATTTCTACGGGCTTGCCTGAGTTTTTGACCTTGCCCGGAAGTGAAATTTTAAGGGAATCTCTGGGAAGGGAAGCTTGCTGCGGAGTTGATTGGCAAGATAGCGTTCGTAATCGCTGTCAAAAAGTTTTGGGTCATTCACGAAAAGGATAAACGTTGGCGGAGAAACGCTTACCTGGGTGGTATAATAAATCTTAGGAGACTTAGATTTCTTGCGTGTGGGACGGTGTAAAGTAAGCGCCTCTTCCAATGCCTTATTCAGTTCTGAGGTGGAAACCCGGATATTTGCCTGCTTATAGAGGTCTAAGGCAAGGTGTATCATATCAACAACGTGTTCATTATTCTTTGCGCTGATGAACGAAATTGGCGCAAAGGAAAGACCGGGCAGACACTGATAAATATACTTATTATACTTCTGGGTTTCAACATCGCGAACTAAATCCGATTTATTGATTACAATAATACATGGTTTGCATTCCGAGACGATAAAATCGCCCAGTTTCTTGTCCACCTCAGACACTTTAAGCGTGGAATCAATAAGAAAAAGTGCCACGTCAGCCCTGCGGATAGACCGTTCAGCGCGTGCCAAACTATAGAATTCAATAGACCCCTCAACCTGTTTCTTTTTTCTTACCCCCGCCGTATCGATCGCCAGGAATTGCTTGCCGTCCATTTCAAACTGGACGTCCACCGAATCACGTGTTGTGCCGGGCACTTCACTCACAATTACCCGTTGTTGCCCTGCAAGGGTGTTAATCAACGTGGATTTCCCTGCATTTCTTTTACCGACGATTGCGAGTTTCATCATAGGCTCGGCAGTATCCGCCTCTGTCAGGTGCAAATCCGGCAAAAGAGAAGTAATCCTGTCCAACAGTTCACTCCGTCCAAACCGTTCAGTAGCAGATACCGGAAGAGGCTCGCCAAACCCCAGCTTGTTAAAAACCGATGTTTGAAATTCAAATTTTGGCGTATCCACCTTATTGGCAACAAGGATGGTCTGCTTATTGAGACGTCTCAATTTTTCTGCAACCATACTATCCAAAGGCGTAATGCCCTCGCGTACATCGACCACAAAGAGGATTACATCCGCCATGTATATCGCAATTTCTATCTGTGCCTCTATATCTTCGGTAAGACCGTCAGCATCTATTACGCCCATCCCGCCGGTATCGATTAATTCGAACAAATAATCTCCATGATGGATTTCCGTTGAAACACGGTCCCTGGTAACGCCGCTCGTGGGTTCAACAATAGAAATCCGGCGCCGTGCAAGGCAATTCAACAGGGAAGACTTTCCGACATTCGGTCTGCCAACAATGGTAACGATAGGTACGGACATTTTTTATAGTATTTTTAATTAAGTTTGAAGTGACGACTTCAGTCGTTACACCTTCATATTATCCGTTTCAGGTAGCGACTGAAGTCGCTACTACAAGCGGATTTCAAACCTGAAGAGTCTTTGCAAAAAGTCTGTTCTTGCCTGTCATTGCGAGCGAAGCGAAGCAATCTTCCCTATAATAATTCCAGGAGATTGCTTCGCTTCGCTCGCAATGACACGATGATTGACTTTTTGCACAAACTCTAAAGGTTTAAGTTGCATCATTGGCGGAGAGATGCAAGACTTCGTCGTGAGCTCAGTCGAACGATTTTACGTCCCTCCATACGGAAAAAGCGCTTTAGATGTTTGATCCTGTATCCGGCGAATCACCCTCTTTGGACAAAGAAGATTTTTTGGTTCCCCTGCCTGATCCCGAGTTAGTTGGCTCTTCCTCAACATAAACATCGGATATATCAGTACTATCTATCTCTTTCCTGAGCAGGAAATAGATAATCGTCTTTGCAGAAAACACATAAGTCGTTACGAAAGTCCATACTGCCAGTTTTATAAACACAATATAAACGATCAGCAAACCAGCCAGGAATTTTAACGAACAGCCAGCGGATATACAGACAGCCTTTGCCCCTGCTGTATCTGAGTGTGGCGTGCAAAACCCCAGGGTGGCAATATTGCACTTCTGGAATATAAACAATTGCACTGTGGCAAACTTATGTCCCATCCCAATCCCCACCGTCCAAAATGCAAGCCGGTTCATGAGCCATGCCGCAAATGCAACAAGCGCCAGACAACCTATACCATACAGGATATAGATAATACAATACAGGATGAATTGTTTGGGTCGTGAAAGAATATAACTATAAGCGCGGCTCATAGCGTCAAAGGCGTCCGATCCCTCAGCGCTAATGGTGGGAAACATAAAACATAACCCCAAAGCCCCTATCACTCCAACAAAAACCATAAGAAACCCGGAAATCATGGCAAAGGGAAATCCCACCGCAACAATGATATCGCCCAAAACCGGAATCCTTCCCAGCAAACCGATTATCACATTACACAAGGCAAAGAAGAAAACTCCAACGACTGGCACCAGTGGCGACCAGAAATAAGACCAGAATTTTTTCCTGGCAAATTGCAATGCGTCAAACAATGGTACACTTTCATCCCTTGCGTAGTCAAGCGCAGTAATCCGTGTGATTGCGCCACCTACAAACGCCCATATAGCAAGAAGTCCAAGGGTAATTGCTAAAAGGACAAAAAATTCTCCAAAATCCAGAGGCATTATCGATGACAGCACATTGCTTACAACGACGGGTATGCCCTCTCTGGCAGAACATAAAAACAACTTAATAAACATACAGGGAGTGGTCGTTATCAATTTGAATGCCGAAAAAAACGTAACAACCACAATACACCACATTATACTTGCAAGTATGCCTGCATATCCAAGAAACACCTTTTTGGGGTCAAATGCCATCTTAAAGGCTCGAAAAATATCTCGCCAATCATGTTTTATTGCTTTCGCATCATCCATGTTCCACTCCTTTTTTTCCCAACCTGGTCAAAGCATCAGGACTCATTGGTTCTTCAATACGATACTTTTCATCAAGCCACGCTCCAAGATCCACGAGTTTACACCGTTCGCCGCAAAAGGGAAAATACGGCAGGTCTTTTATCGTTTGATAAGACAGCACCTTGTTACAATTCGGGCAGTTAATTTTTGACATATTCAACATTCTTTTTATTCGGCGTTCAATATTCTCACGTGCGCTGGTTAATCGACAAAGTTGAACCAGCCCCGGAATTTACGAGTTACAAATTACGATTTGAGATTTACGATGGAGAATTTAAGATTTAAATCGCAAATCCCAAATCTCAAATCGTAATTCATAAACGGGTTGTTTCACTTCTTATCTGTGCCATCCTGTGGTTTTATTTTTTATACCTTCTCGGCAGGCTTTGTCGCTGGTTTCGCTGGTTCGGCATCTTTTTTAGCCTTTGACTTATATTCCTCGCTTCGATAATCCGTCTGGTAAAACCCGGAACCTTTAAAAATAATTCCCCCGCCACTTCCTATTATCCGCTGAACTTTTAATTTTCCACACGACGGGCACTTCTTTATCGGATTTTCGGTAATATGTTGAAACAATTCAAATTCATGTTCACACGCATTACATTTGTAATCGTACGTCGGCATATTTCCTCCTTATAAATTGGGCATTCTGCGACTTTTAAATTGTACCTGCAGAAACATAAAATCGTTCGACTAAGCTCACGACACAGTCTTGAGTCTCTACAATATTGAAATTCCTATCCATGAATCTATTCAAAAAAATTCTTCATTTTTTCAAAAAATTTCTTTTGACGCGAAGAGACATTCTTTTTTTCCAGCTCGGCAAACTCGCGTAGCAACTCTTCCTGTCTGGCATTTAATTTTACTGGCACTTCAACAATTACCTGTATTTTAAGGTCTCCCTTGCCATACCCATGAACATTTGGAAACCCTTCGCCTCGAATGGGAACAATCTCGTTATTTTGCGTTCCTTTCGGTATTTTTATCTGGATCACATTCCCCCTAAGGGTAGGAACGTCGATAGTACAACCAAGGGCTGCCTGTGCAAGTGTAATCGGAACCTCACAAAACACATCGTCTCCCTGCCTCTTAAAGATCAGATGAGGTTTAACATGGACGTCGCAATACAAATCCCCCGGCGCAGCGCCATTTTCCCCAGGCTCCCCCTGACCAGACAGACGCAACCGTGTACCATCCTCCACACCTGCAGGGATTTGAATGGTTATTGTCGATCTCTTTGGACAGCGTCCCGAACCGCCGCATTTCCCACAGGGCGATTCTATAATCTTGCCGTTACCGCGGCACTTCGGACAGGCAGTACGGAGGGTAAAGAATCCCTGTGACTGCTGTACCTCTCCCCGTCCCCTACAATATGTACAGGTTACCGGAGAAGTACCTTCACGCGCGCCAGTACCACGACATGTCTCGCAGACTTCTTTTCGCATGAGCTCGATTTTTTTCTCAACCCCGGTGGCAACCTCCTTGAAATCAATCTCAATATCGCATTTCAGACTTGCCCCGCGACGACCACCCCTTTTCTGACTCTTTCCCATGCCAAAAAAGTCTTCAAAGATGCTTCCCCCGCCAAAAATATCGCCAAAGGAGTCGAAGATATCCTCAAAGTTGCTGTATTCACGGGCGCCAGTACCCCTCAAACCCTCGATTCCATACTGGTCGTATCGCTTTTTTTTATCAGGGTCACTGAGCACGTCATACGCCTCTGCCGCCTTTTTAAATCGCTGCTCGGCTTCTTTATTTCCAGGATTTCTATCCGGATGGTGATCAAAGGCTATCTTACGGTACGCCTTTTTTATCTCATCCGCCGATGCATTCTTACCGACGCCGAGCACCTGGTAATAATCTTCTTCCATATATCTTATTATTCTCTCTTAACTAAGTAATGATTTTACAAAGAGATACAATAACGTAAATAGCGTAAATTAAAATTATAGTATATATAACTGCACAAAATCAAGAGTGTTTTAAACAACCCCTATTTACATTTACGAATTGAAATATTCAACTCCAGACTTCAGCCTCGTTACTCCTGAGCAAACTCAAGCCTAAAGGTTTGATCTACGTACGGATATATCCTGGAAAAGTGGAAATTCCCATAAACATCGTATATTCTTCTCATTACGGGCACAAAAGCAAAAAGGCTACTCATCGCAGCCTTTTTGCTTTTGAATTAACAGTCGAATTTTCAAAGAAATGAGAATTAATGGATACTACCTTCGATCTCTCTCTCTTCCTCTTCTTCCTTGAATTCGGTAATCATCGTTTCTGTGGTCAAAAGGAGACCGGCCACACTTGCAGCGTTCTGCAGGGCAACCCGGGACACCTTTGCCGGGTCTACAATCCCCGCCTCAAACATATCCACATATTTCCCTGAATTGGCATCATAGCCCTTGTTGGTTGGCAACTCCTTTACCTCTTCAACAATGACAGAACCGTCAACGCCGGTGTTGGAGGATATCTGACGTAACGGAGCTTCCAGCGCCTTTGCAACGATATCAACGCCAACCTTCTCATCACCTTTGATCTTCTTGCGCGCCTCTTCGAGTGCCTTTATTGCCCGGATAAATACCACGCCGCCACCCGGCACGATACCTTCCTCCACTGCCGCACGGGTTGCATGTAATGCATCTTCTACACGCGCCTTCTTCTCGTTCATTTCCGCCTCAGTCGCAGCGCCAACATGAACAACCGCCACACCACCTGACAGCTTGGCAAGCCGTTCGCTTAATTTTTCCTTATCATAACTTGATGTAGTCTGTTCAATCTGAGTTTTAAGCTGGGCAATTCTTGCCTGAATATCAGTCCTTTTCCCGGCACCCTCAATAATCGTGGTATTGTCTTTATCAATAGAAATTCTCTTTGCACGACCGAGGTCTTCCACGCCAATATTTTCCAGTTTTATGCCCAGATCCTCCGTGATAGCGCGACCTTTCGTTAAAATGGCAATGTCTTCAAGCATCGCCTTCCTTCGGTCTCCAAAACCCGGGGCCTTTACCGCCGCACAACTCAGCACGCCACGGAGCTTATTCACCACCAGGGTTGCCAGCGCCTCGCCTTCTATATCCTCTGAAATAATCAACAAGGGCTTGCCGCTCCCGGCAATCTTTTCCAACAGAGGAACGAGTTCCTTTACGCTGGATATCTTCTTCTCGTGAATCAATATGTAGGCATCTTCGAGAACAACTTCCATGTTCTGTGCATCGGTAATGAAGTACGGAGAGAGATACCCTTTGTCAAACTGCATACCCTCAACAACGGTCAACGTTGTTTCAATCCCCTTGGCCTCTTCCACGGTAATTACCCCATCCTTACCAACCTTCTCCATAGCATCGGCCAGGAGGTTTCCAATCGAACAATCGTTGTTGGCTGAGATCGTTCCTACCTGCGCTATTTCGGCTCGTCCCTTCACCGGTTTACTCAACTTCTTAATTTCATCAACCACCGCCTCAACAGCCTTGTCAATGCCTCTCTTAACGGACATCGGGTTTGCACCTGCCACGACGTTCTTTAATCCCTCGTTAAAGATCGCCTCCGCAAAGATAGTCGCCGTAGTCGTACCATCCCCAGCAACATCGCTTGTTTTTGATGCAACCTCACAAACCATCTTTGCTCCCATATTCTCAAAGGGATTTTTTAATTCAATTTCTTTTGCCACCGTTACGCCGTCTTTTGTAACTGATGGGGAACCAAATCCTTTTTCCAGAATCACGTTCCTTCCCGTAGGACCCATTGTTACACGAACAGCATCTGCGAGCTGCCTAATCCCTTTTTGGAGCAACTTTCTGGCATCTTCTTCATAAATTAACTGCTTTGCAGCCATTGTATAACCTCCAAAATTTTTTATCGTTCATAAATCTTTGTAAATCATTGAAATTCCTTGTTACTCAATCTTTGCCAAAATGTCGCTTTCCCTCATAATAAGAAACTCTTTGCCGTCGACAGAAACCTCGGTTCCTGCATATTTCCCGTACAATACCTTGTCTCCCTTCTTTACCAGAAGTTCCGCCCTTTTGCCGCTCTCCAACATCTTTCCTTCGCCAACGGCAACAACCTTTCCCTTCATGGGTTTTTCTTTTGCTGTATCTGGTAAAACAATTCCGCCCGGAGATTTTTCTTCCGCTTCCATAGGTTCAATAACTACTCTATCGTCTAATGGTCTAATGTTTGCCATAGTATTTCTTTACCTCCTCATATGAAAAATAAATAATGAAAATCTTTCAGGAGAAACGAAAAATCCCGTGTCTCTCCTTTTCGTTCTAATCTTACAAAATAGAGTTATCCATAAATGTAACTCAAGGCTCCAGCCTGATACTCCTGTGCAGACTCAAACCTAAAAGCTTGAGCTAAGTCCGGCCATATCCTGGAGAAATAAAAATCCTCTGCAACGCAACCAACACATTCAACCGTCACGCAATTACATTCCCATACCGCCCATGCCACCCATGCCACCCATGCCGCCACCCATACCACCGGGCATCTTTTCGCCTTCTTTACTGGGGACATCGGTGATGATACAGTCGGTTGTCAGAAGGATGCCGGCAATACTTACGGCATTTTGCAATGCGCTCCTTGCCACCTTTGTGGGATCAATAACACCCGCTTCCATCAAATTGCAGTATGTCTCTTTTTCTGCATCGTAACCAAACGCCTTATCTTTGGATTCCATGATCTTTTTCACAACCACAGTACCCTCCAGACCGGCGTTTTTAAATATCTGTTTTGCGGGCGCAGACAATGCCTTTCTTACGATATCAACACCCATAGCCTCATCGCCTTTCAGCTTGATGGTATCCAGCGCCTCAGCAGCCCGTAAAAGCGCAACGCCGCCACCCGGCAATATGCCTTCTTCTATAGCCGCCCTGGTAGCATGCAGGGCATCTTCCACGCGCGCCTTCTTTTCCTTCATTTCGCTCTCCGTGGCCGCGCCTACAAATATCTGGGCAACCCCGCCTGCAAGCTTCGCAAGACGCTCCTGCAATTTTTCTCTATCATAATCCGACGTCGTTATCTCGATTTCCTTACGAATCTGCTTAATACGACCCTGAATAGCATCGGAACTCCCTGCCCCCTGAACAATGGTCGTATTATCCGCATCAACCGTAACCTTCTTTGCGCGTCCTAAATCACGAATATCGATATTTTCCAACTGGATTCCCAAGTCTTTAGATATTGGCTTACCCTCAGTAAGAACGGCGATATCATCGAGCATCGCCTTCCTGCGATCTCCATACCCCGGGCTTTTAACTGCTGCGCAACTGATTGTTCCACGGAGTTTATTTACAACCAGGGTAGCCAGCGCCTCACCCTCCACATCTTCAGCAACAATCAACAAAGACTTGCCCGTCTTTGCAATCTTTTCCAGGAGTGGAACCAGCCCTTTAACCGTAGATATTTTATCCTCATAAATTAATATATAGGGGTCTTTAAACTCGACTTCCAGGGTATCGGGATTGGTGACAAAATGAGGAGAGAGATACCCCCGGTCAAACTGCATACCTTCTACCACATCAACGCTGGTTTCAAGCCCCTTTCCTTCCTCAACGGTGATAACGCCATCCTTGCCCACCTTGTCCATTGCATCGGCAATCATTTTTCCTATCTCAGAGTCGTTATTTGCTGCGATTGAACCAATGCTTGCAATTTCAGACTGGTTCTTGATCTTTTTGCTCATCTCTTTTAATTTGTCGACCACCTTATCCAGCGCCTTACGCATACCTCTGTTCAGCGCCATCGGATCAGCGCCCGATGTTACACACTTGAGTCCCTCTAAAAAGATCGACTCGGTAAGAACCGTTGCCGTTGTTGTTCCGTCACCTGCAATATCACTGGTCTTAGATGCCGCTTCCCGTACCAGTCTTGCGCCTGTATTCTCATAAGGGTTCTTAAGTTCTATCTCCTCGGCAACCGAAACGCCATCCTTGGTTACCGTGGGACTTCCGTATCCCTTATCTAACACTGCATTCCTTCCCCTCGGTCCAAGGGTAACCTTCACTGCCCTGGCAAGTTTTGAAACGCCCCGGGCAATAGCGGACCTTGCCTCTTCATCAAAGGCTAGTTGCTTCGCCATTGAATACCTCCTTTCAATAACCTCATTAATTTAAGATACCAAAATTAAATTTCAAAAAGTATATAAGAATGAAGTAATTAGCAAACCAAATACCGCAAAAGAGCGCTAAATATTAAAACAACATAACATTTTTAAGTTAGCCATGTTATACGCATTCATAATCTTTATTATATACGAAACATAGCCAAGAACATGTCATTGTGACAGGAGAAAAATTCTCGCATATACAACACCTGCCAGTATGGCAGAAGTTGGCTTTTTTATAAAAAGGGAGAAAAGTCCATCCATCTAATTAATATTGACTTTTCAATGGGTTATGACATATATTTGAAAACCATGAATACTTTAGACCATTTGACCCCTGAAGAAATTATGCAGGGATTAAAAACAAAGACTATCGGAAGCGCCGTGGTTGTTTACAAACGGATAGCCTCGACGATGGATATGGCCCGGAAACTCGCGCGCATGGGGGCTAAGAATGGCACGGTCGTTTTTGCCGAAGAACAAACGCAGGGCAAGGGACGTTCTGGGCATTCCTGGTCTTGTCCCCCCTATACCGGACTCCTTTGCACTATTGTATTAAAACACACCATACAACCAGACCATTTATGTTTGTTAACGGGAACAACAGCAGTTTCCGTAACGGAAACTATTTACGATACCCTGCACCTCCCCGCCGAGATTAAATGGCCCAATGATATCCTGATCAATGGGAAAAAGGTCGGAGGAATTCTGGTTGAATTAGAAAAATCGCTCAAAAAACAATTCTATTTTTTTATTGGAATCGGCATTAATGTCAATACACCGAAAAATGAATTACCGAAACAAACACGCATCCCGGCAACTTCTCTGGCCATTGAAAACAATGGGCTCGTGGATCGTACCATGTTTGCAAAGGCATTACTCCAGGATATTGACAAGTGGTATTCCATCTTAAAAGATGAACACTTCCGGTACATAACGGAACGGTGGAAGGAACTCTGCATTACCGTAGGCGAGACGTTAACCATTACCGACGGTGGACAGGAATATACAGGCGTGGTAATCGATATCTCAAATAACGGCGGGTTGATGGTGCGGCTCGACAATGGACTGATAAAAATATTCCGGGGCGAACATGCCACCATTAAATACGGTTAACCTGGTAAATTTGCGATTTACGATTTTGGACTTGCGATTGAAAAGTTATTTAATGCGAAGAGGACTATCGAATATTGAACAAGGAGAATTCATTGCTCTTTTACTATCAACGCCTTCTGCAGGGCAAGAACCTTTGCCTCCATCCTGCCCATCCTCCTGGAAAGATCGCTGTAAACGAAACATCCCAGAATAAGCAGGAGCGTCGTATAAGCAATAATAATGTAAGTCAAAAACCGGTCGCCGGAAGTTGTGACAGGACGGTTTATTTCTGTCTCTATCCGCCTGACTTGTTGGGGTTGTAAGGCAACAGGAGAAGGAGATTTTACCGCTTGTCTCGTTTCCCGATTCGTACTTTCAGCACCCTGAACCGATTTTGGCTTTTCCGGAACAGGTTTCTCATACATGCGCCCAATCACGACCTTTGGTTTTAACGGAGGAACGCCACGAGTCGAACTACCAACGTTATTCATTGGCTGCGATACCCTTTCCAATGGCTTGTCTATATTTGAAGGGATGGACGGTTGCTGTTGAGGCAATGGTGGATTATTTTCCGGAACATTTTTATCAGCCAGATTATCTGAAGATGGTTTTTTATTATCTTTTACAGCCTTTATCCAACCCAATGGGTCGTGTCCCAGGGCGCTTTCTTTTCCCATAACTTCTCCACAGTAAAATATAAAATTACTTTAAGGAAATTACGATGCAATGAATTTATTTATTGCTTGCTGTCCGATATTCTTTATTTTCCTGGAGCACTACTTCCTGCGCAAGGGCCATATAATCCGCCGAACCGTGTGAACCAGGCGCATAGGAAACAATCGGTTTTCCATGACTCGGCGATTCCGAGAGCTTCACATTTTTTCTAATAATCGTTTTGAAAACCTTATCATTAAAATGTTCCCTTACTTTTTCTACCACCTCGTTGCCCAGACGAGTGCGGCTTGTATACATGCAAAGAATAATGCCGGTAATTTCTAATGCATTATTAAGTCGCTTACGAACTATCTCGTACGTATCCAATAGCTTACCTACGCCACGCAAGGCAAAAAATTCGGTTTGTACAGGAATAAATATCTCGTGCACCAGGGTCAGAACGTTCAGGGTCAATAAACCAAGCGAAGGGGCGCAATCAATAAGGACGTAATCATATGAGTTAATTGCATCCCCTAAATTTTCTTTTAACACCGTCTCCCTGCCCACAACGCCCACCAGTTCAATTTCCGCCCCGGAAAGATCTATATTGGACGGTATAATATCCAGGCCGGCTATGCTGGTTTTTACAATCACCTCATCTGGTTTACAATCGCCTGCAATAAGATCATACGCTGAATATTTTAGACTGTAAATATCCATACCCAGATGCACGCTTAAATTTGCCTGCGGGTCCATATCAATAAGTAATACTTTTTTCCCCAGCATCGCAAGGCATGCGCCCAGATTTGCAGTCGTTGTGGTCTTTCCTACGCCCCCCTTCTGGTTCAGTAACGCAATACTTCTCATAACGCACTTCCTCCCACTATAAGGCAGATTTTTTTACTCGGCAAGGAATCAAAAACTATGCGGATAGTAAAATACAGTAGACACGTAAAGGCGCAAAATCTTACGTCTCTACAACGGCATTGAAATTTTTTAACATAATATATAATTCAAAACTTTTGTTTGAGCGTATGAATACGGGTAAAAATCTTCGACAGGAGTTCAGACGACAAGGCTACCTGTTCCCGTGCAATTTTTAAGATAGGTTTTGGCACAGGCGGCGTCTTTTTAACAGCATCCCACAGGATATGGGCGTCAACATTAAACCGTGACGCAACATCAAACACGCTAAACTTAGAGCGGTAGGGATCGGAAATCGCCACACAATGTGCGCCGATTACGGTATTCTCATGAAGGTATATCGGCACCGCAATAAGTGTTAGGCCACAGGGACACTGATCCTCCAGGGACTTATTGGAGCGTATGGCATTTTTCGAAAGATCCCAACTATAAGAAAAGCATATATCTTTACGTGCGCTTACAAAACGCAATGTCTTACAATAAGAAGAACTATGCATTTCACCCACCACTTCTCCATCCACATCATACACAATGTCATTCGTATTTAAGATACTCATGAGATATGTCTGGACAGAAGAAATGATTTCTTTGTCAAAATCAAATTTCAACTGATTAACCGGTTCCATACAAGCGATATCTTATTCAGACCCTGGTGCAAATAAGAAAACAAGGCATGTTGTTAATATCAATTGCGATACTATATATAAATTTGGATGAATTTTCAATAAAACTCACAAATTAAACCGTTTAATCCGTACAAACTGTTATAGTGACAACAACCGCATAATATCATTCCTCGTGGCATAGATAACCAGTGAAATGATGGCGGCAAAGCCGATATAATGCGCTATGGAAAGCGCTTTCTGACTTACGGGCGAACCCTTAATCCTCTCGATTGCCAAAAATAACAAGTGACCGCCATCCAGCACGGGCACGGGCAGGATATTTAAGAGCGCTAACTGGAGGCTCAGAATACCCAGGAAATACGTGAGTTTCCCCATGCCTACCTTGGCTGACTCATACGACGCCTGGGCAATCAGGATAAATCCACCGACATTTTTAGTTGAGAGCCTCTGAGAAAAAAAGCCTTTGATGGTAAGATACAGCCTTTGCACGTTAATAATCGCCTTTTTTATACCTATAACGCATGAACCAAAAAGACCATACTGTTTAACGAGCGTCTTCTCGCGAAATTTCAGCCCAATACTGCCCACGGCATTCTTTTCATCTTTTTGCGGTGCAATGGTAGATACAAAACGCTTACCGTCACGCATCCAGTCAATCACCATGGGTTTTCCCTGGCTCATGATAACGGCCTGAAGTAATGAGTTCCAGTCTTTTACCTCTCTTTCATTCAGAGCGGTAACTTTATCGCCCGGCTTTATACCAACTTTTTCTGCAGGAAATCCCTCGACTACAGAATCGATTACTAATCCATAAAAGGGGGAAAATCCGCCCAGAAACGACGTTTTTTCTTTTGCATCCTTCAAAGACACGGTAAGAGAAGAAATCTGATCATTCCTTTTAATGGTAAAGGCGTATGTTTCAGATTCAGATTCCAATACCAGTTTGCCTATTTCAGAGAATCCGGTTACAGGCTTTGCATTAACCTCCGTAATCTCATCGCCTTTCAAAAAACCTGCGTTCATGGCAAGACTATCATTCTTAACGCCGTCAATGCGGGCAGTCGCACAGGAAAGACCGAGCATCCACCGGCATAACTTATATGGGGTTATCTTAAGTTCTACCTCCCGGTTGTCCCTTAAAACAACAACCGAAATTTCTTTGCCGGGATTCTGCATTTCTATCTCGCGGAATTCATCTTCAGTAGAAATCCGCTTGCCATTTGCAGCGACGATAATATCCTTAACCTGTAAACCGGCGTCTCTTGCCGGGGAAACGTTGTTTTCAAATGCAAATAGTTTATCGACCTCCAGGCTGGTAGCAGGCGCAATCCCTATCCTTTGAATGCCATGTTCTGCATCGTACGAGGGCGTTACCGTGAAATCCAGAATCTTTCCATCCCGTTCTACTTTAATTGGTAATCCCGTGGTAGAGGTATTTAAGGCAATAATGGTAAAGAGGTCTTCAAAATCAATATCCCTGTTTCCATCAACCTCGACAACCTTATCCCCCCGTTGGATTCCCGCTTCCCACGCAGGAGAACCGGGGATAACCTGGCCAACCTCCGGCGCTATAAAGGGTACGCCGATCTGAAAGGCAACAATGAAGGCGATGAAGGCAAGGATGGCGTTTAGCCCCACGCCGGCAACAAGCACGGCAGCGCGCTGTCCAACACTCTTGGATGAAAATTCCCAGGAAGCACCCGTTTTTTCTTCATCAGGACCCTCGCCTGCAAGCTTTACATAACCTCCCAGGGGCACTAATGAAAGCCGGTATTCCGTTTCGCCCCATTTCTTTTTAAAAATAGCGGGACCGAATCCCAAAGAAAAGGCATATACCCTTACTCCTATTTTCTTCGCAACAAGGAAATGGCCAAGTTCATGGATAAAAATCAGCAATCCAATCCCAATAATAACCTGTAAAACATTTGTTGAAACATCTACAAAAGGCATTTTGTAATCTCCTGTCTTGCCCAGGAATCTGCAGCTAAAATATCCTCAAGGCAAGGGTTTTTGATAAAAAGATGATTGTTTATTACCTTTTCAACACTGGATGAAATTTCGGTAAATTTAATTTGACCATTCAGAAATGCCTGAACCGCAACCTCATTCGCTGCATTGAGAATCACTCCAACCGTACCACCTTCCTTTGCAGCCTGATAACCCAACCTTAGCGCAGGGAATTTTTCCATGTCAGGCTTTTTAAAGGTAAGACTTCCTATCTTTGATAAATCCAGATGTTGAACACTTAAAGATTTTCGTTCGGGATATGTTAATGCATATTGAATGGGCACCTTCATATCAGGCATACCCATCTGGGCAATTACCGACCCGTCACAAAATTCCACCATAGAATGAATGATTGATTGCGGATGGATTACCACATCGATCTGCTCTGTTTTCAAATCAAACAACCATCGCGCCTCAATTATCTCCAGCGCTTTATTCATCAGGGTAGCGGAATCAATGGTAATCTTTTGCCCCATCTGCCAAGTAGGATGCTTGAGCGCCTGAGCAGGCTTCACATTGGGCAGCTCATCTTGAGGATAGTCATAAAAGGGGCCGCCCGACGCCGTAATAATAACACGCTTTATTTCATTGCGTCTGCCGGATTGAAGGGCTTGAAAGATAGCGCTGTGCTCGCTATCCACCGGCAAAATCTGGGCTTTTTTTGCCAACGACATCACAATATGCCCTGCCATTACCAATGACTCTTTATTGGCGAGTGCGAGGGTTTTTCCCTGTTGTAATGTCGCAATAGCCGCCGGCAAACCAACGGCACCCACAACGGCAGAAACCACAATATCAACCTCGTCTCTCAAAACAAGTTCTTTCAGACAATTATTTCCCGCGATGATTTCGAGCCGATTGTTTGAAAAGCGGTTTTTTAACTTTTCAACTAATCCACCGTTATTCAGTGCAACATAGGCAGGCTGAAACTCTTCGATTTGCTCAGAGAGGAGTTCCCATCGGGAATTTGCGGAGAGTCCAACAACCCGGAATTCGTCCTTTAAATTTCGAACAACTTCAAGGGTGTTTTTACCTATAGAACCTGTGGAACCGAGGACAACGATATTTTTTATCATTATGACATGCGGGTAATTTCTTCCAAAAGCTCATCAACCATGCGGTCTTCTGGTATCTTTCGAACCTTTTCGCCCTTTTTGAAGAGAAATCCAAATCCTTTACCACCAGCAATGCCAATATCAACCTCACGCGCTTCTCCGGGTCCATTCACCACACAACCCATAATGGCTATCTGAAGATTTTTCTTATCAACCGGCAAACGCTGTCTCACCTTTTCAACAATATTCACGAGGTCAATCTCGCAACGACCGCACGTAGGGCAGGAAATAAGCTCAGCGCCCTGACGTTTATAAAGACCCAACGCCTCAAGTATTTCATAACCGGCCTTGACCTCCAGCTCCGGAGCGCCCGTGTAAGAAACACGCAAGGTATCGCCAATACCTTCCGAGAGCAGTCCTCCTATACCAATAGCAGACTTAATCGTTGCAAGGCTGGGCGGCCCTGCGGCGGTAACACCCAGATGCAGGGGATAGTCACACAGCGTGGCTATAGACCGATACGCAGCAAGGGTTGAAGGCACATCTGATGCCTTAAGAGATAACACAATATCTTTGAATCCCAGCGATTCAAAGTGTTCACAATAACGCAAGACGGTCTTAACCATTAATGACGTAAGTTCTTCATGATTGTCACCTTCACCACGAACAGAACCTGAGTTAACTCCAATACGTATGGGAATACCCCTATCCTTTGCCGCCATAACCACCTCTTCTAATTTAGTTTTATCCTTCATATTACCTGGGTTGATCCGTATTTTATCCACACCCTGGGCAATGGCTTCCAGGGCGAGGTGGTGGCCAAAGTGTATATCCGCAACCATCGGGATTTTTATCTGTCTTTTAATAATGCCGAGACACTTAGCAGAAACGATCGTGGGCACGGCAAGGCGAACAACATGACAGCCCGCCTCCTCCAATTCCTTAATCTGCTGCACCGTGGCGTCAATATCCTCGGTATGGGTTTTTGTCATGGTTTGCACAGAAACCGGGTTATTTCCCCCGATAAGTACACCACCAACGTTAATGATTCGTGTTTTACGGCGTTGAAACATATATTCCAAACAATAAGAGATTAATTATAGTCAACATCAAAAAAGTTGTCGTTGCAAAGGCTTTGTCTAAAACAATCTCATGAGAAAGATTGCTTCGCCCCGCTCGCAATGACAGTTGCAATGTCAATTTATCAAGACTTCAACTATATATGATTAAATTAAGAAATTGAATTATATTCGCTGTTAAACAATTTTGTCAATTTTAAATTTATGAACGAACCCTTTTATACCTTTTCTTATAGTATCCCAGCGCTTCGTTTCAACCAATTTTGTACGCCAGTTCACAGAAAGAAGGTTGCACGTGGCAAGTTTCTGGGCAGCCGGGGTATCTGAACGTCTATTTTTCATAATCTCATAGGAACGTTCAACCGTCCACTGCGGATATGGACGTTCAAGGAGCACCACAGGAAGTCCATTCTCAATAAAGCCTTCCTTAAGCACCCTGAAATACCATCCGATTCGTCCAGTATTTTTAACCCGGTCAGCCAGGTCATCTATTTGCCATCGGCGAGAAATCTTCCAGCATGGCCGTCGAGGCTGGGAAACCTGGAGGAGTACATCTCCAATTACATAGGTATCGCCAATACACACGGTTTCTTCTGTCATTCCGACAATGGTAAGATTCTCCCCGAATCCACCATTCGGTAAATCCGGAAGAGAAAGTTCCTTGCGCCAAACAGGGTAATGGTCTGCTGAATATGCAAGCACTGCCTTATCTGTACCGCCATGATTTTCAAGATCGGCCTGACTATCGTCAGAAAGATTGCTATTACCCGCCCAAATCTTACCTGCCACCGGTTCCTTATAAAAACCGGTAAGACATTGCCGGTTTTCATGTGCAGAAAGCGTTTTACTCTCAAAATATTTTAATTTGCCTACCTGGACAGATATTATCCAGGGAAAATCTTTTTCAGTTATATTATTTATGCTTTCCACTTAAATTTTAGTAATAAGAAGTGACAGGAAGGTACTTATTTCCTTTTTTATATCAAAAAAAATTCCAGTGAGGTTTTTATCCCTCACTGGAATCAATTAAAACTGTTATTGTATTGATGACTTCAGAACAGCCGAAACTATTACCTTCTTCTCTTCAGATCAAAATTAGCCGTTGCAGCCTTACCACCTTCTACCGTAACTTCCTGACTCAACTCCTTGAGTTTTTCGTGCCAGGTTTTAACAACATATTTTCCTGGTGGAACGCCTTCAATGGTGTAACTTCCATCCTTATCGGTGATAGCAAAATAGGGATTTTCAAAGGTAACCGCAAAGCCAGCCATTTCGCTATGGACGTTGCAAAGTAACGGGGTTTCACCAACAACATCAAACGGCACTTCCTTAATAACGCCGGAAGGATATGTACCTAAGTTGAACTGGAGCGCTGCAGTTGGTGGTGAAAATACGTTGTGGCGAACTGCATCACTGTTGGGAAAATCAACAACGGTCCCTTTCTGTAATGCAACTACCCTGGGTACATAAGTAAGATTAATCTGATCAATTATTGCATGATCCGTTGGTGGGGCAAATTTGTTATCGCCAACCTTTTCAATAAATACAATAGCATCAGCATTATTCCTCATCTTCTGACAAGTAACAACACCGGTTACGGAACCAGCATTTTCTACGGCAGGCACATTTTTGACTGCCTTTTTCAACTTTTGCTGCATATCTTCAAGCTTCTTCTGTGCCTCAGCAGCCTCTTCAGGCGTCAATGCTTTTTTTTCTTCTGCCTGAGCCCAAACAACCGAATTATAGGTAAATGCCAGGCATGATACAGCAATAATTCCGGAAATAAAAAATTTTTTCATAAATTTATTTCTCCTTTTATACGATTCTTCAAAATTCTTAAAACTAAGTGAGCTAACAAATGCATAGAACATCTGTTAGCTCACTATAAATAACATGTTAAACCTAGGCCTTTTCGACCTTCACGAGCTCACCGTTAAGGTATTTCTTCATGAAATCATTTTCATTACCCGTGGTGTAGCCTGTCTTTGCAGGGTCCCATACACCCTTACCACCAATACCTCCATCTTCCGCCTTGCTAATCTTTACCAGCGTCTCCTTTGGAACAGTATTGATACCGTGGTTATCCGCCTCAAAGCCAAAGATAAACTTCATACCAATCTTAGCTTTATGGAACAAACTGTCAAGCTGATGCATCGGCATTGACCAATCCCTGGTGAGACTCTGCTGAGAACCATAACGGAAGCTTGATTGATATCCGGTACCCGCTGACAACGCCCTGCCATCCGGTCTGGTTTCATGTGCTTTTACACTCCTTTCCGTTGCAATCCACGAAGAGTGTTTAATCATCAATACATCGTAAGGATAAGATGAATTATACTTTGCCCTCAGCATAAGTCTGGCTACCTTATAGAATGGGTCACTCGGTTTCCAGCCTTCATACGGTCTATCAGCTGGATTAGCGTCAACATAAACATAATCGCCATCTTCAATACCCAGATCTTTCGCTGCATGTGGATTGATATTTACCTGATGCTCACCAACGCCCGGCATCCTTTTATCCATTCTATAGGGATCACCAAAGTTGTTATTCCAGATAAAGTTCCAGTCTGTGACTGCCCACTGAGAGTGTACGGTGTGACGAGACTTTGGCGTTACACAATAGAACTTGTACCCCTTCTCCCAAAGGAAGTTCTTTGTTTGTTTTGTCTCAGCCCATGATTTCTTGATATTCCTTACCGTTCTCTCTTCCCAGTGCTCTGCACTCTCAGGAATTCCATAATCATCGGGACGGATATATGGATTGGTGCTTACAATTACATTTGGTAAGTACTGGGTTGCTTCCGGCCCTTCACGATGCACAATAAAATTCTCACCATACTCGATAATCTCTGATTCATCATTATAAGCCTGCAACCGTCCAGTTGGTGTATAAAACGGTAAACTCTCGTGTACCTGTTCCCAGAACGGTTGTCTTGGATATGTCCTGTACATCAGAAGCGCAACGCCTGGTTCGCCATACTTACCACTTATGATATCACCAAACGTGTAGCCTTTCAAGGTAGTGCTGCCATCCAGCAACCTGTTGATATACACCTCTGGTCTGCCCTCTAAGGCAAACTTCCATACATCCTGGAATCGCATATCTCTGAGAAGTTCTCCAAGCTTAGCTCCCATACCAGCCAGGATCATTACATCGTCCTTAGAATCGTTGACAGGTCTAATTCCACCCTTCCAAATCTGAACAAACGGATTTGAGCATGAATTGGTCATTTCGTGAGACTCAAATTCCATCCAGGAGTTAGCCGGAAACGCAAAATCAGCATACTCAATAGAGCCTGTCATTTCAATGTCAGTAGACATGATCTGCTCGATATTGGGGTTTACGTTTTTTAACATCTGGTATACATGCTTTGCATTGTTAACCAGGTTTACGTTCGTAAACCACATAATCTTGGTAGGCGTCGGCATGTGTGTTTTACCCGTAAAAACCTTACGACCATATTTCGGTGTATTAACAATAAGAGGCCTTTCACTGTGGTTCCAGTAAGCAACCTCTTCATCATAGGCGCGGCCTTTTACCTTGAGATCCATTGCCGGGGCATCCGGGTCAAGATTTGGATTAAATACATCCTCAGCCACCCATCCATAGAATCCTGGACCGCTCCACTTGGAAGCCTGATAGTTTCCAGCCTTGTAGTTTCCAGCCCAGGTATGTGAACCAGAACCGGTATACCCGACGTTCCCCGTCAACATAAGAGGTAAATAGGTTGACCTGTTCATCAGTGTTGCATGGAAATAGTGATTGATACCTTCGCCATAGTGAATAGCAACCGGCTTAATTGTGGCAATATCATGCGCCAATCTTACAATCAGCTCTTTCGGAGAATTTGTCATTTCAACGACAGAGTCAATATCATAGTCTTTCAGATGTATTTTATACATTTCGAAGAGGGGCATCACCTCAATCTCTTTCCCATCCACAGTCTTAACCTTAAATGTACCATCGAGTACAGGGTCTATACCTTTGGCGGTCAACTTATCGCCAACATCATCCCTGGTAATTGCCTTTGGACTGCTTGTCTTTGAATCCCAGACAACAAAGTCACCTATTATTTCTCTCTGATCATCGTGTAAACCATGAATCTTATAGCTTGCGCCATGTGAAATGTCTTCTAATTTGTAATCAGGGAAGATATCCTTAGCCTGCAACCTCTTCAAGGTATCCGTTCTCACCAATAACGGGAAATCAGTAAACTTCTTTACATAATCTGCATCATACAGCTTCTCATCCATCAGAATCTTTGTAAGCCCCAGGAAGAGGGCTGTATCAGTATTACACTTTATCGGTATCCAGTAATCAGCTTTTTGTGAGGATGGGCTATATTCCGGAGTAATCACGACAAGCTTTCCACCTCTTTCCATAACCTGTGTCAGCCAGTGTGCTTCAGGCATTTTGTTTTCGATAAGGTTCTTACCTGTCTGAATAACTAACTTAGAGAACCGGATATCGTTCATGTCAACGTCAGAAGCTTGTAGCCCGTGAGTAAACGGATGACCGGGCGCCTGGTCGCCATGCCATGTATAATTAGACCAATTTCTGCCACCCAGCGCCTTATCTGCGCCTACATTCCTATTATGGCTATCAACAAGCGCAAGTGAGTTATTAAACCGGTACATGCCATATTTCCCAATGACACCGAGCGCACCCATACCACCACGACCCTTGAATGTCCTCGTGCCGGCCCCCTTCATGGGATCAACCATTTCTTTTGGATAACCCTGATCTAAAAGCTTCTTTGCGCCTTCATCACCACTGTATTTCTTTGTAATATGAATGATACCCTTTGAAGCATAGGTAAATGCATCATCCCAGGAAGCCCTTAAGAGTTCATCCTGACCTCTTGCATCAAACATATACTTCGATTTATTTTCTGGTGTCAAATCTGGAAAACCATCATCCGCCCACTGCTTCCACCCCTTTCGAATTAATGGGTATCTTAACCGGTATGGTCCATAAACCCTGCGATGGAATGTATACCCTTTAAGACACATCCTGGGGTTCCAATTCCTCGTGGCCTTGTTCCCATAAAGATCTGAGTAGTTCTGATGGTCATAGTTTTGCTCGACCCTCATAACGACCTCATTCCTGACAAATGCCCGTACTCTACAGCCATGGGTATCATTTGGAGAGCAAACGAAGGTAAAGGTACGATCATACCTATACTGTTCGCGATATACACTTTCCCATGCGCGATCCGGATATGCATCCAGCGGGTTGCCAACCTCCACGGCAGGCTTTAACAACCTGAATGCCATTGCTTTGTTTGCAACAGTAAACGTTGCTCCAGCCGCACCAGCAACCTGTAGGAAAGTCCTTCTCGTAAGTTTCATATTCCTACTCCTTTCTCAATTTAAACCATGTAGATAAACGCATTAACTATAAAATTTCGATTAACAAACAGGGACATTTACTAAATATACCTCTGCACACCTTTCACAAACACCATCGTCTGGCTCCCAATCGGGAAAATCCTTTTTGATACCCGCAACCACTTGCGAGCCCGGATCAAACTTCTCAGCCCAGTCGAAGGTACGAAATTGACAGAGAGGACATTGTGCCCCTGGTAATATTTGTTTTTTTGCTTTTTGAATTGGTTTTACTGATAACCCTTCTATAATTTTCATCAGGTGATTAACGTCTTTTGCCATGTCAAATATCTTTGCATGCGTTAAATTTTCATTATTCCAAAGATTTTCAAAAAGCGCATGCTTAATATCGGCAGGTATCTTCTTATACTGAGATTCAAATTCCCGGTAGCGGGAATCTTTATCGGATGTAGTTTCCAGCCCCTTTCGAATAAGCCGGCTATCAACAAAAATATCCCAGAAGACACTATATTTCTCCCGCACGATGCTTTCTTCCATCGGGTTACCACCCAGTCTCTCATCCTTGTAGCCAAACAAAGGATTCAACATGTCGGAAACATGCATCAACTCATGTCTAAACATTTTCTTCAAATAGGGCAGTTCCTGAAACCGGTCGCAGAGCAACTTCACGACAATACGCTTCTGAACAGGGTCTTCACTTGGACCCTTCGAAAGATCTGAACCCTCTTCAAATAAACTGCGCGCCTTTATTATTACCGCGCCTGCTACTTTTCCGTTAAGTTCGCCAAACTCATCAAAAATCTCGTTCAAATACTTAAGAAATCCGAGTTTTTTGAAAAAATCCCACTCTATTTTTCTAAACTGCGCCGGCCGTTCATCTAAAAGAAAATTATCATAAACAGGGTCAGCAAGAGAATGATATTCATCCGTCAGGCGAAAATCACCCTTTTCTTCATGAGACTTCAGCTCTTTAAATATCACCGATTCAACAAGACCAGGATCAAATTCCAAATTCATACCAATCCAGCTCCTAAACTTCTGTATCCTCAAATGTAGCGCAAGACAGACATTCATCAGGTGCGCCGGCAACCAACTCCTGAGTTAAATCAGATTCCTTATACATCTCAGTCCTAACACCCAGGAGACCCATTTCAAGCCTTATAAACTCCCTGGTCACCGCAGAAAGTGCATGATAAAAACCATCCTCTGCTTTTCTACCAAAGAGGATCGCAAACAAAGGTACCCATTTACCGATATGCTCTTTGAGAAATTTCTTTTGAGCATCAAGGCAGATCAGGGCTTTCTCCTCACCATGATTCTCTAAAGCATACGCCTGTTTATAGAGGAGGAAATGCATAAATTCAAGCTCTACACTTATATGGTCACACCGCTCTTTTTCCACATCAGAAGTATCCAGCCCAAAAGCCTTGTAAAAGCCTTGAATATCCGCTAGTTCATGTGTCTGCTGAAAAACATCTGCTGCGCCATATTGCGTTTCAAAGAGAGGACAATCTTTTGAAATCGTATGACCGACCAGTCGCTGATAAAGTTTCTGGAGCTCAGAAACGGGGACATCACAAAACAACTCCTGTAATTTATCCAAGTATTTCTTTAACTCTTTACCATTATCAGCAGGCGTAAAACACTGCACCAACTCAGCCTTAAAAACTTCAAAATCGGGACTTTTCAAAGATGCCAAATTCTTCTCTACAGGATAAATAAAGCACCCAGAAAGAACCTGATACATCATGCTTCGAGTTAACAAGTTTTCAACGCTGAATGCTACTTTGCTATCAGCAAGGCTGCTACTATTTGTCATTTTAAACCTCTAATTCAGATTAAATTGAGTTTAAGTGTTTCGGGTCTCTAATATGAATTGGCTCTTCTATTGTTGTTCTTACAATCTCCTGTCCATCCTCACCGAAACCAATCACGGTGTCATTGTACAATTCAAACTTCTTACCGTGAATCATCGTTTCAAATACCTTTGGGCCTTCTTCAATTTTATATTCGAAGACTATAGATTGTGTCATCCTGAACAATGATAAAACTGCCAATCTTTCTCTTGATGGCACCATAAACTTATCAATCGCCTCATCAACACCTGGCCCAAACATCTGCCTTAAATAAGACCTCGGAGCCCACCTTGGAGGGATATAATAAATATTTGGCTCTGTACCAAACTGTGGATACAATGGTAATGCGAGCTTATCATGCTTAATTAACCAGGTAATTGGATTCTTTGGGTTATCATCCAGGAAACCCTGTAAGCGGATTTGCCCCACACAGGCGGACATACATCTGGTTTCCATCGGACGTCCCTTTGTCAATGGGTCTTTCCCTTCTACACGAGGATAACAGGCAATACACTTTTCGCTCACCCTGGTTAAACCTCTGTACATGGGTTTCTTATAAGGGCATTGCTCTACGCACTTCCGGTAACCTCTGCATCTTTTCTGGTCGATGAGCACAATACCATCTTCTTTTCTTTTATAAATTGCTTTTCTTGGGCAAGCCGCTAAACAGCCTGGATAAGTACAGTGGTTGCAAAGCCTTTGGATATAAAAGAACCAACGACTGTGCTCAGGCAAAGAAGAATACTCATCTTGTTTATTACTACTCTTTGCAACGTCTTCTCCAATGTTTGGAGACCTCCACTCCTTATCTTCTGGTATATATCCAACAGCCCACTGATTAATATTTTTCTTTGCAGCGGCTTCGAATATCGTATCACCTTCATAAACACCGTAAGGAGATAACTTTTCGTCTTTTTCATCGGTAAACCAGGTATTCTCGCCATTGTCAATCAATTTTAAAGTCTTAACATCCCACGACTGTGGATAACCACCGTATGGTTTAGTTTCGACGTTATTCCACCACATGTACTCTTGCCCTTTATTATAAGTCCATGCACTCTTACAGGCCATCGTGCATGTCTGACAGGCAATACACCTGTTAATATTAAACACTGCGGCGAACTGTCTTTTCGGTCTGGATTCAAAATAGGGATATTCCATACGTCTCCCTAAATGCCAGTTGTGTACTAGTGTCATCTTACTTCCTCCTTTCAAGAATTATTAACAAAATATCCTCAATAGCTCCTATTGCCATGCAACTCGTTCTATTGACAGAGGATGCCATTGAATAGATATATTTTTCTGCCCGTTCCTATCTTTTTCCCCGCCATTCCACACAGCCATATTAAAGTAGGTATTTCCACCAGGAACAAACTGTGCATCATGAGGATCTTCGGTAATAAGCGCCCGATAGAAAATCACCGTCCATTCGCCATCTTCATAGCGGCTGCACCCAAAAACATCCTGATGGTCCTGTGTGGTTAAAGTACCAAAACCTTCAGCATTCAGGTCTTCGACAGAACGCCCTCTGCCAGGCTGCGACAAAAGATTACGAGCAGCCCGGCCCCCTGACAACACAGCAATGCTGGTAATTAAATCCCTGTGATAATATGCGCTATAAGGATTCAAGTTGAAATCATCATGCATATTTGGATATTGTGACTCAACGTCTTCCAACTCTCCCTTAACAAGCATGTCAGCTTCCCAATCGGACTTCCAATGCCAGAGGTTTACAGGTTTTTCCCTATCACCCATTCTAGGACTGAAATGTTCAGCTGGGTCCATCAATACCGTTCCCAAAGGAAACATCAATGCTACAGCATCCCTGAATTCCTGAACGGCAATAACGCGCGCATTCCTGGTTGGGTCTTTCCATTTTACCTGAAAATAAATTGAAAGTCCGTCATGAATAGCTTTTACTTCAGCATTACTAACAGAACCGCCACCATTAGGAAATGCCTTATCCTGTTTTTGCAGAGGAACAACAACCTCTTTTGCATCCTTAAAACTACCCGTCAGCGACTCAACATCCAGATGGTACGGTTTTTCCATTTGCACATACTTAACCATCAAGACTTCCTTGGCTGGAGTATATTCCTCGTCAGACGCCCCCTTTACTCCAGGTGCTGTATCCTCAGCAGCAAGTGCCGATGTGCTGAGAAACGCACAACTCAGGAGGGCAAATCCATACCTTTTCAACAACATCAAATGCCTTTTCATTCCCTCTCCTCCTATAAAAAATCCAATTTAAGCACACACGTTAAATTATATTCAAATCATACCACGCAGAACAGTGATTGCAAATTATTATATTCTCTTACCTCCTTCTAGCTTTTATGAAATGTTGAGTCAGCCATAATCCCAGCTCTTGCATCATGAACAATCTGAGGAGTAATTTCCTTAAAACCTTCCCTTTTGGCGTACTCTTCTATCTTCTTTCGCACCACCTCACGAATAAACGAGGGTATACGTTCGGTTTGTACTGTTGCCTCCTGTGTCCACGTTACGGAATGGCTGGAATTCTCAAAAGGTTTTTTGGCAGCCGCACTCGCAAAAACCTCTTTTCTAAAAAGACCATCTTCGTGAAATGCTTTGTCATAGCTGGTGGTCAAGGAGTTCTTGTCTTTGTTCAAATCGTGAAACTCTTTACCTTCCAAAAGAGTCTCTTTTTTCAGAGATACATTTCCACCGGTAAGCAAAATATTACACGGGGCGAGTCTCAGCAAATTTTCAGTCGTACTTCCAAGATCAAGCCCGTGGGTATTGTGAATTCCGGTACGACCAACAACTAAAAGGGAGGGATTTTCATGGGAAATATATTTTAAAATCTGGTCATAGGGTTTTCCATCTCGTAATATCGTTTCCATTCGAACACCTGCCTGAACAGCCAGACTCTGAGCCTTGTCCAGGTGACCTTGGTAGATTTTAGCAAGCCCTTTATCAATTATTTCTTCATGCAATGTTTCCTGCTCTTTAAACCGAAATATCTGGCCTGCCTCTCGAGAAAGCACTTTGGCAATGCTCCCAAAAGCTACACGATGATAATGAGGATCAAATACAGATATCGCATGAGGTTCCATACCAAAAGAACGCGCGAATACTAACGAAGACGCAGCTCCGGCAGTAGATTGTTTACTACCATCTACAGCAACTAACACCTTCCCCTGAAAATTATTATTCTTAACGATCAGGACATCCGTGTTAATACGTCTTACAACACGTTCGCACACGCTGCCTATCAAATTCTCATTCACAGCGGCAAGTCCGAGTGCGCCCAAGATTACAAGGTCATAAGAATTTCTTTGTACCTCTTGAATGATCTCGTGGTAATTCTTGCCTTCAAGAAGAAGTCCCTCATGGGAGACGCCGGCATCCTTGCATTTATTTTTAAATACGCCAAGATAGGACTCAGAGATTAATTTAAGTCCCAAGTTAATTAATGAAGTGTGGAGTTCGCGCTGATGCTGAAGGGTTTTTTCGTCTTGATATTGGGGAGGCAATCCATTTTCCATGTCTCTAAAACGCCGTTGATGCAAAGTGGCGTCATAGACATGGCAACCTACTAAATGGGAGTTAAACTTTTTAGAAATTTCTATTCCTAAGTCAATACAATAATTGGAATAGCTTGAATTATCAATCGCAATGAATATTTTTTTATACATAGAAATCCCATCATTCAAATTTTACACTACAACGACTCTTTTTTCAGTTTTTTCAGCTCGCTCACCGCGCCTCCTGCTAATGCAATCGTTATAACTGCTAGAAAGAACCACCGGAGGGAGGATTTAAAAGTACTTGTTTTTTCTACCACAACTTTACCTTCTCTGGCAACTGAAGCGCCCTGTTGTGCTACCGGCGAAGAAAAACCTCGTATGTGCATTACCAGCTCCTTAATCCTTTTTTCGGAAATCGTTTTCCCCCAGGGCGGACAAAGATTTGACTTATCCACTGCCTTAGAACCATCGGTTATGGATTTTACAAGCTGGTCGTCCGTCCTCTTTTTCATATACTCAACGTCGGTAAAATTACGTGGTTTTGGCTTTAAATCAATCGTAAAAAATGTGCCATCGCCTTTTCCACCCGTTCCGTGGCAAGGCGAGCAATAATATTCATAAGTCTTTTTTGGAGATAATAAAAACGACTGATCTCGCGGAGATATATCAGCCGCCCTGGCTGCACTATATCCACCTACTGTACTAAAAGCAACGAATGAAATAATAGCTAATATTTTCTTACCCATCATTTATTTTCCTTCTTTCCTCGTCACATGATCAACCAAAAAAGCAACAAGCACCTTCAATTCATCGTCAGATAATCCAAAATTAGGCTCTACTCCCTGCGGATTTGCCCTCTGCGGGTTCTTTAGATGATAAAACAAATACGCCGACTGTAACCGGTCGCCGACAGTTTGTAAGTTTGGACCCACGACACCGCCTCCCTTAGGCCCTTCTGCGTGACAGGTGTTACAACCCTTCTCAAAAAAGAGTTTTTCTCCGCCAGCAATCATTTCGGCGGTTATACTACCTTCTTCAAGTGGTTTTGGAAGCCCTTCCTTAACAATCAAATTCTTTTCGAGATAATCAACGGCAACCTTCGCCTCATCGTCGGTTAAATTAAACTTGGGCATCTGCTGGCTCAGCGGCCGGATAATATCAGGAGCTTGCAAAAACGGTTTTTCCCACGTCATTTTAATTTTGCTTCCCGCAATTGTTAAATTCGGCGCATAGCTACCGCCTTTTTCCTGTATTCTGTGACACGTTAAGCAACGAATTTCATACACAAGTTTTTCAAAGCCGACCAGCCCATCTCTTTTCTTTTCAACCACTGGCATGAGTTCTGAAATTCCTTTCACATCGTGACAGACGAAACACCGTGCCCGCTCAACAACTTCTCTCCCTTTTTCAATGACGGCTGTATCTTTTCGAAGATTATTAAACTCTTTTTCTGTTAATACACTGACTTCCTGTTCATTGGACTTGTCTATTGCACCCTCTTCTTCATCTTTCTCTTCAGGAATAAACTGCGTATCACGCATAACAAATTCAACAAGTCCGCGTAAGTCCGCATCATTAAACCGGTATTGGGCCATCATGGTGTTGGGAAAATGAGTTTTCGTATTCCCCAACCAGTCATAGAGCCAATTTCGGTTTATTTTTGTGGTTATTTCACCCAGGTCAGGACCAACGCCTACATTACCGCCAGCGCCTTTTATGGGATGACAGATGGTGCAACGCGCCCGTCCCCACGCACCCTTGCCGTTGTTGTATATTTTATCCATCTTGTCATATTCATCCTCTGACAGCTCATCTTCCTTTTTCAAAAGAACGGAATCCCAGGTAACCTGGGGAAGCTGTTTATCAGAAAGACTACTGAGAAATACAATGACGGCTTTTATCTCTTCAAAATTTAAACCAAGGTTTGGCATCTTGGCATTCGGAACAACTTTTTTAGGATTAGCAATCCACCGTGACAACCACTCAACTTTTGCCTTGTTAATAATATTCGTGAGCGGAGGACCGTTTTTTACCCGCTTCCATGGGTCTTCCAATTCAAACGGAAGCACTGTCCATGCCTCAGGAATCCGATATTTTTTATCCAATTCTAAAAAAAGAGTATCAATCTTTCTTTCTTCACCAGACGAACTGCGATGAAACACCGCTAATGGCAGACATGCTAACGCCGTAAAAATTAAAACTTTCTGTAAGCTCACTATCGACCTTAACCTCATAAAAACTCCTTAACTAGATTTTCTGTTCCTGCTCTTCTTCTAATTTAGGGGGAAATCTACGTAACCGTGCTATAAACCAGACCTCTATACTAGCACCCATGATAATTGCAAAGAGCACATAAATGAAGACCGTTTTAGGAACGGGTTTCTCAAGGATTACATAGTACCAGGATGAAACAGACTTTAACCCCGCAACATCACTATTAGACCCATCCCATATAGCAAACGCTATCGGAATCAACTTACCAATCTCAAACTGAAGATCATTTTTTGCGTCCTCTGTCTGAAGACTCCTTTTGAAAACGACCTTCCATCTACCATTCTGGTGGACGCCCTTTCCCGTCACATTCTGGCTCTCAGGCGGCTGAACCGCAATATTTTTTATGCCTTTTGCATTTAATTCAGCGACGGTGCCAGGCTCCGTCTCCGGCGCTTCAACAATCACGCCAAGCCCCTCTCTCCAATACGCCTTCCAACTCCACAGGTTGACCG
>CAYJME010000001.1:46766-50875 GCA_964370795.1 uncultured candidatus Brocadiaceae bacterium
GGTTGACCGCGCCGCTAGAATCACCCATAGCAAAATATGGTTTTTTCAGTGATTCAGGTATTTTCGTGGGAAATTGAACCGAAACAGCATCTCTGAAGACATCTTCCTGTTTATTCGTAGAATCATCCCATTCAAGCAAAAATGCTATATCGCTGCTATTATAAAGTGCCCTTACTCTTATAGCGTCAATTGACTGTGTCCACTGACGAGGACCTACTAAAATCTGCCCGGCCAGAGGAAGCTCCACAGGGATAGCCTTGTTCCATGCTTCATCTGATGGTTCCGTCGGAAGTTCTTCGCCCTCCACCAACTTAACCTTAACAACCACATCGGACATCATATCCTTGGCCAGACTCTTTACATAGTGAGCAACATGCCAGCGATCTTCATCAGACATCTTTTCTAAATATGAACCCATGGGCGTTTCGTTAAAGCCCGTAGAAATCGTCCTGTAAATATCCTCGCCCGCATTTCCACCCTTGAAATTCCATGCCTTTGTTAAATCACGCGCCCTGTATGGCATCCCCCATTCTGTCTGCAATGCTACCGTCAAGGGACCATTACCCCTCGCATCGTCGCCATGACACTCAAAGCATTTAAATTCTTTAAACAACTCGGCGCCTCGCTGTACACCATCGGGCGTTGATGCTACAGACCCGACCGAAACCACTTTGGGTGAAGTGTCTGTTTTAAACTGCTCGTTAAAGGTTTTTACATAATACAAAACCTGCCAGCGTTCCGTTTCACTGATGGTGTACCAGAAAGGCATAGCTGTACCCTCTATCCCACTGGTAATAATCCTGAAGAGGTCTTCATCAGTGGGAACAGAACCAAATGTTGTAGAGCGTACTTTATACTCATTCCTGGTAAAATTTCTTGGCTTGGGAAACATTGTTTTAGAAGCAGGACCATCGCCTCTGCCCTCTATGCCGTGGCAATACCAGCACCGCTTTTCATAAACCTTCTTACCTTCTGCGACAGCCTCCTGGGTCTCTGGCAATTTTTGCGGAACTTCATGTTTGTACGTTCTGAACAAATGAGAAGCCTGCGCCGATACTTCTGACGAGAGCCCAAAAAAGCCAACACTTACTCCAATTAATCCAAAACCGAACAGACAACATTTAAATTCTTTTATCATAATTTTGCTCTTCTATTGTTGCTCTTTATAAATAATCACGATTGCAAACAAGAACCACGTAGTCCGACTAACCGAAACATCCATTATTCAACTTTTTCTCTCTGACGCGGCATAACGCCTGCGGTATCATATTCACCCATAATAATCTTCCAGACCTCATCATCTTTCAGGTCGTCCTTCCATGCCGGCATAGCTGAATCCCATGGTGTTGCTTCGGAAGGAAGGCCCGGACCACCTTCTTTTATCCTCCAAAAAAGGTAGTTATCAACCACCGTTGCAATCGTACCAGGGTCTTGGAAGTTTATAGGCCTTAAACGAAATGAATTCGCAAAAGGTCCATTCCCGTCAGCCTTAGAACCATGACAGGGACGGCAATTTGTCTGAAAGAGTATCTTGCCCTCTTCAATACATTTCCGCTGCGTCTCTGCATCAGCAGACCTGAATGGATTCTCCATTTTCTCGAACTCCTGAGGCAATGTTGGATGCTGAATTCTCAATTCCACCGGCGATGCAGCGCCTGGGATAGACCACGTATAAACAAACCATCCTATGATAACCGGAAATGCAAAAAACAGCATTTTCCGTATAAATGACTTCACCATGGCTCCTTTTTCAGGCAGCAGAAATCCAAGAAAATCAGCAAATTTCTGATTGCTTGTCGTAGCATAAACCAAACCTGCCAACACACCCATAATCATATACCACATCATAAGGGTGCTGGGTGTAGGCATTGTATGCTCTTTTGCCATGAGCACCTGAAAGACCTTTGGAGATGCATACTTGAGAAACAAAAATAAACAAACAACGGCAAAAATCACTTTGACTAATAAATATGGACTGCGCTTTTTGGCCATTAATGTACTCCTAACTGTAGTTCTCTTCGCATACCCGATACCTTCTTCTACTTTAAACTTTGCAAGAAAGAAATAATCCCATAAAAATCTTTAACGCTCAACAATTCACCTATGTTACCAGGCATGATAGAAACATCTTGCTTTTTCATTTCCTGAATGTCGCTCTTTGGAATGGTCACTTCCTCAATCTCGCCGCCTTCTTCCTTAAGCAACACGATCTCAGCATCCGTTTCACTCTTAATTAAACCGTTGTAAGGAATTCCGTCATTGGTTATAACATACATAGTTTCATAACCCTTAACAATTTTTTTGCTCGGAGTAAGAATTGACTCGACAAAATATTCAGGGGTCTGGATTGCTCCAATTCCTGTAAGCTCAGGACCAACCCTCTTACCCTTGCCATTCGCAACGTGGCACTTTCCGCAGGTAACCAGACGCGTGTCATCAAAAAACACCTTCTCCCCCTCTTTAGCATCAACCACAACCGGGGCTACCCAGGGCTTTACCTTCTTCTTTGAAGCCTCCGGAATTTTATCTTTATACTTCATAAGGGCGTTTAAATCAGGCTCGCCACCCAGGGTTTGCAAATACGCCAGAACTGCCAGAATCTTTTCACGCGATAACATGATAGGAGGGTCATATACCCTGGGCATAATTTTATCATACCCTTTCACGATATATTTTTCTGGATCCACAATGGACTCAACAAGATAATCCAAACCGGAAGGCATACCAAGCTCCTTTGCCCGTTCTTCCGAACGAGAGGCCAAGCCCTCCTGATCCGGACCCCTTGTAGCACTGCCCGACGAGCCAATCTTGTGGCATGTACTACACTGTCCATCTCCCCAGAAAATCTTCTCTCCAGCCTCGGGGCTTACCCCACCGGCTGATTCACCGCCACCACCAGTGCCGGAAAGCCCGGACACATACATTGTGATGTAGATATAGAACCCTAAAACTGCTACACCAAAAGCCGTAATTTTTAGCATGCTCTTATTCATAAGTTTTTTCTATACCTTCTTTATAACATCTTGAGAATTACCCTGTTCAATTAAGCAACAACTAATACACACAACCATCTTCTTAGGCAAATCATCATACATATTAGTTAGTGAGACTCTTCACCATGCGTATCAATCTCAGCGCCTTCATACCCCTTCGCTTTTTCCTTTTTATCACCAAGGTTTGCAAGCCAGAATACGAACGCGACAAGGCCCAAAAAGAGCGCTACAATCAGACCAACAACCCTTCCCATGTAAGCAAGGCTTGGCGTATAAGCCCATTGTGAAGTATCCTGCAATACACCATAAATATGCCAATCCATTCTCAGACCCGACCGGATAAACCCCATCAATCCCATCAGGATAACAATGACCACACACAAGAGAAGCAATGCATATTGAGACCTAACCGGCATCTTGCCCCACGCAATTCCACCAACAAGTTTCGCCTTGCGGAACATAAAGATATCAATAACTGCGTTCATAATCAAACAACTCATCACAATCGAAACTTGCGTAACCGATAAATACCTCAGCACAAGATTCGCCTTTTGCATAACCTCGAACCCATAATACCAAAAGTAGAGCACGGCAATACATGGCGTTACAATAAACAGCAAAGCCTGCCCCAACTTTCCCTTATTTTTAAACGTCAGGAATGCGGCGAGGCATATCGTGAATGCCTGAATATACAAACATCGTATCAAAGGCTTTACAAAGACCTTCATGTTTGCTTCCAATTCGACAAAATTCAGCGATACCGCGTAGGAGACTAACATCAACAAACAAAAAACCACACCCGCCATGATACCAATTTTACCAACTTTCCCCTGTTCAGAAAATGGGACAGTATCCCCCTTATTGCTGCGCCGGTAGATCAGGAACGAGAAGAATGTCGTTAAGATAATAAGGTTTACCACGGCATTCTTCGCCGCCATAACGCCAAAGTATTTCGAGAAAGGATGATACTGTTCGCCAATCATCGCCCTTTCTTCGCCACTAAGAGGCAGATTGTGCGGGGTAAGCCACACAGCAAAACACATAAACACGATCATCGTCAGAAACTTTATATAGCCCGTATACCTTACCGACCCCTTAATCCTTGACATCCCAACC
>CAYJME010000001.1:50885-58802 GCA_964370795.1 uncultured candidatus Brocadiaceae bacterium
TCCAGGAGAATGCGCCACCCATCATAATATTGCCCATTACGGGGCTGGTGCTATATATTTCACGACCTAACCAGTAGCCGGCAAATGGCAACGGAATAAGTGCACCCACACCAATAAAATTGCCCACATAACCCATCCAGTCATAATGAGCCTTCTCTTCCTGAGATTTTGAGCCAAGGAACTTAACCGCAGCATACGCGCCCACGATAAAACCACCAAAGCACACATTCGCAATCAAACGGTGGATGTTCACCGGCATCCAGAGTGGGTTATAAAAGGCGTGATAGAGACTAAGCACTTTTCCCGTGGCAGGCACAACTCCGGCAGGGCTCATCATAAATGTTGCCCACGAATTGGTGATGAACATCAAACCCGTACCAAAGAGATTGAGCAGAACACCCAGAAAGATATGGAACCACTTCTTTGCAGCAGAATTCTTAAGAATTTCCCAGGAATAATAGTAACCATATAAGGTAAATGCCTCGCCAAAAAACATGAGGGCATAAACGTACATGGTTGGCGAAAAAACGTTTGTCATGTGGCCCATGAATTCAGGGTAAAGCCCAAAGAGGCAAAACGCAAGCAAACCACCCAACGACGCGGTGGTTGCAAATGCCGCAGACAAGAGCTTGGTAAATTCTTTAGCCATCTTATCATATCTGATGTCGCCACCCTTAAAACCTACGATCTCCACAATAACAGCAAAGATAGGAACACCAAGCACAAAGGCCGCAAACATGAGGTGGAGTTCCGAGACAATCCAAACAATGAGGCGTGGATCTATACCAAAGAACGTCCGGTATTGCACAGGACCAGTCTCTTCTTCCTCGGCGGCGACAGTCCCCGTTCCTGTACCTTCCGATACTTTTCCCTCAGGCGATTGCGCCTTGCCTACCTCAAACTGAGGCAGCTCAACACCAGCCGCTGGCTGCACTGGCGCTTCAGCAGCATTCGCCTGCAGAGACATAGACACGAAAGAACTCAACAGAAAGAAAAACAACAAAACAATAACAGAACTTCTTTTTTTCAGATGCAAAAATATCTTCTTATTCATTAGCAGTGCGCCTTTTCAAACGAGTAAGTTACACATTCCATATAAGTTTGATCACAGTTATTTCTTCGCATAAGCAAAATCTACTACTGCCTCTTCACCCGACTTTACGGCCACATCAGCGGTCTTTTTCCCAAGCTTCTCCTGCCATGCCTCAATCTTATAAGAGCCTGCCGGGACGTTATCAATCTTAAACTTTCCATTTTCATCGGTAACTGCAAAATATGGATTTGGCTTCACAACAATATACGAACTCATCCACTTATGTACATCACACGTTATCTTTACCACCTCAGAGAGATCAAACTTCTTGGTCAGCTTTCCACCGCCGGACACCCCCTCATTAAAAGCCGGATTTTTGATCGACCATGAATGAAGATTGTGCATTAAATTATCGCTGTTTAACAACTCTACGCTTGCGCCGGCCGATACCGCCATAACATGAGGAATAAATGCGCACTCTTTCTGGTCCAGAGCAACAGCAGAACTCAATTCAGCTTTTTTACCTGCAGCTATATCAGTCAAAGAGACGACAACGTTCTTAACCCCTTTTGACTCTCCATTAACAACCAATTCCTCCGAAAGCTTACCTTCATGTCCGCAGGTCTGCTCATCCTTGTCAACCTTTAACACCTTTACAGACGGGGCGTCGCCATCAAACTTAACTGTACCAGCAATCGATCCGCCATCTTTCACTTCAACCTCTTTATAAGCATCCGCTATTGCAACATGGCCTGTCCATGCCATACCAAGCGCGAAACTACCAATAATAGAAAACAACCTCAGGCTTTTTACCATCATTACCTCCATACTCTAACTTAAAAAAATTTAGCAGTGATATCTATCTTTTACAAAACGTACAATAAAAACCAAAATCCTATACTCGCGAATCATGTTTGTCAAATACAAACTTTTTCAGGAAGACAGGAAGAACGCCACCATAAATTTCACACCGACCATATAACGGGAATCACTAACTAACAATCTCTATTCCTTTTTATAAAAAAAATTAAAATTTTAAATAAATATTATGTAACTAACGAAAAATCATAGTGTTAATTCTAATATTCCCTGAATTTAAAACAAAGGCTAAATCTTATTGTCCAAACCAAAATTTCACTATTGAAATAATAGTTTCAAATATTTAATCTGAAAAAATTATTCATAGAGAATAAATTTTTCTCTAATTGAGCGTCCTCTTCAGGGTTTCAATTTCTCCAGGATTTGTAACTTTTCCCGGCTCTACAATTACATCCGGTTCCATCTTGAATCTGCGAACCCACGAGGTCTCGTTAAGCGGTTTCCAGTACAATTTATAAAAACCCGTCGGAACATTCATGAAACGATATACGCCATCCGCATCTGTACTCGCCTCAAGCTCCTCTGCGCCTTCAACGGGGTGATACACCCTCGCTAACAATCCACCCTTTTCCAGCATTTGCAATTTTATCTGACAATCCCTGAGAGGCTTTCCACCGCAAGATACCTTCCCCTCAATCCTTCCCAATTTTTCATCCTGAGCCAGTGTTTTTTCCTTTTCCGGATTTTCCTGAGTAGTGGTATCCCGCGATTCACCTCCTTGTTCTCCATCCACCGGCTTATCAACAAATTCTTCCTGGCCTTCTTCCGGAATGAATTCACTTGCACCAGGAGTCACACTCGACCTGGCCTCGATTTTATCATGGGATAAACTGTCTTTTTCTGGGACATTCCTGACTTTTGTCTTTATCCTGTAAGGTTTTTCCGCCACCTGCTTGTCTCCGGCCTGTATCCTTATCCCATCAACCACATCCTTCTGTTCAACAAGTTCTTCACCACGCAGAGATTCTGTCACGGTTGATTCTTTTGGATGTTCTGTTTTTCTTGCTTCTGATAATCCTTGCATACCGCCGTTCGGCTTACTCAGATTATTGTTAAACGGAAAGGTCACGCTGAGGGATGCAATCGATGAGGTTGGAATTAATATCTGTACGGTATTTTCAAGAATCTGCCGGACCTTGCAATCAATGGCAATATTATTCGTGGTCAAAACAATCACATCCGGATAATCTTGAATATGAGAAAACTGTTTGTTTAAAGATTTTACATCTTTCTTTGACAGCGTTACAGTAACATATTTATTAGTCATCCCCATCACTTTAAGCGCTTCTACTTTCGCGTCACCATTTTTCAAAATAATGGTATCCCCGTACGCGAAGGTACAAAGACTAAAAAACAGAGATACAAAAAAGATTACAAATCTTATCATAAGAATCAACAATTCCCTCTGAAACGATATACAATTACCCGACTCTAAAAATTATCGAATAAATTGAATAGTTTAACATCCATTCAATTTATATCAAATAAAAAATATGACAATACCCATTCCGATCTTTCTTTCCCGTTGAAGGTAACTCTAAAACACAAAATCTATTTTTGTACAATAAAAAAACCTCCCATAAGGACAAAACCTGTACGGGAGGTTTCTGGTGGTTTTATAAAATTTAGCGCCATTAATGCTCTAAAGGATTATATGGTTTTCCCTTTATTAATGGGGCATCCGGTTTTGTTGCCTTTTCTTTGCTTCTGACGTCAAAGATCGTCAGGGCGCCCCACGGATATTTACCTTGTGAAACCATGCCACGCAGATTATGGTCATGCATGATGGTTATACCTGCGCCCAGATTGCATGACAAACATTTCCTTTGACTCGCAAAGTGAGGTATCTTTACCAGCACATCAATCCTCTCGCCGCTGGCAATACACAGCGTATCCTTTTCATAGCTGCTCTTGAGCTTTCTTCCATCCAAAGCAACTACTTCCATGTGATAACCATGGGGGTGGATCGCAAATACATGATCGGCGCCTATAGCCATAAAACGCAACAACACCGTTTCGTCTTCATAAGCGACAATCCTGGAACGTGGATCGTATATTACAGAAAGGGGGTGATAAAGATTATCCGTAAACGTCCTGCCATTGATCAGATAGTAATCGGCCTTCCAGTCCTGTAATCCATGAACAACTCCCGTCTCTTGCAACTGCTCATTTGCCGTGGAAGATAATTCACTAAAAAACAAGGTATAATCCCTGTCATATTTATACCCGTATGCAGTCTTTGACCTGTCCTGATGTATGATAATGGGGAAGTACATCCCGGCCAGGATATGGTTAAAACTATCCACATGGCAATGCCCCATGAAAGAACCTTCATATTGTGGAGTTATTTCATAGGTAAAAGATTTATGCTCCAGCACCGGATCTACCGGAAGAGAAGGTACACCATCAACCGCAGGGGTTAAATCAAGGCCGTGGAAGTGAATCGTATGCGCCACATGATTAATCCCGGAATTTTCAGCGGCACAATGCATACCGGTATTATGCAGCGTTATCCGCGCCTTTTCACCCACGAAAAGATGGACTGGATCGCTGGGCACCTTAACAGGCTCCAACAATTTTCCCACCTCATCCTTTGTCTCCACTTCTCCCACATCCTTGAAGCTGCCTTTTGCATGAGTATAACCAAAGACCCACACCAGCTCGCCATTTACCATCTCTATATAGCCGTCCGTCGTATAAAGATGGTAATCCCAAACGCCATCTTTAGAGCGTTCGCCCAAAATATCTCCATTGGTGACACTTATCAAATCCTGATCTTCCTGACTGAGGCTCCACTGTTCAGTCGGTTTTGTCTCGTCACTAAAGACATTTGGCGCCGCAACGCATGTTGAAATACCCAGAAATAGTCCAGTAGCCCAACCCATTAACTTTGACACATTCATATTTTTCCCTTTCCCCAAAAAATTACGTTAAAAAAATTACAATACAATACTCTTCATTGTTCCCTAAATATTTTTTTACAAATTTTCCAGAATTGCCTCCAACTCATGGATATTTACTGGCTTTGTCAGATAATAATCGCACGACAAACTCTTCGTAACATCTGCCATAGTCTTCACGGAACTATTTGCGCTCATAACCACTATTGCTACAGACACATCCCTTTTTCTCACCTCGCGAATCAGGTACAAACCATCCATCCCTGGCATATTGACATCAGTTATCATGACGTCAAACTGTTTCCTGGACAGGAGTTTTAAAGCTTCATAACCCGAGAGAACACCAGAGACGTTGTATCCGTCACGCTTTAAAATCGTTGCCAATCCATCGAGGGTATTTTTGTCGTCATCTACCAGTAATAATCTTGGCTTTACCATAATCACAGCTAACAGAGAAATTGGAATGCCCCTATGTCTATTTACCTGCCCACAAAACTTCAGTTCACCACAGTCATCATGCCGCTCTTGCAGCACCCTGAACCATGAAAATATTTATGTGCATGTAGCCGCAGGCTTTAGAGTCTGTGCAAAAAGCCTACTGTCGTGTCATTGCGAAGGAGGAACGACTGAAGCAATCTCCTCTTTTTTGTCTTATCTGCACCCTCCGCGCATTTGTGATGTACTAAGAAAACAACTCTTGTACCAACAACTAATTTACAATCTTGTATAAATATCATATATATTTATTTACCAATGGCTTATAAAAATAAAATATTATTAAAGCGGATAAATACGACTGGCTTTTGAAAAATACAAAATTATTATTTTGCGAAAATATTGCGGAAAAGGGCTATATTAAACAAAAAGGCGTGAAAAATTTTCGCTCTTGATTTCCCTCTTTAACTTTATACGCGATTTTCTGCATTGGATATGCTTATCATCCTGATTTCTTTTTATACTGATTAGATATAATTGATTAAAATAAAGAGAACAGGTATAATATCAAGGATCCTTAATTTTCAGACAAAATCAGGAAAAGAAAATTTCTTTCAAACAATTCACAGATAACCATGCCGGAAAAAAATCCAGCTACAAAGAGACAATACGTTATCATTTTCTTTTTATCCACAACCCTCTTTATTGGTACAATCATAAAGGTTGGTATGAATTATCACTGGTGGTTGCCAAAAACAGAGATTGTGAGTTGTCTTAAATCTGAGGATATAAATGTCAAACTGGATATTAACGGGGCGACATGGTATGAATTGGTACTCCTGCCGGGATTGGGCGAAACAAAGGCAAAGGCGATAGTATCGTATCGGGATAAACATGGTGGTTTCAAGTCCCTTGATGAGCTATCCAGGGTGGATGGCATAAAATCATCCACGATAGCGGCTATACAGGAGCTGGTAAAGATAGGGCATGATACGACGGGTACGAATCAGAAATAATACCTGGGGCGGCGTACCCGCAACCAAACCAAAAATGAAGTTTTAATAGGGGCAATATTCTATGGAAAAAGAACAACAAAAAATGCTGGATAATCTCTGGGTTCGTGTAATTCTCATGGGATTCTTCACCATTTTCTTTTTTGTGTTGTGTTACTACCTGAGAGCCACACTCATCTCTCTTTTTCTGGCCTTTTTTGTTGCCTATGTTTTTCATCCTGTGGTAAGTTTTTTTGAAAGACAGCGCTGGCCATTTACCCGGAAACATATACACCGGGTATTCGGTATTGTCTTTCTTTTTATAGCTGTTTTACTTACAGGAGCTGGGTTTCTGGCATATGCAATCCCTAAGACTACGAGCGGTATTTATCAAGTTGGTGGCATGGTTAAGGATCACTATCCAGGGTATCGGGACATCGTTGAAGCATGGATTAAAAAATATGAAAACACAGAGTTTGCAAAGTCGGTTAAATCCCAGATAAAAGACGCCACTGATCGTGAACGTGCCGAGACCAAATTTAAAAACACCACAGAGCAGGACAACCCGCCATCTTCCCGCACACAAGAGTCCGTTGCAAAAAAAGAACCGCCTTCTCAAAAAATGCGTATAGCAGAGGCGCTCTGGGGATTGAAAAAATATATTCCACAGTCTTTCGGGTTTTTGTTGTATTTCTCAAAGGGCATTTTTTTTGGCACCTTTGGGATTTTAGGTATTGTCGTGAATTTTGTTATCTTCGGAGTTGTGTTTGTTTACTTACTCAAGGATTTTAATATCATCATGGAGAAAACCAGAGCAATTTTCCCGGTAACAAAAAGAGAACAGATTTCAGGTATTTTGACAAAAATAAATAACAACCTGCATTATTTCATCAGGGGACAGCTCGGTGTGTGCCTTATTCTCTCTCTTATTTACAGTATTGGTTTAACGATTGCCGGTATCCCCCTATCTTTTCTTTTAGGTTTTTTGAGTGGCTTTGGCAATTTAATTCCCTATGTGGGTACAGGGATAGGAATTATTATTGCTTCTGCACTTGCACTGTTACAGTTTCACGATTTTAACCATATTCTCTATGTCCTCATAACCTTTGGTGTTGGACAAATACTTGAGGGAACCGTGATTACACCACGCGTTATGGGGAAAGGGCTTGGGTTGAGTCCTGTCGTGGTAATCCTGTCCATTCTGATCTGCAGCCAATTGTTGGGATTCTTGGGATTACTCCTGGCTGTGCCTATTGCTTCTACGGTGAAGGTGTTTATCGATGAACTCCTTTTAAAATATAAGAATTCACGGTATTATAAAGAGTGATGAGCAACATTTTGGTTTTTTGAAAAAAAGGAAATCATTTCAGTTTTGAAAGATAGCGGACAGAGATTTGTTAATGATCTTGAAAACTTTGAGTTCTTTGCGTCTCCGCGGTGAGATTTAGCGTTATGCCCGCTTTTAGACTCGTTTCACCTTTTACGCCACAAGGCGACCAGCCAGAGGCGATACAACAATTAATCGGGGGTTATAATAAAGGCATGCGCTGCCAGACACTGCTTGGCGTTACAGGCTCCGGGAAGACATTTACCATGGCAAACGTGATCAAAGCGCTGGCGAAGCCCACGCTGGTTATGACCCACAACAAGACCCTTGCCGCCCAACTCTACAGCGAAT
>CAYJME010000002.1:0-9209 GCA_964370795.1 uncultured candidatus Brocadiaceae bacterium
GGACAAGCGAGACGCTTGTCCTACCAACACCGCCTCAAAAACCGCTTAAATAAAATGAAAATTCCTAAGAGAAACCCAACACATCAAATTACTCTCACTCAACCTGTGAAACTCGTCACATCAAAAAAAAGACCGTGTCCTGTTGCTTTCTTAGCTATTGATGTTGCAATATTTGGACTATTTGGATTTACATCTATCGTTCTAGTTCTGGGAAAGACAACCAGATCCATGTCTTCCATGGGTATTGCTCCGAATAACACCTGGTCTCCCATGACCAGCGCCCCTGCAAATCCGATCCGATGTTTGAACCGTATCTCAATGGGTCCAACGTAAGGAACCAGCTTCTTGCTTCCGTCCGCTAAAGTCACCTCTTTTTTATCAATTTCCTCTAATCCAAGTTGAATTTTGATATGATCGGGAATACATAAGTGTACTGCCCCTGTATCCGCCAACGCTTCGGTTTCAACCGGTTCTAATTCAAGCCTTCTTGGATTTTTCAAGATTACTTTCGTGTTTACAATGCCCATAATATTTTTACTCCTTCGCATTGAGAAATCGTTGTTATTTCACAGAAGAAAGTCGCCCCTTTTGCTTGTATCCTGCCTGGGCGCACCGCACAGGTAGATCTGCGATATTGCATTATTCCCTTGTCCGTAAGTTGTTGGGTTTCGCTGTGCTCAATCCAACCTACAATACTAAAATGAAACATCTATGACCTAAAACAGTCACAAAGGAGTATGAAAATAGATTTTGAGGTGAAAATCCTATGCCTCGTTTTACCTCAAAAAATTTCTTCTATCTCAGATTTTGGGGCACGCATCATGAGGTTACTTACTGCTTCCAGTGGGTTTTTGTTATGAAACAGGACATTGTAGATTTCTCTCGAAATAGGCATTTCTACTTTGAATTTATCAGAAAGCGCCATAACAGATTTTGTTGTCCAGACACCTTCTGCAATTTGCTCCATATGTTTTAAGATGTCCTCTAATTTTTCCCCCTCGCCAATCTGTTTTCCAACCCGGCGATTTCGCCCATACGGGCTGATACAGGTGGTTATCAAATCTCCCAAACCCGTAAGTCCTGAAAAGGTGCTCCTCTGCGCCCCCATAGCAACCCCAAGACGGCTAATCTCGGCCAATCCACGCGTAATAAGGGCGGCCTTCGAGTTATCGCCAAATTTCAGACCATCACAAATACCGGCAGCTATTGCAATAACATTTTTCATCGCAGCGCCAAGTTCAACACCGGTCATATCGGGATTTGTATAAACTCTAAATCTCCCGGTTGTAAAAACCTCCTGAACAGTGCGTGCCAGACGGGTGTCCTTTGACGACGCTACAATGGTGGTCGGCAACCCCTGCGCAACCTCTTCGGCATGGGTTGGGCCAAGAAGCAAAGAAACAGGCTGCTTCCCCAGAACATCCACAATAATCTCACTCGGCTTCATCAAGGTATCGTTTTCGATCCCCTTGGTAACACTCACGACAGGTGTTCCCTGTACATATATATCTTTAAATTTTGTAAGGACGGAACGTAAGTAGGGGGTTGGTGTTGCAGAAATAATGAGGTGTGCATCCATCGATGTGCTGGAGATATCAGAGGTAATGCATATTCCTGATGGGATTGAAAAACCTTCTAAAAATTTGGTGTTTTCACGTTTTTCATTCAGATACTTCGAGTATGACGGGTCAGCGCCCCACAGCGTCACCTTATAACCCTTCGTATGCAACAGGATAGCAAGGGCGGTTCCCCAGCCGCCATTACCGAGAACCGTTATTTTTTTTATGGATGATTTCACAATTACTTTGTGTTAAGAAGTATAAAAAACAGGGCTGGATTGCTCCAGCCCTTTTAAAAACGCTATCGTTCATTGGTAAAACCAGATGTTCATAGAAACATGGTTATAGTATTACTCTGTAAAAACTTCTTTTTTTTGTAAGTTTTTCACAACCCCCTTCCCCCCTTTGTTAAGGGGGAAACTCTGAAATCCCCCTTAGTAAAGGGGGACTTAGGGGGTTGTTTCCCTTTGATCGGGGGATTTGGTTGCGGCTACGCCGCGCTAGGTATATAGTGGATACTTGAAACAAAGTTCTTTTACTGTTTTGCGCACTTCTTCCTTTACCTTCGTATTTTTTGGTTCTGAAAGAACCTTGTCAATACACTCTGCTATTTTTATAACATCAGTTTCTTTCATGCCACGTGAAGTTATTGTGGGCGTCCCGATACGAATACCGCTTGGTTCATTTGCTCCCCTCTCGTCGTAGGGGATCGTATTTCTGTTCAGAATAATATCTGCTTCTTCGAGTAATAATTGAGCCTCTTTTCCCGGAATACCTTTGGGACGTAAGTCAATTAAAAAGAGATGATTATCTGTTCCACCAGAAACCAGGGTGTACCCCTTTTTCACAAATTCCTTCGCCATTGCCTGTGCATTTTTCACCGTCTGCTTCTGACACTGCTTGAATTCTTCCGTCATTGCTTCTTTAAATGCAACCGCTTTTGCTGCGATTATGTGCATGAACGGACCGCCCTGAATCCCGGGGAAAACCACCGAATCAAGCTGCTTCGCATACTTTGCCTTACACAAAACCAGTCCGCCGCGCGGTCCACGGAGCGTTTTGTGAGTTGTCGTCGTAACAAAGTCTGCATAGGGCACAGGGTTGGGATGTGCGCCACCGGCTATAAGCCCGGCAATGTGGGCAATATCTGCCATGAAATATGCCCCAACCTCGTCTGCAATCTTCTTGAATTGCGGAAAATCAAGTATGCGCGGGTATGCGCTTGCGCCGGCAATGATGAGTTTGGGTTTCGTTTTGAGGGCAATACTCCTCACTTCATCATAATCAATATAACCATTATCTTTCCTTACCCCGTAATGGACAATATCATACATCATACCGGAAAAATTCTTTTTAAAGCCGTGGGTAAGATGCCCACCGTGGGATAAGTCCATACCTAAGATGCGGTCTCCTGGCTGTAAAATAGTAAAACAAACGGCCATATTTGCCTGTGACCCTGCATGCGGCTGGACATTTGCATGTTCTGCCCCAAAGATTTGTTTCGCCCTTTCAACGGCTAAACTTTCTACCGCGTCAACATTTCCACACCCTGCATACCAGCGCCTTCCTGAATATCCTTCAGCGTATTTATTGGTCATTAACGACCCTTGTGCTTCCTGCACGGCAGGACTGCATATATTTTCCGATGCAATTAGATCAATGGTGTTTTGCTGTCTTTCTACTTCTGCCTGTATTGCACGCCAAACTTCTGAATCTTCATTTTTTAGTGTATTCATAATTTTCCTTTACAGTATATTTAACGAGTTTTTACCATTCTCCATTTCAAATAAGCTTCCATAAAATCATCAATCTCTCCGTCCAGCACGGCCTGCGTATTTCCCGTCTCCTTACCGGTACGAAGATCTTTAACAAGGGAATAAGGTTGCAACACATACGAACGAATTTGATATCCCCAGGCAATTTCGCCCTTCTCATCGTATGCGGCAGAAAGCTCTTTTTCTCTTTCTTTTTCCTTCATTTGGAACATCTTTGCCTTTAACATGCTTAAGGCCACACGCCGATTCTGGTGCTGCGAACGTTCGGTTTGACACTGCACGACAATTCCTGTCGGAAGATGCGTTATACGGACAGCAGAAGACGTTTTATTTACATGCTGACCACCTGCGCCCGACGAACGGTACGTATCCACACGCAGTTCATCCTCATTGATTTCTACCTCTTCGCCTTCTTCAATCTCCGGCAGTACGTCAACTGCGGCAAAAGATGTGTGCCGCCGCGCGTTCGCATCAAAAGGAGAAATCCTGACCAGACGATGCACGCCAGTCTCGGACTTCAAATACCCATAGGCATAATCACCCTTGATAAGCACGGTAACCCTTTTGGTCCCCGCCTCTTCACCGGGTAATTCATCAATGAGAGAAACAACATACCCGCCTTTTTCAGCCCAACGACTATACATCCGAAAGAGCATGGATACCCAGTCACAGGACTCAGTCCCGCCAGCTCCGGCATAAATACTCAGATATGCGTTGCTATGGTCGTGAGGCTCGCTGAACATGGTGCATAACTCAACCTTTTCCAGTTTGCGAGCAAATGCCTTAATGTCGTTAAGAACCTCCGCCTCTGTTTGTTCATCTTGTTCTTCTTCAGCAAGCGCAGATAAACACTCTATGTCATCCAGTTCTTTTTGTAACTCATGAAAAGGCAAGATAATACCTTTGAGGGTTTTTAATTTCCTGACAACATGCTGGGCTTTCTCTTTATTTTCCCAAAAGTGTGGCGATGAAAGCTCTTCCTCTAGTACGGATAATTCTTTTTCCTTATTTTCCAGGTCAAAGAGACTCCCTGAGGCATAATAAACGTCCTCGAAGGGGTGTTAATTCTTTTCCTATATTACCGACCATAATAACGCATATACATTTTAATTTTTTTAACAAATAATTTAAGTTAGTAATTATAAATTAACAATTATATATATGTCAATACGGAATTTGAATTGACAGGGTTAAAAAATGTACTTATTATAAAGCTACGCTAGTGGAGGATTTTTTTACTAAATGAAGATATGAGAGTAAAAGTGTGCGTGTAATTGCCGGAAATGCCAGAGGTATACATCTTAGTTCGGTAGAAGGAATTAAAACAAGGCCCATACCAGACAGGGTAAAAGGGTCTTTATTCAATATGCTTTCGGGCGTCATTCAGGATAGTTGTTTTCTCGATTTATATGCAGGAACAGGGGCAATTGGGATTGAGGCATTAAGTCGTGGCGCCCGAATCTGCATTTTTGTTGAAAATGACAGACAGGCCATCGAGACTGTCAGAAAAAACCTTGCTGTCACCAAACTTCAACAGAACGCACAAGTTTTACCCTGTGATGTGTTTGAAATTATTCCTTATCTGGAAAAAAATACTGTTGAAATCGACATCGTATTTGCGGGTCCGCCTTATCCCCTTATCGAAAAAGATCTTTACCGGAATAATCTCCTGATTATGTTCTCCGCGTTATGCAGCAAGCATATAATGAAACCGGAAGGATTCATGATATTACAACAAAGAACAACGACAGCGATTGCAATCCCTCCGGAGGCATGTTCAATAGAATTATTCGACACCAGGACGTATGGTGATACACAACTTTTATTTTTTAAAGTCAGGATATAGCTCATGAAATATTGGGAAGAAAAAGGGAAAATTAAAGTCGCAGCGCCCGCAAAGATTAATCTTTATCTTGAGATATTGGGTAAACGACCCGATGGTTATCACGAAATTGAAACGGTCATGCAGGCAGTCAGCCTGTATGATTATATTTCTATTGAAAATCACAACAAAGACGCCATAGAATTCACCTGCTCAAATCCAAAACTTACCACCGGCGAGGACAATCTTGTTGTTAAAGCCGCTCGTTTATTTCAAAAGGAGTCAAACATTTTCCGTGGCGTAAAAATACATCTGGATAAAAACGTCCCTATCGGCGCCGGCCTTGGCGGTGGCAGCAGCGACGCCGTTGCTACGTTGCTTGGTTTAAACAAATTATGGCAAGTAGGATATGACGAAAATCGATTGATATCCCTTGCCGGGAAATTAGGATCAGATACCCCCTTTTTTGTTCGGGGGAATACTGCAATTTGTAAAGGCAGGGGAGAAATAATTACGCCATATTTTTCAAATGTAACATACAATTTCATAATAGTTTATCCCCGGTTCGAGGTTGGCACTGTAACCGTATATAAAAATTTCATAATTAGCTTGACAAAAAATTCAAAAGATGTTACGTTGTTTTTGCAATCATTTGATTCGGGAAGCCCTGAGAAAATGGGGCAGTGCCTGTTTAATCGCCTGGAAGACGTGGTTTTTGACCTCTATCCGGATATCGAAAAGTTAAAAAGAATCTTAGAAGGATTTGGGTTTTGTGGAGTTTTATTATCAGGTAGTGGTTCAGCATTATATGGCTTATGCAGGGGGAGGGATAACGCAAAAGAAATTGAGCAAAAAATAAAACAGCTTAATATAGGCGATGTGTTTGTGGTAACCAGTGATTTCTAAAGACACAGCTAAGAGAACATGAAGGGAGAACACAGTGAACATTACTGAAGTCAGGATTAAATTAACAGAAGCTAAGAAAAATAGGTTACAGGCATTTTGCAGTATTACTATTGATAATGATTTCGTTGTAAGAGATCTAAAGGTTATCGAAGGACACAAAGGGCCGTTTGTTGCCATGCCCAGCCGGAAACTCACGGACAGATGTCCAAAATGTGGCGGAAAAAACCATTTAATGGCGCATTTTTGTAACGATTGCGGTACCAAACTAAACGAAAAACGTGCATCCAGGGGCATAGGCAGATTAAAATTACACGCAGACACAGCCCATCCAATCAATTCCGATTGCAGAGAAGAAATACAGGACAAGGTCATTGCAGCATACAAAGAGGAACTCGAAAAATCAAAAATACCCGGTTATAAGCCGCAAAAATTTGATGATTTGGATGAACTCGAAGATGTGGATCTTATCGATATTGACGATGATATGCTTGAAGATAAGAGATAAATACCGGGCATGTAACTCTTTTTATCCCGTCATGTTCAATCCAAATTTTGGATTATAATTAAGATACATTCTCATATATATCCAAATTTGGTCTCTCCTCATGAAAACATACCTTTTCTCAAGAACAATAGTATGTAAAGGGTATTGCTTTTTCTATGATTTTATTGTAACTTTCAATAGAACGATTACTATATTTTCCATTACCATATTTTTCATAAAATAAATTATTTATGATTAAAACAGGTTCTCAAATTTTATTAGATGCATTAATACGCGAGGGAGTTGAGTATATCTTTGGCATACCGGGCGGCGTTGTCTTGCCTCTCTTTGACAAATTGTATGATTCCCCTATAAAATTCATTTTAACCCGCCATGAACAGGCAGCAGGCCATGCAGCAGACGGATACGCAAGGGCAACAGGAAAGGTTGGCGTTTGTCTTGCTACATCAGGTCCCGGTGCAACAAATCTGGTAACGGCAATTGCAACTGCTCATATGGACTCAATCCCGATAGTTGCCATAACGGGACAAGTCAAGACATTTCTCATTGGCAATGATGCATTTCAGGAAGCCGATATCGTAGGAATTACACGCCCTATAACAAAACATAGCTACCTGGTAAAAGATATTAAAGATATTGCAAGGGTTGTAAAAGAGGCATTTTATATAGCAAACACAGGACGGCGAGGTCCCGTTTTAATTGATTTGCCCGTGGATATCACCATGGAAAAATGCGAAGAGGTAATACCAACAACCGTTGACCTTCCTGGATATAAACCAAAATACGAAGGCAATATTCGCCAAATTAAGATTGCCGCCGATGTCATCAACAATGCCAAACAACCCGTTGTTTATACCGGCGGTGGTATTATTACCTCTGAGAGTTCCAGGGAATTGCTCGAACTGGCAGAAAAGGGAAATCTTCCGGTGACCACAACCCTCATGGGCCTTGGTGGTTTTCCAGAAGACCATCATTTATCACTGGGAATGCTGGGCATGCATGGTACCGTTTACGCCAATTTTGCCGTTACCGAATGTGATGTCTTAATAGCCATTGGCTCACGTTTTGATGATCGTGTGACCGGTAAGATTGATGAGTTTGCTCCACATGCGAAGATTATTCACATTGATATTGATCCAGCATCCATCAGTAAGAATATCCGGGTAGATATACCGGTGGTTGGCGATGCGAAAAATATTTTACAGGAACTCAATAAACACATCCATTTTGCCGAAAGAAAAGAATGGTTCGATAAAATTAAACAATGGAAAGAAAAGAATCCATTAACATACAATAAGAGTAAAGATGTGATTAAACCCCAGTATGTCATTGAGCAAATATGTGAAGCTGCGAAAGGTAACGCTATTATCACTACCGAGGTAGGACAAAATCAGATGTGGGCTGCCCAATATTTTACCTATACAAAACCACGCACCTTTATATCTTCTGGTGGAATGGGCACGATGGGCTACGGTTTCCCTGCGGCTATCGGGGCACAACTGGGACGGCCGGATAACATTGTGGTTGACATTGCCGGCGACGGCAGTATCCAGATGAATATCCAGGAACTCAGCACCGTTGCCCGCTTAAATATCCCTGTGAAAATAGCCATATTGAATAATGGTTGTCTTGGAATGGTACGTCAGTGGCAGGAATTGTTTTACAATAAGAGATATTCAGGGATCAATTTGAATGGTAATCCTGATTTTGTCAAACTTGCGGAGGCATACGGCGCAGCGGGATTTTTAATTGAAAAGAAAGACGACGTCCGTCCGACGATCGAGAAGGCATTTTCTATTAAAGGGCCGGTCATTATGGATTTCAGGGTAGACCCAAACGAAAACGTCTTTCCCATGGTACCCGCCGGACAGGCAATTCACCGGATGATTGGAACCATGGCCTAACGGAACGAATTCGCTTCATTTTATGTTTAAATAACCAGGGGAAATTCCTTGTGCAGCTACGCCGCAACCAAATCCCCTGAGCAAAGGGAAACAACCCCCTAAGTCCCCCTTAACAAAGGGGGTGAGGGGGTTGTAAAAAACTTACAAAAAAAGAGGTTTTTACACACTAATACTATACCGTAATAAAGGACTTTCCTATGGCATCTATAATTGAAACAAAAAGAGTAACTTATGATGATTATGTTAAGATCGATGATAATAATCGCTATGAAATTTTTCATGGGGAATTGCGTATGGTTCCAGCTCCATCAACCGATCACCAAAGTATATCCATCAATTTAGGTTCTTTACTATGGGAATATGTAAAAGAGAAAAAACTGGGAAAGATTTTCGAGGCGCCGACAGATGTTGTCTTTAATGACGACGAGGTGTTTCAACCGGATATTATTTTCATCAAAAAGGAAAATCTGGGCATCGTCCGTAAAAACGCAATTCATGGCATACCCGACCTTATCGTTGAAATACTATCTCCATCGTCTACCTTCTATGATACCGCAGAGAAAAAGGAAGTTTACCGGAAGTACGGGGTAAGGGAATATTGGCTGGTTTTCCCTGAAGAGAAAGCCATCGAAGTTTTGAGTTTGGAAAATGGCGCTTATTTTGAATATTGCAAAGTTAAAAAGAACGGATTGGTAAAATCCAAAACTTTGGATGGATTGGAAATAAACGTTACCGATG
>CAYJME010000002.1:9219-58309 GCA_964370795.1 uncultured candidatus Brocadiaceae bacterium
TTTTTGATTTATAACTCTTTGAGTAATTTTAATAACCAGATACGTCGCGAACAAACTCGTTTGTCCGTGATTTGTATATATTTTTTAGGTGGATAATCACATGAGTTTACTTTTAGGCGCAGCAATTACGTTAGGTATATTAGGTATGGTCTTTGGTATTGGCCTGGCCATAGCCTCCGACAAATTCGCAGTTAAAGTCGACCCTCGCATAGATAGTATCAACGAAGTACTACCGGGCGCAAATTGTGGCGCATGCGGTCAGCCTGGCTGTAGTGGTTTTGCACAGGCGGTTGTAGAAGGCAAGGCGCCCGTAAGCGGATGTACGGTAGGTCAGGATGCCGTGGCCAAACTGGTAGCAAATATCATGGGCGTCAAAGTTGAAGACAAGGAACGTTCTGTCGCCGTGGTCATGTGCCATGCGCGGGGCGTTAAAAACAAATTCACTTACAATGGGGTAAAAGATTGTCGTGCCGCGCATCTTGTTGGAGGCGGTTTTCTGGGCTGCGATTACGGCTGTCTTGGTTTGGGTACCTGTGTGGAGGCATGTAAGTTTGAAGCGATGTACATGGGCAAAGATGGCCTTCCCAAAGTTATTGAGGAACGGTGCACAGCATGTGGAAAATGCGCAGCAGTATGTCCCCGGAAACTTATCAGTATAGTGCCCGTATCAAAAATGGTGCACGTTCGCTGCAAGTCTCTCGATAAAGGAGCTGTTGCAAAAAAAATCTGTCAAGATTCCTGTATTGCCTGCAAGCGGTGCGAAAAGATATGTCCCTATGATGCTATCCACGTGCAGAACAACCTTGCCGTAATTGATTATAACAAATGCACATCCTGCGGAAAGTGCGTGGAGGTCTGTCCGAATCACACCATTATTAATTATGCGCACGAACGAAGCCGCGACAAACAAGCCGTATTAACCTAGATGTCATTATTGGTAACTCTTTAGCCAACTGAAGTATGCCAGGCTTTAGAAATCAAACTTCAGTATTAACTCTCATACATGCATCAAAACCGCTTTTATATTCCCTGTACGCCAACAACGCAGGAAGTCTGGATCGATGGTAACGAGGCACACCATATCATCCGTGTTAAACGGGCAAAAGAGGGCGAGAAAATTACCCTCTTCAATGGAAAGGGATATGAGTACTTTGGACATATTCAAGAAATATTAAAAGATAAATTAAAAGTATTTATTGAACAAACCCGCCTCGTCGATAGAGAAGCGCTCATTGAAATTACCATCGCCTTTTCCGTCCCCAAGGGAAAACACTCCACATTCTTAATCCAGAAATGCGCAGAATTGGGCGTAAAGACATTGATTCCCCTTTCCTGCGAACGAAGCGTCGTAGATATCGGCGGGAAATCCACAGAGAAGATTGAACGATGGGATAAGATCGTAATTGAGGCGTCCAAACAGTGCAAACGAAACCTGTTGACTCAGATAGAAGCGGCAATGCCATTCGCCGATTTCATAAAAACAGTGGGGTGTTATGACCTGGCGCTTATTGCATGTACAGAAACAGATACCATAACCCTAAAAAAGGCACTCCACGAACACCAGCAGGCAAAAATGATACTTTGCCTTGTTGGACCGGAAGGCGGATTTACCCATAACGAAGTAATTATGGCAAAGGAGCGTGGATGTATTCCCGTCAGCATAGGCCATTCGACGTTAAGAATTGAGACTGCAGCCATTGCAATTTCCTCGATGCTTCTCTATGCTTATTCTGAGTAAAAGAGGCCTTCGGCGACTTGCAGTTTTAATTGTCCTGTGGTAGGAGCCGTCTCCTGACGGCAACTGGCAATATAAGACGGCATGCGCATGTGCCCTGTCGCCAAACAGGAGTTGGCTCCTGCCAAAAACTTTGAAATTCCTATGCAATTAAATTATTTATCGACAATAGTGCTTACTAACTATTTTTTGTTTTTTGTCTTTCCTGCAAGATAGATCATAAGTATGGAAATATCCGCAGGGGAAACACCGGAGATGCGGGAGGCGTGTCCTAAAGAAATGGGCTGTATCCGGGAAAGCTTCTGGCGTGCTTCTTTTCTCAATTCGGGGACGCTATCATAATCAATCCATGATGGAATTTTGTAATCTTCCATCTTTTTAAACTTTTCTATCTGCTGCTGCTGCCTTTCTATATACCCTTTGTATTTTACCTCAATCTCTACCTGTTCTTTTACCTCCCTTGATATGTGTTGTTGACGAAGATAATCGTCCATATTGACGATATCTTCAAAGGTTCGATCGGGCCGGCTCAATATTTTTGCTAATGTGTCAGGCCCTGTCATTTTTTTATTTAAATACGTGAGCATCCCGGAAATCGCGCATTCCTTTTCGACTAATTTTTGCCACTGCTGGTCGGAAATAAGTCCGTAGCGGTATCCGTATTTCATCAACCGCCTGTCTGCGTTATCCTGCCTCAGGAGTAGCCGGTACTCTGCGCGCGAGGTAAACATGCGATACGGCTCTTGTGTACCTTTGGTAACAAGGTCATCAACAAGCACGCCAATATACGCCTCGGAACGATCCAGGATAAACGGTTCTTTCCCCTGAATTTTCAACGCCGCATTGATACCCGCCATAATGCCCTGAGCAGCGGCTTCTTCGTAACCGGACGTCCCGTTAATTTGGCCTGCATGAAAGAGGTTTTCTATTAGTTTCGTTTCTAAAGACGGTTTGAGTTGTATGGGCGGCACAAAGTCATACTCAATGGCATAGCCATATCGCACAATCTCTGCGGTTTCTAAGCCTTTTATTGAGTGAACGATTTCCTCCTGTACATCATGGGGCATGCTCGTGGAAATCCCGTTACAATAAACCTCAAGGGTGTCAAGTCCTTCCGGCTCTAAAAATATCTGGTGTTGTTCCTTTCCTGAAAACCGTACAATTTTATCTTCCAAAGACGGACAATAGCGAGGCCCAATGGACTTAATCTGACCCGAGTACATTGGCGCACGGTTCAGGTTTGCCGTAATAATCTTGTGGGTGTCCGGATTCGTGTATGTTATATAGCAGGGAACCTGCAACCGGTCAATTTTTTCCGTGGAAAAGGAAAATGGTTGCGGATTTTCATCGCCATGCTGGGGAGTAAGTGTTTCATAATGTATTGTCCGGCCATTGAGACGCGGCGGCGTTCCCGTCTTGAGACGCCCTACCTCGAACCCAAGCTTTCGCAAAGAATCCGACAATTTTTCCGATGAAAGTTCCCCAATCCGTCCACCCGATGTAATATACTCGCCAATATGAATCAATCCCTTTAAAAACGTACCCGTAGTAAGGATGACGGTCTTTGTTTCGTATTTTAAGCCACTTTGACCTATGATACCCATTACTTTTCCATCACGTACCATAAGGCTATCAACAATTTCCTGTCTTAAAAAAAGATTAGCCTGGTGTTCCAACCTCTTTTTCATGGATAACTGGTAGGCCTTTATATCGGCCTGGGCACGGGGGGAATGGACAGCGGGGCCTTTTTTGGTGTTGAGCATACGGAACTGGATTGATGTTTCATCGGTAACCTTTGCCATCTCGCCGCCGAGGGCGTCAATCTCCCGAACTAACTGGCCCTTTGCAAGACCGCCGATAGCAGGATTACACGACATTTGCGCAATAGTATCGAGGTTAATGGTGAGCAGCGCCGTTCTCATTCCCATGCGGGCAGAGGCAAGGGCAGCCTCACAGCCGGCATGTCCGGCGCCAACCACAATTACATCAAAATCTTTTTGCATACACTACTTGGCGTGTTCAACGAAGCGGGTCTCCCGGATAACGGTAACAACAACTTCTCCTGGATATTCCAGTTGTTCTTCGACTTCCCTCGCTATGTCATAGCACATCTTGGCGGCAACCTTGTCATTTACCTTTTCAGGACACACCAGGACTCGTATCTCTCTTCCCGCCTGAATGGCATAGGCACCCTCAACCCCGCTGAAAGCGGTGGCAATACTTTCGAGTTTCTCGAGGCGTTTGATATACTTCTCAAGGGTTTCTCTTCTCGCTCCCGGCCTGCCGGCAGAAATAGCGTCTGCGGCGCTCGTCAGCACAGTATAAACAGACTCGACAGGTTTTTCCTCATGATGCCCGCCAATTGCATTCACGACTTCCGGTCTTTCGTCATAGCGTTTCGCAAGGTCGGCGCCTGCTATCGCATGCGTGCCTTCCATCTCAGGGCCGATTGCCTTACCAATATCATGCAACAAGCCGCATCGCTTGGCCAATGCAACATCAAGCTTCAGTTCACCGGCAAGAATACCCATGAGGTTGCTCACTTCGATGGAATGCTGCAACTGATTTTGCCCATAACTTGTCCGGTATTTAAGCCGGCCAAGAAGTTTTATTATTTCCGGGTGTATATTATGAATCCCTAATTCAAAGCATGTTTGTTTACCCGTTTCCTGGATAATTTGTTCAATTTCCTTTTCCGTTTCTTTCACAACCTCTTCGATATGTGCCGGGTGAATTCTGCCATCAATAATCAATTTTTCCATAGATTGCCGGGCTATTTCACGGCGGACACTATCAAAACCGGAAAGTACGATTACGCCGGGGGTATCATCTACAATAACGTCTATACCTGTCGCCTTTTCAAATGCACGAATATTCCTGCCCTCACGCCCGATAATGCGCCCCTTCATTTCATTATTCGGAAGCTCAATGGCGCTGACAATGTTTTCTGCCGTATGGGTCGCAGCGCATCGCTGGATTGCGGTACTAATTAATGATACGGCCGTTTGTTCCGCATTTTCCTTTGCCTCGTTAATTTTGTGCACAATCAATTCGGAACATTTTATTTCCAGCTCCTTTTCTAGCCGGCCCAATAAAAGTTTTTCGGCCTCCGTTTTTGATAAATCGGCCATTTTAAGAAGCGCCTTATTTTGCTCATCTATAGCCTTTTCCAGTTCCTGTTTCTTTTCGTCAAGCTTTTTTTCCTTCAGTGCAAAATTAGCCGTGAGGGTATCGATGTACCTTTCCTTCTTGGTGAGTAATTCCATCTTACGCTCAAGGTTATCTTCCCTTTTGCTAAGCCTTTTTTCCTGTAACCGCAACTCCATCTTGGTTTCCTGAGTTTCCTTTTCAAATGACTCCCTGCGTTGATACAACTCGGCTTTCGTGGCAAGTTCTGCCTCCTTCTTGATCCTTTCGGCCTCACGTTGGGATTCTTCTAAAAGTTCCTTAATCCTCCTTTCGCTGGCTAATTGTTTTTTCTTGGAAACAACAATACAAATGAAGTAGCCAATACCAACGCCTACCGGAAGAAGGATGTACATCAATATTTGGAACAGCAGCATTTTATGATTATGAACCGATTTGTCGGGATCATCCTCCAGAAATGAATAAAAAATAACCGTTTTCTATTAAATGGGAAAGGTCGAGAAAATACAACAAATTGATACTTTGGATGAGGTGAAACCTAATCGAAATGTCGGGTTGAACAGAACAGGGGTTGAACAGACGGGATCCGGGGAAGATTTCTTTTTAAAAAAAAGTACTTACATACGGCATCACAGTAATGATTAATATACCTGAGGAGCGTAACAGCAGTGTACCAGTTAAACCACCATTTTAATACCTTGCATCCCAAAGTAACCATACAGTACCTACGCAAGAATCTTTCTTCGAAGTCCACAAGAATTGTCCGGAAACGACCGTCAGCAAAACGTAAAACAACACATCGTATATGAAAAAAAACAAATCTTACAAGAAAACTATAGAAATCCATATGATATGCTGTTTTTTGTTCATTTTTCCAACTGTTCTGAATTGAAAAATTACTTACCATGAATGACATTTTCTTAGATTAAACCTTCTCAACCTTTTACAAAACCTGAAATAAATAACCCAGGCTGAACACTATCGAGCTTTAAATTTCCCGAAATTTTATCCTATATTTTTCATCAAGTCAAGTTATTTTATATCTTTATTAGTAAACGGTTTAAGAACGTGTTAATCACAAATAAAAACCCCCCGTTTTCGATATTTTATTGATATTTGCTTGATGCTTGACAAGCAAATTATCGTTAAGTATAATTCAACTCCTTTAATTTTAAAGGAATTTGTGTAATTTGCGGTGCAATTGCTTTGATAATTAAGGAGAAACTATATGAGAGTTGAAGTAGAATTCCCAGACGTGGAGGGAAATAACGGAGACGAGGCAACGGTTTCGTTTTGGTACGTAGAAGAAGACGAAGAGGTTGAAGAAGGGGAAGACCTTGTCGAGATGATCACGGAAAAAACAACATTCAACGTTTCGGCGCCAGTATCTGGTAGATTGGTTGAAATACTTGCACAGGAGGGCGATGTGGTAAAGGTGGGCGACATCATAGCATATGTTGAAACAGAAGAGGACGAAGAAGACGAGGATTACGAAGAGGAGGAAGAAGATGCTGAGGAAGAAGAAGATGAGGATGATGAGGATTAAATTTCCTCTCCATTCCAGAATATTTCTTTAATTCAATTACAGGGCTGTCCAAAAAGTAAAATTTCATTCAGTTTTTTTGTCGAATATTTTCGTATTTATACCAGGATATATTTTCATTCTCCTTTAAATAAATTCATACGTTCATGAGCGATATGGCTTTTGGACAGCCTCATTATACATGAAATTTAATGCATGTCTTTTAAAAACATTTCCTGTCAAAACCGCATTGTAGAATTATTTAGAAACGTAATCACCAAGAGCCGTTTATCTCATGCCTATATTTTTACCGGTCAGGAAGGCGTTGGAAAGACCCTATTCTCCAGAGAATTGGCAAAGGCGGTTTTTTGTCAGCGCCCTGATCCGGATGCGTGCGATACTTGCAATATATGTCAGCGAATTGACAATAACAATTACTCCGATTTATTTCTGATATCGCCGGAAAAAAATAGCCGGGTAATAAAAATAGAACAACTTAAATATCTCCAGGAGGTCTTAAACGTCAAACCCCTGGAATCAAAACATAAAATGGTAATCATCCAGTCGGCAGACAGGATGAATGAGGCATCATCCAATTGTTTGCTCAAAACCCTGGAAGAACCGCCTGCCTACGCCCTCATCATCCTCATTGCAACCTCCCTGGAATCTGTTAAAGATACGATACGGTCACGCTGTCAAATAATCCGGTTTTCACCTTTATCGATACAGGTAGTAAAAGACATCCTCATAAACAATTTACACCTGGAGCATAAACAAGCAGAGCGACTGGCATTCATATCAAATGGCAGCGTGGAAAGAGCCGCACTACTTTCAGACTCAGGCGCCCTTGAAAAGAAAAACTGGCTTGTCGACCACCTTCTTACCTTAAAACCCGATGATAATTTGACGTTTTCAAAAGAATTAATCAGTGAATGGCATATCCAGGATTTAGATGTTTTAGAAGAAAAACGCGCCTTTGTCAAAGAACTTCTATTTTCATTCCTTCTCTATTATCGGGATTTGCTCGTGTGTAAAATTGGCGGGCGCAATTTGCCTGTCTATCATACGGATTGGCGGGATACATTATTATCAAAGAGCGCTTCGTTTTCAGAGGATATGCTCTTCCAAATTATCCATATAATAAAGACATCCCTGGAATATCTTGATGCAAATGCCAACATTAATTTGATGCTGGAAAATATGATAACAAAAATATTACAACTTCAATCCGGGAAATTTGTATAATGTAAATAAAGCCAAAATATGTTGCAGGACATAAGGAATTCATCGTACAAGATAATTCCTAACCCAAACGAACCGGGATGCGAAGTGCGGGTGGTTCATTCCCCGCCCAAATGCAAACCACAAAACATACAGGAGGAGGAGAAAATGGATAAACCAAAACGAATCCTTGTTGTAGATGACGATGAGCAAAACCGGGATCTCTTGGTGGCAATGCTGGAAGCCTTGGGTTATGAAACCGAAGTTGCCATAGATGGGTTTGACGCACTGGGCAAACTGAGTTTGGATATCGACCTGGTGTTATTAGACGCGATGATGCCTGGTATGGATGGATTTGAAGTAACACGCAAGATTCGAAGCACCTCCCCCTATAGCGACTTACCTGTCGTTATGGTGACCGCCCTGACGAGCAAAGAAGATCGGATAAAGGCCGTTGAAGTTGGCGCCAATGATTTCATTTCAAAACCTATTGATAAAACAGAACTCACAGTGCGTACAATATCACTCCTCAAGATGAAGGAGCACCAGGACACTGTAAAACAGTATCAGAAAGAATTGGAAGACAAGGTTGAAAAAAGAACTGCAGATTTACGCACTGTCATTTCAGAAAAAATAGAGGCTCACCGCAAAATCTATCAGGCACATCTGGACACAATCAATCGGCTTGTAATAGCTGCTGAATACAAAGACGAGGATACCGCTGACCACATTAAGCGTATGAGCGGTTACTGTGCACTCCTGGCAAAGGCGCTCAAACTAACCCCACAGGAGACCGAGGTTGTTTATTATGCCAGTTCAATGCATGACGTCGGCAAGATAGGCATACCGGATCACATCCTTCTGAAACCCGGCAAACACAACCCTGAAGAATGGGAAATAATGAAGCAGCATACCACTATTGGAGGCTATATTCTTGATAACTCCCCCTCTGAATTACTGCAGCCAGGCGAAATTATTGCCCTGTCGCACCATGAAAAGTGGGATGGCAGCGGGTACCCGAAAGGGCTGGCGGGAGAAAATATTCCACTTCCAGGACGCATTTGCGCTGTTGCCGATGTCTATGATGCATTGACAAGTAAGCGTCCATATAAAGAGGCATTTTCGAATGAAAAATCCCTGGAGATTATGAAGGAAGGAAGTGGCAAACATTTTGACCCAAACCTTATCGATCTATTTTTCAAGAATCTTGATAGTATCTTTGCGATACAGAAAAAATTTAAAATGGGTGATACCCTTCAAAAAAACAAGATTGCCTCTCACGAGTACCCGGAATTCCTTCGGCAGATCATGTATGAGACAAAAACCGTTAAGTGATATGAAAAGTGACAACGATGGATTAAGGCAGCTCCTGACGAAAATATATGAAGAAAGAGGGGTCGATTTCAGACAGTATAATACCGATATGCTGAGACGCCGATTAGCCAGGAGATTGTCCACGACCGGGGCTAAAACATATCTGGAGTATACAAGAACTCTGGATGTTGATGCGAATGAATACGAGAAACTCTTCGACGACCTCTTCATAAATGTAAGTCATTTTTTCAGAGACCCATTGGCCTTTGAACTCCTTTATAAAGTTGTTTTGCCTGAAATGATCGCCTATAAAGCGCAGCACGGCGAAACGTATATAAGGACATGGAGCGCCGGATGCGCTCAGGGCGAGGAACCTTACTCCGTTGCCATTCTGCTGTCCGAACTACTGGGAGAGCAATTAAAAGATTATCGTGTAACCATATATGCAACCGATATTGATCGCAATGCCCTGAATAAGGCAAAGATTGGGGAATACCAGGAGTCCAGTGTTTTAGAGGTAAAGAAAAGGTTCATGGACAAGTATTTCTCTCATAATGGGAATTACAAGATCAGGGAATCTATTAAAGAATTGGTTGATTTTAGTTTTCACGATCTGACATCTGAAAAGTTTATAGCCCCACCAAGGAGTGTCTTTGCTAATTTTGATCTTATTTTATGCAGGAATGCGCTTATCTATTTTTCCAGAGAACTTCAGAGAAAGGTACTCAGTCATCTTGAAACCGTGCTAAATAAAAGAGGTTATCTGGTGCTAGGAGAAGCGGAAACATTACCTATAGATATGCAAAAAGATTTTACCTGCAGAGAGTGCATGTGCAAGATTTATCAAAAATTATAAAAGTCATAAGAGAACAAAATGTGAGGAATATATGCCATGAACACGAAAGAATTGGTAGGGGGCGCTCTATGGAAGAAACTGATGATGCTATTTTTGGCCACTTCAATAGTGCCGATTGGTATTATCAGTTATTTGACTTATCGTTCAGCTAAAATAGACCTGCAACGGAAGATTTACAGCGAACTTACTGCACTAGCCACTGCCAAAAAAGACCATATCACACAACTCTTAAAACTACGCCAGGAACAGTTACTGTTGATTGCCCATAATCATCTCTACATCAAGGCTTTGGAGAAAATAAATCAGAAATACCCTGATACATATCAACTTAAAGCAGATATGAAAAAAGCCTTAAGACATCAATCGGAAATCGTTGGATCATTTTATAGAGTCTCCATTATCGATGCAAATGGAAAAATTGTTGCATCTACACATGATAAGAATTTAGGGAAAGACCTTTCTAAGAACGATGTCTTCATGAATGGGATGAAAGGCCTTTACCTGAAGGATTTTCATTTTGAACCGGATACAAAAGAAAAGAAACCTGTATATACGATTGCAGCGCCCATAATTGATGAAACAAATAATACACCACAAGGGGTAGTGGTTGTTACTATAAAGGCGGTTGTCATTACTGAAATTTTAACGGATTATTCAGGGCTAGGCAAGACAGGCGAGATACTTTTGGGAAAGAGAATCGGTGATGATGTGGTTTTTTTAAATAGTCTGAGGTTTGACCCCGATGCGGCGCTTAAGCTTAAACTATCGATACATTCTGAACACGGGTTGCCAATACTTTTAGGCACAAGCGGGCAGGATGGTATTATAGAAACAAATGACTACCGTGGGGTAGCGGTGCTAGCGGCATATCGCCATATTGCCGCTGGCAATTGGGGTTTGGTGTCCAAGATTGATGCCAGTGAGGCATTTTTACCACTCACTGGTCTAAGAAACCGGGTATTGTACCTGGGTATCGCCACGATACTGGGCGTTGCGGCAATTGCCTATTTCAGTGGTATCAGAATTACAAAGCCACTCGTGAAACTCGCCCTTGCTTCTGAAAAAATAAGCACAGGTGATCTGAAGGTAAAATTGGACGTCGAAAATACCCGTGGTGAAATAGGTATTTTGTCGAGGTCTTTTTCTGTGATGACGGTGAAACTCAGGGAATTATATGAAAGCTTGGAAAGAAAGGTCGAAGAGCGCACCTATGCACTGGAGGCAACTAATAAGGATTTGAAAAAGCAACAGGAATTCGAACTGGCGTATAATGAGATTGTGACAATAATTAATACCTCAATGGGAACAGAGAAATTGTTATCAGAGAGTCTGAATAAGATATCCTCCTTTACCGACTCGCAGGCAGGGATTATATATCTATACGATGAGAAAGAACGTATGCTCAAAATGGGTAGCGGCTACTCGATTTATGATAACGATGTAAAATCGAAAATATTTGGACTAGGCATAGGCATTCCCGGACAGGTTGCACAGGAAAAGAAGTATATACTAATCAGGGATATTCCTGCAGATACTCTCTTTAAAATAAGAAGTGGCATAGGAGATGCTGTACCCCGCAGCATAGGCTGCTTTCCTATTATTCTTCAGGAAAGGTTACTGGGGGTTTTGGTATTAGCGAGTCTAAAAGATTATCCTGACGAGGTGATTGAATTTGTAAATATCGTAAGTCAGCAATTGGCAGTAGCCATAAGTAACTTGCAAGCATATCAGCTTATCCAAAGGCAAACGGAAGAACTTCAACAAAAGAACGAAGAATTGGCTTCACAAAATGAGGAGTTGCATAGTCAGGCAGAAGAATTGCGCGTACAGCAGATGGCGCTTGAAGAAAAGAATCGGGAAGTTGATATGGCAAATCGTGCAAAATCAGAGTTTCTCGCAAATATGTCTCATGAGCTGAGAACACCGCTCAATTCCATAATTGGTTTCTCTGAAGTGCTTGAGGACCAGTCGTTTGGCACACTGAATGAAAAACAGAAGAAATATGCTCAAAATATTCATACCAGCGGAATGCACCTTTTACAATTGATTAACGACATCCTTGATTTATCCAAGGTAGAAGCCGGAAAAATGCAATTGCAGTATGAGGAATTTTCTCTGCCTGAGATATTACAGGATGTCAAGTCCCTTATAAAGACGCAAGCAGACAAAAAGAATCTTCTCTTTAGCATAGAAACAGATGAACGGGTAATTTCTCTTGGCGCTGACAAGCAGAAATTCAAACAAATTTTGCTTAATCTCCTGAGCAACGCGGTAAAATTTACCTCAAAAGGAGGCAAAATTACTGTGGGTATACGGAGTGTAAATGGATATGCGCAAATATCGGTTTCCGACACGGGCATCGGAATAAAGCAGGAAAACATAGGTCGCATCTTTGAAAAATTCCAGCAAATCGATAGTAAAACAGCCCGCGAGTATGGTGGAACCGGACTGGGACTTGCGCTATCCAGGAAGTTTGTGGAAATGCACGGCGGGAAAATATGGGTCAAAAGCGAATATGGAAAAGGAAGCACCTTTACCTTTACCATCCCTTTGAAACCCATAAGCAAGACACCTGCCGAAGAGATAATCCTATTAAAAGAACGGGAACAAGAGGGGAAAAATTCTCTCATTTTAGTGGTAGAAGACGACCCCAAATCCAGTGAATTATTAAAAATTTTTCTTACCCAGAAAGGATACAAAGTTGAAACGGCTTTTAATGGAGACGAAGCTATTACAAAAGCGAAAGAACTAAGACCCATGGCAATAACTCTGGATATTATCCTCCCCCAAAAGAGCGGCTGGGACGTTTTAAAGAAATTAAAAGAAATACCGGAAACTCAAAACGTACCGGTTATTATCGTTTCAATTCTTGACGAAAAGGAACATGGGTTTAGCCTTGGAGCCATTGATTATCTTATGAAGCCGGTCAATAGAGAAGAACTTCTCAGGAAATTAGAATACTATGGTTTAACGATAAAACCAGAAGGCAGGCCAATGGACATTTTGGTTATTGACGATGAGCGCGTAACGGTAGATATGGTATCCACCATTTTAGAAAGCCGGGGTTATCGCGTTGGGAAGGCTTTTAGCGGACGCGAGGGGATTAACCTTGCCGTTAAGAAAAATTTTGACCTGATCATTCTCGACCTCATGATGCCGGAAATAGACGGTTTTGATGTCGTTGATGAATTAAAAAAACATGACATATCGAAGAACGTACCTATCATCATCTTTACGGCTAAAGACCTTGTAGAGGAGGATTATTTTAAATTACGGCAGAAGGTGGAACTCGTTGCACAAAAGGGTAAATTTTCTAAAGAAGAATTGCTGATGCATATTGAAAAGATTAAAAACATGCAAACAGGAAAAACAAAAGAGAGAGAAAGAATATAAAGAAGGAGAAGAAATGTCAGGAAAAAAAATTCTTATAATAGATGATAATCCAATGAATCTGGAACTTGTATCTGACCTCCTGGAATTACATGGATTTCTCACACTAAAGGCAGAAGACTCCCAAATGGGGATTGAACTTGCAAACACGATGAAACCAGACTTAATCCTTATGGATATTCAACTGCCGGGAATAGATGGAATGGATGCTACAAGAATATTGAAAAAAGATACAATTACTGCCGATATCCCTATCGTTGCGCTCACGGCTCATGCAATGAAGGGAGACGAAGAAAAAATACTAAGAGCGGGCTGTACGGGATATATTTCAAAACCAATAAATACCAGAGAGTTTCCTAAAATAGTAATGAGTTATCTAAAGAAAATGTCTTGAATTGATTTGAAAAAAGAAGGCGGAGGGGTCAAATCTTTCCAGGCTTTCCGTGAATGAGAAATTGCTAAAATTCTGATATTGCTTTGTAAGGACTTATGACATGAGAATTCACGAAAAAGTCAATTCTCAGACAACCTGTTTCATTCGGTCGTCCAGAAGTTCTACAGGCTTTTGCCCCCGACCGTGTTCCCACATAAGGGAAAAGAACCAGAGGCCACTTTCGCCTATGCAAAAATCGGCAGGCGTAAAGGTCATTTTAGAATCAAGCGGGGGTTCCGGACGCTGAGGGGTATACTCAGCAGACCACCCAAAGGCTTCCCCTTTCCAGGCTTTGCCTTCGGCATGAAGTTTGTTTGCCAGTTCTCTTACTTCGCCAAGGTATTGAGTTTTACAAATTTTTTGATCAGTGCTCAATGTATTTTAATTATCAAAATTATTGAACCGCCGTTACACACCTTTCACATATTGTGGAATATTCTTTGTTCAAGCCGACATCCTCTCTAAAATTCCAGCACCTTTCACACTTCTGATGTTGCGATACGCCGCACTCAATCCAGAGATCGGGGTTGAGTTCACCTTTTACTGCTTTGGATGATATATTTCTCCCCAGCTTTGTTTCAGAGACAATGAATATCATCGACAGGTCGGTTTCATAGCCTTTGAGGAATTGATAGAGGGTATCGCTTTCCGTGTAAAGATATACAGACGCCTCCAGCGAATTGCCAATCAGTTTGGCAGCACGCATCTTCTCGAGCTCCCGCGACACATCAACTCTTATATTAATCAACTTTTCCCATTTTTCATTCAATGAATCATCTACCCATTGAGGAGTAACCTGTGGGAATGTTGTTAAATGAATACTCCCGACATGCTCATCTTTAAAAAGAACTGCATTCCATACCTCTTCTGCCGTATGGACGATAATAGGGGCGGACAATTTAACCAGATTCAACAGGATTTGATACAATACTGTTTGAGCAGCACGCCGTTCACGGGAATTTTTAGGGAATGTGTACAATCTGTCTTTCAGGATATCTAAGTAAAATGCACTCATTTCCACTGAACAAAAATTGTAAATATAGTGAAAAACCTTGTGGAACTGCACCGACTCATAAGCCGAGGTGACATTTTTTATTAATTCCTGCGTTTTATGCAACGCCCATCGGTCTATTTCAAGCAACTCATTATATGACTTTGTATTTACACCGGGATCAAAATCATAAAGATTACTTAACAAATATCTGAAGGTATTGCGGACACGGCGATAGGCGTCTGCGCATCTCTCAATTAAGGCACGGGAGACACTCATATCGTTTTGATAATCCATTGATGACGTCCACAGCCTCAGCACATCCGCTCCAAATTCTTTCAAGGCGTCTTCAACCGATATGAAATTGCCGAGGGATTTTGACATCTTTTCGCCCTTCTCATCAACAACAAATCCGTGGGTTAAAACGGATTTGAAGGGCGCTCTCTTCCATGCTCCGACCGATGGAACCAGTGAGAGCTGAAACCATCCACGATGCTGGTCTGTCCCTTCTAAATAGAGATCTGCCGGGTATGCTAATTCATTACGCTTATGTAAAACGGCATGATGACTCGATCCCGACTCGAACCAGACGTCAAAGATGTCCATTTCCTTTTCCAGCTTTTTCCCACCACAGCGGGAACATTGAGTTTCGGGGGGCAAAAAGTGTGATGCCTCCTTATAAAACCATGCATCAGCGCCTTCTTTCTCAAATTTATCCCTTACAAAATCTACGGTGGTAGTATTTACTAGTTCCTGGCGGCAATCTACACAATAAAAGGCAGGAATAGGCACTCCCCACGAACGTTGCCGGGAGATGCACCAATCAGGGCGGTCAGCTATCATCTTTGCCATACGGCTCTCGCCCCAGGAAGGGATCCATTTTGTCTGTTTTATCTCTTCCAGCAATTTTTGACGCAAATTGTTATGATCAAGACTGACAAACCATTGTTCCGTTGCCCGGAAAATAACGGGCGACTTACAACGCCAGCAATGGGGATAAGAATGGGTATAATCCGTTTTATACAGCAACGCCCCATTCGCTTCTAATCTGTTTGTTATAAAGACATTTCCTTCTTTGATATTTTTTCCGGCAAATTCCCCTGCATCATCCGTGAATATGCCTGTTGCATCCACAGGACTTAATATGGGAAGATGATATTTTATACCGGTAATATAGTCTTCCTGTCCATGGCCTGGCGCAGTATGCACACAACCCGTTCCATCCGATAAGGTCACATACTCCGCCAGCACAACAGAACCGGTTCTATGCATAAAAGCATGATGATATTTTATACCTTCTAACGAACGTCCTTGTACATTCCCCAGACATTCATAATTTTTGATACCTAATGTTGACATAACGAGGTCGGCGCGTTTATCAGCAATGATAGTAATTTCCTGCTTTTGTGTCTTTGGATTTATATAACGGACGGCGACATATTCATGATCAGGGTGAACCGCTATAGCAAGATTTGCAGGAAGTGTCCACGGGGTGGTTGTCCAGATCATGACGTATGCATCTTTACTATCAGCGCCTTTGAAGAAACGGCCAATATTATCCTGGAGTTTGAAATTTACATAGATAGATGGGCTTGATTCATTATTATATTCAAGCTCTGCCTCGGCAAGAGCAGTCTGACACTTCATGCACCAATGAATAGGTTTTTTGCTCCGATAGATGTACCCATGCTCCACCAGTTTCCCGAAAACCTCAATAATACCCGCTTCATATTTAGGATCAAATGTCAGGTATGGATTATCCCAATCGCCACTGACACCCAACGCCTTAAACTGTGTCTTTTGAAGTTTTACAAATTTTTCTGCGTATTTTTTACACCGTTTTCTTATTTCCGGTTTTGTCAGGTTTTTGATTTCTTCTCCAATTTCCTGCATCACACGATGTTCGATGGGCAGTCCATGACAATCCCAGCCAGGCACATAAGGCGCATCATATCCCTTCATTGTGTAAAAACGAACGATAAAATCTTTGATTATCTTATTTAAACCAGTGCCGATGTGCAATTCACCGGTCGGATAGGGAGGTCCATCGTGAAGGATATATTTTTCCCTTCCGGAGCGGGCATTACGCACCTGCTCGTAGAGTTTATCTTTTTCCCATTTTTTTTGAATATCAGGTTCTTTCCTGATCAGGTCTGCCTTCATGGGAAATGATGTAGTGGGCAAGTTAAGTGTTTTTTTGTAATCCATTGACATGATAATTTCCTTTTGAGGTATTGATTAAGGATTCAGCAACGATTGTATATCCAGAGAAGATAATCCTTCAATCATGAATCTCTTATCCCGCGATGATTCGCCTGAAATGATATGGATTGAAGATTCAGGAATGTGGAGCGTGTCGGCAAGCAATTCAATGACCGCCTTATTTGCCTTCCCCTTTTCCGGCGCCGCAGTAACAGCCAGTTTTAAACGCCCCCCGTATTCGCCAACAATACGGTTTCTGCTAGCGCCAGGTTGTGTTTTGATGGATACAATAATACCTGAATTCGTAGTAACCACATCAAGCATATTCGTACGCTATGGAAAATTCTTTAAATTCTCCGGTATATGATTCACTGTATACATCAAGTTTTTTAACGAGCGCACCCGGCGGTCCGCTTTTACACCAGGTTACTATTTTATCAACGGCGTCTTTTTCACCTTCAAAGACGGCTTCTACGCCGCCATCCATACAATTTTTCACCCATCCCCTGATTCCCAGCATAAGCGCCTTATCTCGCGTAGAAGCACGGAAATACACACTCTGCACCTTTCCAGAGACATAAACATGCGCCCTTGACATTGACATGCCTATTCTTTCCTGACCATGGTTCTCTATAAACTATTTAGAACCATAAACGTGAGCACTATCTTCTGCCGAAGGTAAATAGCTTAGTCCCATAAAGGTAAAGTTTACAATACCAAACGCGACGAGCAGCCAAATCGATAACATTACGGACGCCTTCGATTTATTAATGCTCATTTTCGGTAAAATAAGCGGCGTGTGCAAGTAAACGAGATATGCAAGCCAGGTAATTAAAGACCAGGTTTCCTTGGGGTCCCATGACCAGTAGTCACCCCATGCCTTTTTTGCCCACACAGCGCCCGTAATCATACCCAGGGTAAGGAAGGGAAAACCAAAGGCAACAATTTTATAACTCAATTTGTCAAAATTCCGGGGTAATATTTCTTTTCCTTCCAAACCGGCATCACCCTTTGTCTTTATAACAAAGGGCTTGGTTACCAAAAATATAATACTGGTCACAAATGCAATTCCAAAAGCCGCATAACCGAGCATATAAGTAACCACGTGGATCAACATCCAGTTACTCTTTAATGCAGGCATAATGGGCCGTATGGTATCATCCTGAAGCGTTGCATAGAACAATATTAACATCGACAAAATAGCTGCCAATGCCCCTACGATCCTGAAATTGTAAACAAATTCAAATACAATGTAAACAAAGGCCGTACAACAAGCGTAAAAAACTAAAGATTCATACAAATTAGAAAAAGGCGGGTGTCCTGCTTCTATAGAGCGCGTTGCCACCATCGCCAGATTAAAACAAAATGCCAAAATGAGTAAACCAAGAGACACCCATTTTGTGACGGAAGATCTCCAAATTTCTCTTACTATGTAAGCTACAGAAGCAAATATGTATACAATTAACGCAATATTCATTAAACTCATGTTATTCCTCCACCTCTTTCACTTCTTTTTTCTGTTTTTTCCTGAGAAAAGGCTTAATATAAAATATAAATATGACGCCAAAACACAATGTTCCAAAACCTGAAAAAACTACGGGAATACCAGGATCTTTAACAATTTGCAATCCAGAAAAAGAGCCAGCCTCCGGATCGTAACTTGATTGATAAATGGCATACCCTTTATACTTCAGAGGGTCATTCACTTTAATAGCCTTTTCTGCCACGGTCTGACCATTGTCCACAATATGCAGTTTACTAATAAAATGCTTTATTGTTTCACCCGTTGGTTCATACACAAGCGCAAGATTATTATCCGGATACCAGGTTGCATACTGGTTGTTTGCAAATAACCAGTCGGTAACTTTTCCGTTTGGTCCGTCCATGGTAACACAGATAGCGGGAGTTCCCACCTGGTCTGATTTTTTTATCACTTCTTTTTTGAAATCAAAGGACGGAAAATAGCTGGAAACCAATACCTGGAGATCGGTATCTTTAACGGTATACTTTTTCTCTAATTCCCAGGGTACAGTTTCTACAATCTTTTTATCCTTAATAAATACAATGAGCTGCTTGCCTTCCGGCGCATGCAATATTCTCACGGTATTTTTTGCCATAAATGCGCTGGCAATTCCACTACAGGTCAATTTCAACTTTTGATATTTCGCCGGATGCATTTTATCCCAATCAGGAAATTTTTCAAAAACCCATCGGGTTTCCGTGCCTTCATGACCAGCAATTTCTACCTGAACTGCGGGATTATCTGTCGGTTGTTCCTCAAGCGGCCTCCTGTCACCATAATTAAGCACATACTGTAACATTCTTATCGTGTAATCGGTTCCTTCAATCTTAAAACTTTTATTAAATTCCAGCGAATAATCGTAAAGCTGACCCGCTATAGCGGCAGTGACCTTAGCCTGACTGCTTTCAAGAGAATTCAGAGACTTGTCTAATTCCGCCTGTGAAGGAAGCCAGCTATATTCAATGCGCAGATTTTGCTTTTTATCTTCATACGCGTTGCGTCCATATGCCAGGAGCCATCCCTCTGCAACGACTTTCCCGGAACTTGAAAATTTCACAAAGATGGCAGGATTATCAGCATTGTCTGATGTATTGACAGGTTCTTGTTTTAATTCAGCGTCCGGGACATAGTCTGTAATAGTCACTTTATAATCAGAACCAGGAACCCGATACCGCTTTCCGGTCTTGGCCTCAAGTACCTTTTGACGATCCTTACTTTTTACATACGAGACCAACTGGAATTTCGGCTCGTTTTTTTCCAATATAAAATCATCTAAAGCAATCTCAAAAGGCAAGTCCTTCTTTATGTAATCAACTTTACCCTGACTCGTGAGCCTCTGTGTAAGAAAGTAATTAACAGATTTACCTTTATACACATTCACACCACCCTTTACGCCAACCTGTAGTTTTATAACACCACCAACAAGGATCAAAATAATACTCAAGTGGGTAAGTATAAACCCTGCCTGCAGGATCGTATTTCTCCACCGTTTAATGGTACAACAAATAAGGTTTGCACAGAGCAACACTAAAAGAACTGAAAACCAGTAAGAATGGAAGACATTATTTAACTGCGTTACCTTGAAAAAGGTTGCCAACCCATACCCATATCGCGCAGTGTATTCATCAATGGTTTTTTCCTGCACAATTACCGTACCCAGAATGCAAGCCACCACCATTACCAGAATAATCACAACCGCCAGTTTGACAGAACAGAAAAATTGCCAAACCCTGTTAGAATCATCTCTCCCGTACCGTTCCTTATCGCCCTGATTCATTTGCTTCTTATCTTTTATTTCTGAAACCACACCAGATTGATTTTGCTGTACATTTTTCATAGTATCAAAACACAAAACGAATAAAAATAATCAATAAATAAACGACTCTTTTAATTAAAAAAACTCACTACGTTGATTCAACTCTTAGAGTCCGCGAAGTGATGTATCTTTTTAGAAGGGTTGTTCTGAAATTTGGTTTGCGCATTTTGGATGCGCAGGTTAGGCGTATCTTCTTGTAATTTTCAAGTAAATACAAATTCTCAACCAACAAGGCTGTCCAAACGTGCACACTTCACCGGATTAAATTAAACAATTCACATCCGGTATTCGCCTACAAAACGGATATATGCCAACCTGGACAACCCTTAATTTTCACAAACAACTTATTTTTCTTCACTCTCTTCAGTTACAACAGGCGCCGATTCTTCTAATTGTTCCTCAGATGGAGAAGATGCCTCAACCGCTGGCACTGATTCTCCCTCTGTTGCCGACACTTCTTTAGGAGGCAGCGAAGTCACCTTCGTTATAATTAAAAACTCAACCCTTCGATTCTGCTTCTTTCCGGCAGAGGTCGTATTGGACGCTATGGGACGATTGGGCCCAAAACCGGCAATATGAATCCTGCTTTCTACAACACTTTCCTTCTTTGTTAAGAAGTGAAAGACACTCAACGACCGCGCAGCAGACAGGTGGTGGTTTGATTCCCACAGGTGCTTTGTCCTCATGATAGGGTCAGTATCCGTGTGACCATCGATTCGTATTGCAATTGCAGGGTTTTCTCCAAGGAACTTTGCAACCTTGCGGAGCGCTACTTCCCCATTCGGTTTTATGGTAGCCATTCCTGAATCAAACAATACTTTTTCCGGGAAAAGAAGCACCGGTCCTTCAACGGTATCCCTGACAGAAACACCTTCACCAATTGACTTCGCAAGCTTTCTAAGCTTGTTCATCTCTTCTTCGTTTGACTTGAGTTTGTCCGACAGAGAAGAAAGCTGACCCCTAAGCTGGGAAAGTTCTTCGGATTGGTCTCGTATCGTAATTGCCTGCCTTCTATTTAAATCTCTGAGTTCTTTTAATTCAGCACACCCCGAAGTTCCCAAAAACGCTATCAAAAGGAAAAGCTTTGCATATTTACTAAATTTAGACATGTTTTTCCCTCCATCGGATGAGGCAAAGTATAAGGATAATATCTAAGAAACGGCTAAAAAACTTACCATTAAAGCGTAAATATAACATTCATCACATATGTTTTCAAGTTTTTTCCCATGAATTTTACCTCAACTTTTGTAAACCTTGTCCGGCTCGAATACCTTCTTCTCTGTTATCTGAATACTGTCTGTCCTGGGAATATATTCCCGGTAATAGCAAGTCTTGTATCCTGCATGGCAGGCAGCTACATGCTGTTCAACCATAAAAACCAGCGAATTCCCCTCACAATCAAAAAACACCCTCTTTACCAGCTGTATGTGTCCGGAAGTTTCTCCCTTAATCATTAATCGGTTCTGCGAACGGCGAAACACATGTATTTTGCCTGTTTCAATTGTTTTTGTCACCGCGTCTTTATTCATATAACACAACGTAAGGACCTTTCCATCGCCCGCATCCGCAATCACTGATGGAATAAGCCCCTTTTCGTCAAAACGTATTTTTTCCAATAGCTGCATATAGTCTCCTCTTCACTAATCTTTTAAATCAAACATTTAAATTCAACATTATTGTTTCGTATTTCTATTATTCGAATTTAAGATTTATTTTACGGTCAAAGATCTGCCATTTTTGATTTCGACCCATACTTTACAATTTTCTCATACAAACGCCGTGCTGCTTCTTCCGGCGCGTTGGCATGCATAATACCTGAAATAACAGCAATGCCATCCGCACCACCTTTTAAAACGGAGTCAACATTTTTTCCATGAATTCCCCCGAGAGCAATAAGGGGGATATTCAATTCTTTTTTTAACTTTTGAATCTCCCCTGGCCCTGTTGGCTCAAGAATCCCTGATTTTGAAGGCGTATCAAAGACGGGGCCAAAAGTAATATAATCCGCCCCGTGAAGCTGAGCTTGTAAGGCCTCCTGACGATTATGGGTAGAGATACCCATAAGTTTTTCGTGACCAATAAGTTTTCTCACGATACCAGGGGGAAGGGATTGCCAGCCCAGATGCACGCCATCTGCATCTACCGCAAGCGCCACATCAACCCTGTCATTGACAATCAAATTGGCACAAAAATCAGATGTTATCTTCCTCGCCTCATGTGCAAGGGAATACAACTCTTTTGTGGAAAGTCCCTTTTCCCGTAACTGTACTGTCTTCACTCCGCCTTCCAAGGCAAACCGCATGGTATCAAAAAAAGAGTGTTTGCAAAGATTTCTGTCAGTAATGAGCATGAAAGAAAGATGCTGGAGCGCCTGCTTATTCATCAGAAAGTATGGACTTTAATCTACCGCCCGTTATCTTGAGGCATGTGTAAATAATCCTGAATGGTGGATGCACTTCACCCACCCGCATTAATCCATTGTCATACATGCAATGTTGGGATTAATTTTTTGTCAATCAGATGGACATGCCGTTTCAACATGGGGTCTATTACACCGCACACAAATTCTTCCACCTGCTGAGGCGCCCTGCCAACTAATTTACCCGGATCGGAAATTTCTTTGAGTTTCGTTTTAATGCGGGAGAATGCCGGGTCTTGTGTAATGCGCTCTAAAAGATCGTTCTTTCCGCCCTCTTCCTTCATCCTGCTGGTGACATCCATCGTATGCCTGCGGATTTTCTCATGGAGTTCCTGCCGGTCACCGCCTGCATTCACGGCCGCCATAAGAATGTTCTCCGTTATCATAAATGGTAATTCACCTGCAAGGTTGCGGCCGATAACCATGGGATAGACGCTTAATTCTGAGACAACATTCAATACTATATTTAATATACTGTCTACAGCCAGGAATGCCTCGGGAATTGCAATTCTCTTGTTGGCGGAATCGTCCAGCGTCCTTTCAAACCACTGAGCGGCTGCAGTAAAGGCGGGATTCAGACAATTACATAACACATAACGTGCAATAGCCGCGATGCGTTCACATCGCATGGGATTCCGTTTATACGCCATTGCGGATGAACCGACTTGCTCCTCTTCGAAAGGTTCTTCTGCTTCTTTTAAGTGCTGGAGCAACCGCATATCATTGGAAAACTTGTGGGCCGATTGCGCAATGCCTGCCAGAGAAAACACAATCTGGCTGTCAATCTTGCGTGAATACGTTTGCCCCGTCACGGGATAACACCGATCAAATCCCATTTTCTTTGCAACCAGCGCATCGAGCTTTTTTACCTTCTCGTGATCATTCTGAAAAAGGACCATAAAACTCGCCTGTGTACCCGTTGTCCCTTTCACACCATGAAACCGCAATCCCTGAAGTCGTGCTTCTATTTCTTCAACATCAAAAACAAAATCCTGTAACCATAAACACATCCGTTTCCCCAATGTTGTTGGCTGCGCCGGTTGAAAATGGGTAAAACTCAGGGTTGCAAGGTCTTTATATTTCAGCGCCTGATGGGAAAGTACACTGACAATATTAACCAATTTTGCAAGGATAATCCGCAACCCTTCCTTCATCTGGATGAGTTCGGTATTGTCCTGCACGTAAGCGCTCGTCGCGCCGAGATGGATAATCGGTTTAGCCTTTGGACACTGCTCGCCATAGGCATGGATGTGTGACATCACATCGTGTCTGAGTTTTTTCTCATACTCTCGTGCCACATCAAAATTAATCGTCTCCTGAAAACGGCGCATTTCCTCAATCTGCTCCTGGGTAATCGCTTTCAGCCCAAGCTCCATTTCCGCCTCTGCAAGGGAAATCCAGAGTTTTCTCCAGGCGCTAAATTTGTATTGATCGGAAAAAATAAAGCACATCTCCTTGCTGGCGTATCGCTCGGAAAATGGGGATTGATATTTTTCCCTGGATGCCTTGAATAAAGTTTGTTGTTGATTATTGGTTTGTGTCATAGTTATATTTTTAAACTTTTTGCAAATTCTTTAAAAACCCACGTCCCCCATTATTCTCATAACTCTTAACTCTCAAAAATCCTTTTACACTATTGTGTAAATCAAACAAAAATCAAGAATGCATGTCAAGGGAAAACGACTGGATATTATCACAAAATCCTGATTTTATAAAAAAGATGGCGGTGAAACAAAAAAGGCGTTGAACTCGAAAACTCAACGCCTTTTTAATATCTGAACTTTGTGTAAAAAAACACAAATGACCTTTATCTACTTCTTTCTATAAAAACCTTTGGTTCGTTTATAGTTAATGTTTGTGTCCACACGGCGCTGCGCCGGGTTTTTCCTTCTCCTCAGGAATTTCACCAATAACGGCATTGGTTGTCAACAATAATGACGCAATGCTCGCGCCATTTTGTAACGCCACCTTTACCACCTTTGCAGCGTCAACAATACCAGCCTCAACCATGTCGGTAAACCTTGCCCCGAAGGCGTCATAACCAAAATTACCCACACCTTCCTTTACCTTCTGCATAATGACAGCGCCTTCCAATCCGGCGTTATCGGCAATCTGCTGGATGGGCTTTTCAATGGACATTCTGACAATATTCACCCCGGTTTTTTCATCACCTCTGGTAGTCACCGCATCCAATGCCTTTGACGCCCGAATCAACGCAACACCACCACCTGGCAATATACCTTCTTCCACCGCAGCCCTGGTTGCATGCACGGCATCCTCAACACGCGACTTTCTCTCCTTCATTTCAGCCTCCGTTGCAGCGCCAACGTTGATGCGTGCAATTCCACCAGAGAGTTTTGCCAGCCGTTCCTGCAACTTTTCACGATCATAATCAGAAGTGGTTAAGCCCATCTCTGTCTTGATCTGCGCTATTCTTCCCTGGATTTCTTTTGGATCGCCAGCGCCCTGGATAACAGTTGTCGTATCTTTATTAATAACCACTTTCTTTGCAGTACCGAGATCGGCAAGTTGTACCTGCGTAAGTTGTATCCCTAAATCTTCAAACAACGCCTTAGCGCCTGTGAGCGCCGCAATATCGCCCAACATCGCCTTCATTCTTTCACCAAATCCGGGCGCCTTGACAGCAGCGCATTGAAAGGTGCCACGGAGCTTGTTTACCACAAGTGTGCTGAGCGCCTCGCCTTCCACATCCTCAGCGATCACCAGCAATGCCTTCCCAGACTTGGCGATTTTTTCCAGCAGGGGCACAAGGTCTTTAATGACAGATACCTTTTTTTCATGGACTAAAATGTAGGGATTTTCGAACACGACCTCCATAGTCTCGGCAGAGGTAATAAAATAAGGGGACAGATACCCCCTGTCGAACTGCATACCCTCTACTAATTCAACGGTAGTTTTCAAACTCTTTCCCTCTTCAACCGTAATAACGCCATCCTTGCCCACCTTTTCCATGGCATCTGCTATCTGGTTGCCAATCTCCTCATCATTGTTTGCAGCAATCGTGGCAATCTGGGCAATCTCCTTCTTCCCTGATATTTTAATACTCATACGGGTAAGCTCTTTTATCAGCGCATCTACGGCCTTATCAATACCGTGCTTAATATCCACAGGGTTGGCTCCGGCCGTGATATTCTTAAGCCCTTCCTCAAATATTGCTTCTGCCAGGAGTGTTGCTGTTGAGGTGCCGTCACCCACAATATCATTTGTTTTGGAAGCAACCTCCCGGACCATCTTGGCTCCTATATCTTCATAAGGGTCTTCAAGCTCAATCTCTTTAGCAACCGTAACACCATCATTAATTACCACGGGAGCGCCAAAGCTTTTTTCGATAACAACATTTCGCCCCTTTGGTCCTAACGTCACTTTTACAGCACGGGCCAATTTCTTAATGCCTTTCCTCATTGCCTCACTGGCATCATACCCATAGATAATCTTTTTCGCAGCCATTACAACCTCCTAAAATATTATTCAATTACCGCAAGAATATCCTCTTCGGACATCAAGAGATATTCCTCGCCGTCGATCTTTACCTCTGTCCCGCCATACGAAGCAAATATTACCCTGTCTCCCTTTTTCACCTGGAACTTTGCCCGTTCCCCGTTCTTTAATAACTTGCCGTCACCCAGGGCAAAAATCTTACCCTCCTTTGGCTTTTCCTTCGCTGAATCAGGTAACACAATACCACCCGAACTCTTCGCTTCTGCTTCAACCCTCTTTATTAATATCTTCTCACCTATTGGTTTTACATTCATGATCTGAACTACTCCTTTCTTTACAAAACGAGATGAAAAACGTCTATTCGCACGCTGTTTTCCTACGGATTATTTCCAATAGTACTTGGCGATAACCTGTTCAACAGAATCTTGCAATATATTCACATTAATAGGTTTCGGGATCAGGGTGTATGCGTTTGCGCTAATGAGGTCGATTTGGAGTTCTTTGGTTATTTCACCTGAAATAAAGATACCCGGAATCGGTACACTGATCTCATTTCTGATAATTTTAAACGTCTCAAGACCGCTGTAGTCCGGCAAATGCACATCAAGAATCAAGAGGTGTACTTCTACACACCGTGCTATTTTCACGGCCTCACGACCACAACTGGCAAGGTGCGTGGTATACCCTTTTGTCTCAAATACATCCCGCAAACTATCACGACAGGCGTCATCGTCATCTGTTATAAGAAGCGAATAACGGCCTGCGCGTGGATCAAATAATGCCATCATAATTCTAATCCTTTAAAAACAGACTTTATACAAACTGAAGAATTTAGCAAACAATATACCAACAAAATTCCCAACTCTTTTAAAAATAAATATTTTCAAAATAACCCTTGAAATATTTGTGTGATTATTATTTCACAAAAAGTCGCATTACCAGGTAAATCAACTGTTTAGATACAAATTAATATTATTTTGCCCATTTCTTTTCTCCACATCAACAACATGAATAATTAGAGACTTTCTTTATACATGAATAATAATTATACCCATTTTTTGCCGCCATAATGGCAGGCTTTATCTTATTTCAGATACGTCCTTGAATAATAATGGGCAGATTATTATAATTTTCTCACATTTTTTATTTTTCTCCTATGTTATAATTTAGAGTACAGTTTTCAGGCATGCTCAAAAAAATATCTTCAATACTCGATTTAATTAAATTCCCGCACACCATCTTTTCATTCCCTTTTGCGATCATAAGCGCATTTCTTGCGGCCGGTGGTATGCCAGGAATGGCACAATTGCTGTTAATCCTTGGCGCCCTGGTAACAGCCCGCAGCGCTGCTATGTCCTTTAATCGGCTGGTAGATACTGCCTACGATATCCATAACCCCCGCACAGCTTATCGTGTCACGCTGATTGAAAAAATTGGCAGAAAGAATGTCGTATTATTTACTTTTGTATGCGTTGCTCTTTTTGTAGTCTGCGCATGGTTGCTCAATTGGCTTGCGTTCTATCTGTCGCCTTTAGTAATCGTTATTATCTTTGGCTATTCATACACAAAGCGGTTCACCCATTTCTCTCACTTTGTCCTGGGAACCGCATTGGCGCTCTCGCCCATTGGCGCATGGATTGGCATCCGGGGTTCATTTACCATTACACCCTTTTTGCTGGCTCTTGCTGTTGTGTTGTGGACGGCGGGTTTTGATATTATTTACGCGTGTCAGGACCTGGAACACGATATGAGGCTCAGTTTGTATTCCATCCCTAAAAAACTGGGCATTCAAGGCGCATTAATAGTTTCCGGCGTACTGCACTTGCTTATGGTTCTGGTACTCGCACTTTTACCCCACTATACGGATTTGAGTATTATTTATTTCATGGGGGTATTCATTGTGGCAGGATTGCTCTTTTATGAGCATTCCCTCGTAAAACCCGGAGACCTTTCCAAAATCAATACCGCATTTTTTACTATAAATGGGATTATCAGCATGGGATTTATGGTAGTAACCATAATAGATATATTTGTGAAATGATAAAGATGTCTGGATATTCGCAATTTGCGATTTTAATCCCAAATCTAAAATCCAAAATCTAGAATTGTACTATTTCCTGCCAAACAACCACATGATGAAAGAAAGAATAATACTCACAATAATGCACGTGGTAATGGGAAAATAAAAGCTGAAGTTCTTCTTCTCAACGGCAATATCGCCGGGGAGCCTTCCCAGAAAAGGTATCTTGCTGCCCAACATAAATAATCCACCCACAATTACCATGATAATTCCAAAGATTATTAAAATCTTGCCAAAAGAACCAAATTCGCCCATCGGATACGCCTTTCAAGTTTGTAGTGGCGACTTCAGTCGCTTCCAGAAAACTCACATAAATAAAACAAAATCCTATGCAATAAATTACGACTTCGACAACTTTTCATTATAGCACAGATCTCTTGTGGTCGGCAATAAACGGTTTAAACGGTTTAATCTGTGCAAACCGTTCAAACTGTGCAAGCGGTTATAGGGATAAACTACCCGCGCTACAATTTGTATTGAAATTTCTAAAATGTTAAACAAATCATTTCCTGCCATATTGACACTTAACATGTAAACATTCAGGAAGGGATACTGTCATAGTGACATATTCAGGATTTACCCAAATACTTTCTATTAATAATTTTGTTATAATATTTTCTATTTCATTGAGAATTAAAGGCTTAAATTTATAGAAACCACCCATGATCTCATGCTATAAAAGAACATATCGGCATCAAGTTTGCTCAACAGACTCTCTTATCAGCATTTCTATCAAAGCAAAGAAATATTTTGGAGGAAACTTAGATATGTCAGCAAAAAAGATTATTTATGATCATGACGCACTGGAAACTATTAAACAGGGCGTCAAACAATTGGCAGATGCAGTTAAGATTACCCTGGGACCCCGGGGGCGCAACGTCGTCATCCAGAAAAGCTTTGGTTCTCCACTTATCACCAAGGACGGCGTCACTGTTGCTAAAGAAATCGACCTTGAAGACCATATGCAAAATATTGGCGCACAAATGGTAAAAACCGTGGCGTCAAAAACCAGTGATGTTGCAGGCGACGGCACGACAACGGCCACAGTACTCGCCGAGGCCATATTTGTTGAGGGCTTGAAGAATGTAACTGCAGGCGCTAATGCAATGGCATTAAAACGCGGTATCGATAAAGCAGTAGAAGCGGTCGTTAAAAAACTCAAAGAAATGTCCATTCCTGTTAAAGGACGTAAAGAGATTGAACAGGTAGCCACGGTTGCATCAAACTACGATACTGAGGTGGGAAAAATTATTGCAGATGCGATGGAAAAGGTTGGTAAAGATGGTGTTATAACGGTCGAAGAGGGAAAGAGCCTGCAAACTGACGCAAAATGGATAGAAGGATTGCAGTTCGATAAGGGATATTTGTCACCCTATTTTATTACGAATCCCAATACCATGCAATGCGTTCTTGACGATCCCTATATTTTAATTCATGAGAAAAAAATTACTGCCGCCAAGGGGTTAATACCTATTCTGGAAAAGGTTTCTCAGACGGGCAAACCTCTCTTGATTATCGCCGAAGAAATTGAAGGCGAGGCGCTGACCCTTCTCGTTGTAAACAAACTCCGCGGCGCATTAAAATGCGCTGCCGTCAAAGCACCCGGATTCGGAGATAAACGCAAGGCCATGCTGGAGGATATTGCAATCCTTACCGGTGGACAGGCAGTTTTTGAAGACCTCGGCATTAACCTGGAAGCCATGCAATTAAAGGACATGGGACGTGCAAAGAAGATAGAAATTGATAAGGAAAATACCATCCTTATTGAAGGCGCTGGGGATAGCAAGAAGATTAAGGGACGTATTGAGCAAATAAAGAAGGAAATTTCTATCACCACATCAGATTATGATCGTGAGAAACTCCAGGAAAGACTGGCCAAACTGGCCGGCGGTGTAGCGCAGGTTAACGTGGGCGCGGCAACCGAGAGTGAAATGAAGGAAAAGAAGGCGCGTGTAGAAGACGCCCTTCATGCCACCCGTGCAGCCGTTGAAGAAGGCATCCTCCCCGGTGGCGGCGTTGCGCTTTTAAGGGCGCTTCCAGCTCTTGACTCATTAAAACTTACCGGTGATGAGGCCGTGGGTGTGGACATCGTCAAAAGGGCATTAAGGGCGCCTTTACGACAAATTGCTACGAACGCCGGTGTAAACGCCTCGATTGTTGTCCAAAAAGTAGAATCATCAAAAAACAGCGAAGGTTACGACGCCAGTGCGGACAGGTATTGCAACATGGTTGCAGAAGGAATCATAGACCCAACAAAGGTGGTCAGAACAGCCTTACAAAATGCAGCAAGCATATCGACGTTACTCCTTACAACCGATGCGATTGTGGGCAAGATACCGGAAAAGAAGAAGACGCCTCCCATGCCGCCCGGCGGTGGTTACGGTGGATATGGCGATATGTACTAATCGTACCGGTAAACAATCAGGTTTATACCATTTAAGTTGCTTTATTTATTTCCTTGCAAAAGACCCCGCTTTCTCTGCGGGGTCTTTTGTTCCGGCTTATTCCCAAACAGATGTTTTTTATCATCCATAGCTGCCGGGAAAACGGCAACTGCCATACAAAGCCCTTGCGCTCAAAAATAAAAATTGCTATAGTAATTCCGTTTTGTACAATATAGCACAAAGAATATTAGAGGGGTTCCTTTTCAAATGTCAATCAATAGCATTCATTACAAAATAAATTATAAAACCGATGCGAAACAGAATAAACCAGAAAAGATATTTAAAGAATTTTTTCTCTTTGATAAAAATATCCCAACAAACTCATCAACGCCGTGGCAACCGTTTACCGATGTTTATGAAACTCCCGATGAAATCGTTGTAAAAATGTCACTCTCCGGAACAAGGCCGGAAGATATCAGGGTCGTCTTTTCAGGTGAAACGCTTACCATTACTGGTTTCCGGTCCGACACATCGTCCCACGAAAAAATCTGTTTCTATCAGGTAGAAATTCCTTATGGACATTTTGAACGAAGCATTTATATCCCAAAACCCATTGATACTGACAATATTCAAGCCACATATAAGGACGGTTTTCTCGATGTCCTTTTACCCAAGACACAGCAGCAACCATCCAAAACATTTTCAATAAAGATTAATTTTCACCAATAAAAAAACATAATAATTTTTTACCAAGAATGACAGCTTATGAAAGACAGAGAAGAATTACCCGATAAAGAACCGTTAACCGCACAGTCAGAGGCGGACGACACTGTCAAATCAGAGAGGGTTAAAATCCCCAGAGAACTGCCTATCCTGCCGGTCAAGGACACGGTAGTTTTCCCCAGTATGGTGGCAGCGTTAAGCGTTTATACCGAACGGGATATTAAACTCCTGAACCATGTCCTTGCTGGTAACCGATTCCTTGCACTTGTTGCACAAAAAGAAAAGGACATGAAGATTGTAAAACAATCTGATCTCTATGAGTATGCCACTGCCGCTGTCGTGCTTCAGATGTTACGTATGCCTGACAATTCTGCCAAGATGCTCGTGCAGGGAATAAGCAGAATCAAGATCAACGAATATACACAAACAGAGCCTTATTTTTCGGCAAAAATCTCCGTACTCGACGACATCATCGAAAACGACCGTGAGACAGAGGCGCTGGCAAGAAATGCCGCCGACCAGTTTGTCCGCATGATCTCCCTGGCGCCTTCTCTTCCGGAAGAATTAAAGATAGCCATTGTCAACATTGACAGCCCAAGCCGTCTGGCTGACATGATCGCCTCCCACCTCAATATCAGCGTCGCTGAAAAACAACAGGTACTTGAGTCTATCAATGTAAAGGCACGATTACAGAAGGTGACCGCCCTGATTACCGGTGAAATGGAAGTACTGGAGATGGCTACCAAGATACAGTCCCAGGTAAAAAGCGAGATGGAAAAGGGGCAGCGGGAATACTATCTGAGGCAGCAACTAAAGGCAATCCAGGATGAATTAGGCGAGGGAGACGAGCGCTCTATGGAAATAAAGGAACTCACCAAGAAAATCGAAGATGCAAAAATGCCATCAGAAGCCAAAAAAGAGGCAGAGCGAGAATTAGGCAGGCTCTCTAAAATGCCATCAGCATCCGCAGAATATACTGTTTCCCGGACGTATCTCGATCTCCTGGTTGCCCTTCCGTGGTCAGTCACCACCACGGACAGTCTGGACATTCCAGCCGCTCGTAAGATATTGGACGAAGATCATTACGACCTCGAAAAAGTTAAAGAGAGGATTTTGGAATACCTCGCCGTCCGTAAATTAAAACAGGACATGAAAGGCCCTATCCTGTGCTTTGTCGGCCCGCCAGGCACAGGAAAGACATCCGTAGGTATGTCAATTGCCCGTGCTATCGGTCGAAAATTTGTCCGCATGTCACTCGGTGGCGTGCGTGACGAGGCAGAAATCAGAGGTCATCGTCGTACCTATATCGGCGCTCTGCCAGGTCGGATTATACAGGGTTTGCGAAAGGCTGGATCAAATAACCCTGTATTCATGCTTGATGAAATCGATAAACTGGGCGCCGATTTCAGGGGTGACCCTTCCGCAGCGCTTTTAGAGGTTCTTGATCCAGAACAAAACCACTCATTCGAAGACCATTATCTGGACGTACCCTTTGATCTGCGAAATGTAATGTTTATTACGACAGCAAACCTATTAGACACCGTTCCACCGGCGCTGAGAGACCGGATGGAAGTCCTGGAACTCCCCGGATACACGGCAGAAGAAAAGATATTTATCGCAAGGCAGTTTACCATACCAAAACAACTCAAAGAACACGGCCTCACCCATGAGCAGGTGACTCTTGACGATGATGTTATTCAGTCAATCATCACCGATTATACCCGCGAGGCAGGGATCCGGAATCTGGAACGTGAAATCGCAACCATTTTCAGAAAGGTTGCTAAAGATATTGCCTCCGGTGAAAAACAGTCTGTCCACGTACCAGCAGACCAGTTACACCATTATTTGGGGCCTATTAAATTTTTCTCAGAGGTTGCAGAACGGACTACGGAGGCGGGCGTCGCCACGGGTCTTGCCTGGACACAGGCCGGCGGTGACATCCTCTTTATCGAGGCCACCAGCATGCCCGGCACAGGAAAACTTATGCTCACGGGGCAGCTCGGCGATGTCATGAAGGAATCGGCCCAGGCGGCAATGAGTTACATTCGGGCGAAATTAGACAAACTGGAGATCACCTTCAAGGACTTCAATAAATACGACTTCCATATCCACATCCCCGCGGGCGCCATCCCCAAGGACGGCCCGTCTGCCGGAGTTACTATGGCCATGTCACTTATCTCATTACTGAAAAACAAACCTGTTCTCTCCCATGTCGCCATGACGGGCGAGATCACCCTGCGTGGACGTGTACTCCCCGTTGGCGGTATCAAGGAAAAGGTTTTGGCTGCAAAACGGGCAGGAATTACCACCATTCTTTTGCCCAGGCGGAACGAAAAAGACCTCATAGAAGTCCCGGAAAATGCAAAAAAGGACATAAATTTCGTTTTCGTAGAAAAGGTAGACGAAATGTTACCCGTCGTTTTTGGCGCCAAAGAACCCGAGAAGAAGAAAAAGAAGGGGATTTTTTCGTAAGCAGGACAAACATTCTACAAAAGTTTACAAACAGTTTTCCTCTGTACCTCAGTTTCTCAGGATTGAGTGTGCGCGGATTGTGGTTACCTCTTTTGAAAACCCATAAACCCCTTTTCTTCTTTTAATTCTCATTTTTTTGATAAAATTCACTCACTATAAGCTGCGTATTGAAAAGCATTTTATCAAATCGTGTATAAACTCCGTGACCAAAAAGTGTTTCAAAACAATTAGGCCACAACGTACTGTTGTCCTTATAGTCTACTCAAATGGTTCTTCCATAATGAGGAGCTCTCATCCTTACCTTCATCTTCTCGAACAACACATTCATATCTGCGCCTTTACCCAGGATTCCATCTAGCCGCTTATTTAATATTTGCTCATTACCGGTTTTAGCAAACGCATCTGATCCGGCAATCGCCGATTGTTGCACATAATCGCCATCTTTCGTGACAAAAAACATTGTATCTATAACCCCAGCCAGAAACTCATCTCCACGGTGGTTAATAATATTCAACAAATGATACTTCCCCTCTCCCCATCCATAGCGAGGGGGTGTTCCAAAGGTAACAATGTCCAACTGCACCCGCCGAATTTTTTGTAAGTACGCATCAAATTTTGAAATATCTATTCCACCCTCACTGGCAATAGTCAAAAGCCTGTCAACTCCTGGTGATTGACCTAAAAAGTTTGTCATGAGCGCAAATACCTGACCGGCATGGCTATGCCCTAATAATAACACCCGTTCTCCCAATGAGTATAAGAAGTCGTGGGTCGGGAGCTAATATATTCCTGAGGAGTAAGATCAGCTTTGACTGTACATTTAATACAAGACAAGATAATAAAAAAAACACAAAAAGAACTGTAATAATATCTCCACATATTATTTCCTTTAAACTCCATTTTAGAAATATTATTCATGAGTTTCTGAGTTCCGGATTTAAAAAGAACGAAAAATGTCTTTACCTACAACTCCTGGCGCTCTTCCGACTTGTTCGGGTCAGGTGTTCAGCCAAACGATTAGGACACGTGTCATTTTACAATGAAATTATTACTTTTTTTCTTTTTCATCCTCTGGCTTTTTACCAACCCCTCTCAGGTTAACGAATTTGTTTAGCAAATCAAACCAAAAAGGAGCGCCCTGGGATATTGCCAGCGAAGTAAATATTATTCCTATACTTTATACGCCCAGCCCCTTGCATCGTCTGGAAACGTTCCTGGGTCGTCCTTTAAAGCTTTAGGGTTACATCCTCCATATCAATAGAAATTTTCAAAATACATTTTAAAAAATTGTAGTATGTTGATACTTTCAGAGTTTGAGGATTCTGCCACTAGCCGCTCTTTTTCTCTCTGCTAATTTTTATATGAGCCTGGTCACGTTCGAAAACTCCGGTTTCTATTAAAACAAACGTCAGCTTATACTTATATTCTTCATCTTCAAATTTTATTATTTCATTCTCAGATATTCTTCCAGTTTGCTCATAGAGTACTTGCCTTTCACCGTCATTTAGATATTTTGTTACTTTCAAACCTGTAATTTTTGTCACATTCCAAAAACGAGGCCAGAATCGCATATCGCCTACTTCTATGGTCAAATTAAAATAATCTACTTTTAAAGGTGATTTTTCCCTTATTTTCAGATGCTGGTAACTCACTAAATCATTTAATGTTTTTTCCAAAGTCTTTTTACTTGCATTAAGTTCTTTTTCCCCCAATGCAGATAATTTTTTTTCACTCTTTTCCACCTCTTCTGTTGCTTTTACAGTAGCACTGCCCATAACTATTAATGATTTTTCAAGTTCGTAAGTACTCTTTATGAGAATTTTTTCTTGCTGACAGAAAGCCTTTTTGGTTTAACATTATTCCCATTCATGTTTTTCATTAAAGAATGTATCTATCTGGTCTTGCTAAACTCATGGTTGCCATGCGTTTGTGCATTCAAAACTTAGGGAGCAGGTTGTAAACCTGCTCCCCACAAGAGTAATTTAAAATAAACACACAAACCTTTTTTCAAAGAATAATCATATACTATCATTGCTTTTCCGGAAATTTAAAACCAATATAGGTACCTGAACTGATTCCCATAAGCGCCAATAATTCTTTTGGAAATTCTGGCATTGTAAGGACATTTAATACTGACGAAATAAAAATAATCCCAAGGACAACAGTCCAAGCTGCTATCTGGAAGCGGTAAAAGCTAATCCCATTTGCATCACTAAGTATATCTGTAAAAAATCCTTCCGAAGGCACGGAATTTACCGTAGAACTAAATCCCTGAATCTCACTCTGAACTTGATTAAGCCGAACGGTTTTTTCTGATAATTCTTTTTTAAGGTCACTTAGATTTGCAGGGGGTGGATTCGCGTTGATAGCATTATTAAGATTGGTAACTTCCGCTTGCAATTTTGCCTCTTCCACCTGATGAGTTTTAAGCTGACCGTCTGAATCATTTCGTTTACTGAAATCAATAATCGTAGCCCCCAACATGGTGCTCGCACTAATGCCTATAAGCATAAGCACTGACGACGTAAGCGTACCATAAGCAGTCGTGACCATCCAAATAAAGACATAAGAAGCGATTACCAGGAAAAACCAGAATGCCATTTGTGTACGGGCAAGGCTAAAGGGTCTCCTGTTCTGTTTTCCCTTTCGATTATTTCCTGCGGGCTGCGTGCCAGCGTCACGCAACATATCGCTGTAAATGGCGAACATAACAAACAGCCCAATTGAGAGACCCAAAATAACTATATAAGTCCAAAACCAATTACTAAGTATAACAGTAAGTCTGTGTTTTTTAATATCCGTCTCTAATGGTTTATTCTCAAGCCCTACTGTAATAGCAATGTCTTTCGAGAAACCTTTTGGTTTTCCAAGTAAACTATCCCATGATTTCTCAGATTCGGGAGTACGCTTAAGGTCAAAAATAATCTGTTCATTTTTACCACCTACAAGCCTTGAAGGGATGCCTTTTATTGGATATCCATCCAGGTATAGTATAATTTTTGAAAGTTCATTTTTGGCTTCAGTTAATAATCCTGAAAGATTCTTTACCGTAATGGTAATGGAATTAGAAAGTTCACACTCCCCCACAACTTCAGTGACTCGGGGTTCAGATATATCCTGAGCATATACGCTATGTATAGCTATGATCCCTATTCCAAAAAACATCAGAAAATTTAAGATAAACGTGAGTTTATTCTTGTACATTATAATTCCCTCCCTGAGCTTTACACCCTGTCATCAGCGGTGTGTAGCTTCATGTAAATTTTACTATAAATTTAGTTTTTTGAAAAAACCCTGTAAAAATAGGGTTTTAAAGTTGTGGGTAGGAACGAAGGATTTGCCCGCATCAAACACACCCCTAAAGCCCTTATTAGAGGGGACCTTTGCTGTTTTGGCAAAATAGTTGTCATTTCCGTATTTTATAGTTACATACTATCCAATATCCTCAAAACCTTTAAAATTAAAATTCCGTCCGGGAATATACGATAATCGCAAAAAAAATGACTTCGCATCAACGGCATACCCGTGTTGCAAATCCAGGTTATGGAGAAAATGAAAGCCCAGTAAACGGACTCCATTCCCTTTTGAAGAATTAATAAATACGGGAGAGCCACTATCGCCTTCGACAGTTTCGACATCACCCGTATACCTATATTTCCAAACAAATCCATAATCCATTCTTGCACCACCCAAGATAGGCGGTGAAAAGAAATCCACGCCGTCCATTAAATCAATATCCAGGCACTGAGCACCATCATTACGTTCAACCCATAGTAATCCGTTGGTATTTGTATCACGAATAGCAGCGTGAATATCTTCGCTTGTGGCAATCTTGCCATCAAACCCACGAGGCCATAAGGTTTTCTCTGAAACAAATTCTTTTGGTATTTTAAAAAGCATGGCATCAGTAATGTGACTGTTTTTCATTATGTTTGTAGGGAGAAAACTATCCGAATAAATTTTAAACCATTGTCTCCCATGAAAACCTAAGGCACGATCACCATCGGGAGATCTATAATTACCATTGGATACATCAATAAACACGTGGCCTGCGCTCGTTGCCCAATGGGTTCTGCCATTGTCCATAACAAGAAGTGATCCAACAGTGCCGATCATTACCTTTTCTCCATCCTTAAAAGTCCCTGTATTTTCAGACACAGTTGAACGTCCAAAACCAAACCTTCTTCCTACATCGATGCGTTCAGCCGTAGGCCAATTTTGTTTCAATGTAGTCGAAAGGCTCGGTTGACCAACTTCCACGACATCAAGCAAAACACGTATTTTACCCTCACCAGGAATACATATAACCAGATATTTGGGGATTCTCTCTCTTCTGGACAAATTATCAGGACGACGTTTTTTGTCGACAAAAACTTTGATACAAAGTCCACCTGCAGATTTTGATAGTGGCGCATAGCGTCTTTCTTTTTCCTTAAACTTACGACCAATTCCAAGCCCACACACTCCAGGTAATTGTGCAAACCTATGAGAAGCTGTCTGATAAGCTATTTTTAAGTCAGGATATCTCCTCAACCACATATTTATCTGCCTACCAGGACGATAGTAATTCCTTTCATCAGATTGCTTCAATGAACGTTTTTTTACTGCACACATGCCACTTCTCGCATTAGTAAAGATCGCTAATAGGTAACTGAATGATTATTACAACACCTTTGTCGGGAAATTCTACTTGTATTATTTCTTTGTTGGTAATTTTATCCTTACCGAGCGAATTCTGTATCCACTCTTTGAATTTATCCTCTTTTTTTTCGTCTGGAGTAAGGTCGCGCGGAAGATTACCAATAGTAATTGTAGTTGTGTTTGTCTTCTTATCAGCCTTTATCCTCTCTTTAAAGACATTAGTCAATTCAGGGCTAAAATATTTATCAAGACCCGTTCTTAAAGTTTCTTCTATCTTACCTTTTGCTTGCTCTATCGGATCTTTTCCACCATCTCCACCTGTAGTTTGTGAACCTTCAAATTCTGCAAGCCTCACTGTTGCTGGCAGGATAAATACATCCGTCGTGGCATTAAAAGCAATCATCGTAAATGGTGGGCATGGTATAAACGCCATATCCTGACGAATCCACGGTGCTTGTGACTGCAATAGGAATGAACTGAATGCTACATCTTCATCTGGTCCGGCAACTATACCACTATATTTTAGCCATTGTTTTATTTCGCGCGGTTTTAGAACAGGATACAAACCCGGCTGTGCAATTTTTACTTCTGCAATCTTAAAAACAAGCATATTACCCAAATAATCCTTTATTTCTTCCGGCTTAGATACACCAATTTCTCTGGCTTCCGCTCTAAAACCGGCCGGCTTTAACATCTTTGAAATTGAAGGCACAGGAGGCAAACCGGCCACGAGCGGAGCCCATGTTGTAACAATACCCGATGCAACTTCAGAGGCCTTTTCAAACTGATTTATTACATAGGGCACTAGGTTTGAATTGTCCACCTTATTAGAAAATACCTCTGCTGCCCAGCCGTTGCGGAGTTTCGTTTCTATCTCCGCGCTACCCAATCCCGTATGCGGTTGAATAATATATTGCTCTTCGAAATCTGGCAAATATACCACATCCATACGGTCTCCAAGGCGTGTCACAGGATCGGTGGTATTAATAAAACCTGTCTGTGCATGCAACTCGCTTGGTGGTTTCGCTTCCGGTTGTGGTTGTGGTTGTTCCTTTGGTTTTTCTCCAGTTTCTGCCCCACCGGCTGTTCCTTTTTCTTCCTTTACCCCTGCAGCAGCTTTTTGTTCATGTTCTCTGCCGGACAATGTTAAAGCAAGTGCCTGGGTAACCGATAACTTTTCAGGTAACGCTTTTTTCAACCAAGTCGGTGCATTTTCCGGTTTATCTACCACATATCCCTTTGTACTTTCGTCATAGTGAAAACTTATGAGTGCAACCCTTTGAGCAACTGGTACTGATTGTTTTAAATGGAGAAACGGGCGCGGGAGATAATAGCGGACACCTTTCATCGAGTCAGCCTTTTTTTGCTGTTCATCGGTCCAATTCGAGTATTGCGTTGGTGTCGGTACCTTCACGTAATCGAGACGTGCACAACCAAACATTACTAACACAAACAGTAAAAGCACAGACAAAAACATTCGCATAATATATACCCTCCTCACCCAAACAAGTCGGAAAAAATATCAATACCCACAAACCATTCTTTAACGTTTCAACAGCTACCATTTCTTACGATCATGTTAATTGCTTTAAGTACAGTATCATAAATACCCTAGCACTGCAAAGCCGCAATTAAATTCTTCAGGCAAAAGAAACAACCCTCAAAGTCCTTCCCGGTCTAAAGGAGATTTCCCGTATCAAAGGGAGTGAAGGAGTATAAAACAAATGGCAAACACCGGCGATTACATTTTCAGGCGTTCTTTTCTTGCACCTGTCAGCGCCTATCGCGCAAGGTTCGCTGATTACCATATGTGTGGACTTAAGCATCTCCTATGCTTCGAATTGAGCTTCTAAGAACACTTTCCACCGTCCGTTCTTGCTGAAGGATAGATCGCTGTAATCCGGCGCATAGTCCTCCTTACGCGGAAAATAAATCGAGACTCCTTTTGCCCTCGCGACATTATTCCCGCACGTGGCATTTCGAACTACAAGACTATCCCTGTTTGCAGGATCCAGAGCATTCGTAATCTTGTTAGCGACATCCCTTACTGCTGCATTTTGAGGTATACGCTGAATGATTTGCTTTGCGAAATCACCAAGATCAATATACTCCGGCATCTCGAATTTCTGAGCACGATCGCGTGCCAGACTAACGGCGCCAGCCACATTGCTGAGGTCAGCAAGAAGGGCATCGGCCAACTCGCTCACCAATGCTGACACAGCTTGAATTTGACTAAGATCCAAGGCAGATTGTGTGGCCGTTTCCCCCGTCTTTTGATAGTATTTCTGATATTCATCAACGATCGTCTTTGTCAAATCAGAAGGACTCATAGTTGGTTTAGCCACCAACAACTTTAAAATTGCCGCGTATGGCCAACCTGCATTAGGCTCAGTCTCCTCGGAACCAACCATGAAGTTTGCTGTTTCCTTTAACTCGTATGCAATCTCCATCATATTCATCAGACAAGCGTCACAACCGAGGATATCGAGTTTTTGGCCGTTCGGTAGCGCATTGAGTATTCCATTACGTAGTTCCTGATTGTCAAGGTAATCGTGCGATCCGCAATCTATAGCAATAGCACGTGCTTCAGCAGGGCGGTTGTGAACCTTCAGCACGGTGGTACGGAACAGCGCACGTTTGATTCTGTTTAGCTTGGCCGCTGCTTGCGGTTTGACTAAGCGAATGTTGGCATAATTGTAATCAGAAGGCAGATTTTCCCAACCACCGCCATGGTTCCACACATCGAGCAAGTACCGCTGTGCCGGATAATTTTTTATTCCCCACTGGATAAACTCTGTTAAAATTTTGGGATCACCGCAATTTACACCGGGTAATTTCTGAGCTACCATTAACTTCCCTTTCTCAACCCGGTAGCGGGTAGTCTCGTTTTCCTCTGTATCGAACTGGACGATAACATTCACGTCGGCTGTCGAACCAACCTGCTTCATTTCTTCCAAATCATCCTTGCCGGCACCTTCCAAGTTGTTATCTCCTGCCATGTAAACCAGCCATGTCCATTGTGCAATTTTATTCATAGTAAAATTCTCCTTTTTCTGTTGAATAGGATTTAACCAAAAATGAAACATATTAAATTTAGAGGGTCATTGCGCCATACCACAGGTTGCTTTATACAGGGCGGTAAAATTATATATGCCGGATATTATATACAAAACTGCTCCGATAAAAACTAACGATGCAGCTACTTTAAACCATTTTTTCCAGTTAATGATTTTTCCTAATTCTTTATCAGCTAAAAGATATTTGGGGAGCCAATACATAACTGCACCAGACGCAAAAATGAAAAACAGAAAACCAACCCATTGTCCAATCAATAGTTCATTTGTTTTATTTTCGGCATACAAAGCTTGCTATTAAAGTTCCTGCACATACACCTTGCCTTCTTTATACTTCTGACAGCCAATACTTTTATGCCTGCATTCAAGAACCTCTTTCATTCCTTTTAAATTTTCAAGCATATGTTCACGCAATCCTGGCTCAACGAGACCTAAAAAGTTACCTATTACAACACCACCGCCTGACGGTTCACTGTATAATTCATAAATTACTTTAACTTCATTTGTCGTGATCGGAATAAGCTCCCATTTACCATATAACTTCTCAATCCTATTATACTCAGGATCTTTCGGGACAAGATCATATGCGCTTGTGATGCTGATTGTTACCACCTTTGTTGTAATATCTTGCAATCTCGTATCACGCACAACAGAATCATATTTGCTTGTAATAAAAACCCCCTTTTTTTCTGTTTTAAATTGTTTGACACTCTCATTTTTAGTATCATCTTCAGAAACTTTCCTTCCTTCAACACAATTATGCATCCATAAATGACTCACTTCTGTGTCTTCCAATAATCGAATGATGCTATTTAAAGTTGTTTTAATGGTAACAACACCTTTACAATCTTGAAATTTAGCGCCTTCTACGATGCTTTTTCTGTTAAACATTTCAACTCCATTGCTATTTTCCATCGGAACTTTTTCCCACCCTGTATCTGGTTTGATCAAAAAAGGATTTTGAATTCCCTGCGCATGTGCATTTGCAGGAATAGCCAATAAAAAAACTGCTAGTATTAAAGACCACCTTATATTCATGGACACCTTCACAAGAAAATTCCCTCCATAATTTATAGTGAATAGGTAAATTTTCACCAAATTAGCACAATTTTTATTTTTCAAAATAGCGCGATGCATTCTAGCCACTATAAGACGAGTAATATCACTATTGCCATAAGCAACTTTTATCATATCTATGACAGCATTAAAATGCGGGAACAGGTTGCAAACCCGCTCCCGCATTGGAGCTGTACCCTTAAATATAGTTAACGTTTAAGCAGCAACCTTTATGGCGATATTTGCAGCAGTAATTGCAACATTAATAACTGTATCCAGAATATCTTTTGCCAGTTGACGTTGAGCAATTTCCTGATCAGCACCCTTCAGAAAATTCGATATTTGGGAAATTTCATCATCAGGAAGTAATTGAGGAATATTTTCAAATACTTCGTTTTCTGTTATTAACCCTAACGCATCTCCTAATGCAGTTCTTTGATCCTCAATATTCAATGCAGTCGCTTTAGACAATGGATGAGTACTAGATGCTGCATTAACCATTAACTCCGTAAGCGCATTATCCATTGATACAATGGCATTTCTCTTTTCTTTATTATTTGTTAAAGTTTTTGAATTAGCTTCCGAAACAAACTTTTTTAAAAGCTCAATCACAGCATTTTCATCACTTTTATCAGCTTTATTTTTATTATCTTTAATCAGTTCAAACAAATTTACAAAAATAGGTACAAGGTCTTTGCCTATTTTTATTAAGTCATTTAAATTTGACATGATAGTAGCCTCCTGTCTTATTAGCTAACTTTTTTATATACTTTTATTAATATATCACGGGACCGTTCAATCGTTTTCTGAATCCTCTCATTTTCCTTTCTTCTTTCTTCTTCTGACCTCTTGTCAATTTGTCCAAGTTCTTCTTGTAGACTGCGGATGGCAGAAACAGTCATAACAACGCCATCAATATCAAAACTCCTAAGGACAAATTCAGCATCAGAACTACTTAAATACTTTACAATTATGTCATTGTTTTCTTTTAACGTTTTTACTGCATCTATGAGTGCTTTGTATGATTTCAATATTATTTCTTTTCTCGCTTCGTTTATTTGAATATCTGAAAGGTTTATTACCTCCTCAAGGTTGATTTCTGCTAATTTCATGGAGAGCAATCTTTGATTTCCAGTTACATTTGCATCAACTTGAAGTAAGACCTCAGCCTTCTTTAAATCACGCTCCCATGTTAGCAAATCAAGTTCACGTTTTTTGTCAGCCTTAAGCTGATCATTTAAAGAAATTTCTATATCATTTTTATTTTCCTCTAATAAATTTTTTAATTTACTGTAATATTCATCTTGCTTTTTACTTAATTCAGTCACATTTGATCTGCTCATAGCACAACCTGTTGTCAAACTTAAGGACAGAAAAATACAGAAAATTATTATTTGTTTGACATTCATTTTTTATTCTCCTTATCAATTTCATCGATAGCATCAGTAATATTTTTTTGGAGTGCATTTACCTGGTCTTGTGTAGGTGACACATCAATAGCTAACCACGAATCTACTTTTCCGTGCATTACTTTCATCAAAGCTACTTGTTTTCTGAGAATTTCAAGCATAAGATGTGTCCTTTCAGCAGTATTAGCCTCATTCTCAAAAGCTGCTTTGTATATAGACTCTGTTTTTTCAACTTCTAGAGGTTTAGGAGGCAATGTAGACTTAATGGTTTTTAAATCATTGCGGCAGTGTATTAATGATGCTTTTAATTTTTCATTATCAGTAGAATTTATTTTTTCTTCCAGTCTTTTGATTTCTGCATCAAAATCTATAAATGCATAATCTATCCATGGTTGAATGTTCTTATCATAACTTAGGAATAGATTGTCAGCATTGACAGTAGTACTCGTCCCAGGAATAGCAGCCTCTATAGCTTTTTGCGCAATGCGCATCCTTCCCGTTTCAATAATACGATCCTGTTTTTGTTTGTGAAACTGATCAAAAGATGTTTGTAGGTTAACAACTGCGTCATCAACAGCCTTAATCAGCTCTATCTGTGCCTTTGACGCATTTTTTACTTCAATAGGCGTAGCACATCCTTGCATCAACATCGCAGTAGCTAGCAAGCTTGGCAATGCAATGCATGAAACGTGTTGTTTTCGTCTTACCATAACGTTTCTCTCCTTTAATTTATTCAAACTTGTATGAGTCCATCTATCGGTTTTGGTAGAGTTGAAAGGTTACAACTATTTCACCATCTAAATAGTAAATGGCACTTGTTTCTCAAATGTACGGTTAATCTCCCCTACGCGGAAATAATTGGGCGACTGATAGGGAGGCATACGACGACCTATGGCACGCCAGAAGGCGCGATATCCCTTTCTTTTATATTTGCCTTCATTCCAAACATTCAAGAGCTTTGAGGTAAACAAACCATTAAACGTACCATCAGCAGAATATTGGTTATCCTGACAACCCGATATGAGAAGCACAGATGCCTTTACTGCATCACTCGACTCCTTTAATTTTGCATCTTTCAATATAGGGTCATAAAACTTTTTATTATCCCTGTATACCCGTGGTGCAATTTCCAATGGCATACACCGATATCGGGTTTCCGGGGAAGTCCCTGTCATACCGAGAGAGTTCATTATCGATCGAAAATGCACATCCTTTGTTACCGTACCGCTGTGACAACTATCGGAAAACACTACAACGCGCACACCCTGTGCAAATTTCCCCAGTAAGGCGTAAATCTCATCGTCTACAAGTTCGCCATCGTACAAACACCACGTCTCATCCTGGGCATCGTCCTCATCGTCGTTTAAATCAGGAAGTTGACCGCCATGACCGGAATAGCTCAGCATAAAGATATCACCGGATGTTAACGTACTTGTCGCCTTATTAACCGAATCAAACATGTTTGCCCTTGTGGCTGCTTTCGTAAGGAGGGTTTTTACATCAAAACCTTTCGATTTTACAATCTCCGCCATATCATTTGCATCATTTTCGCATGCATTCAGTTCCCCCGACCATCCACTATATTTTGCGGGATCAACTGCGTTTAAACCGATTGTTAACGCCATGCCTTTTGCCATGTTACACCTCCTGTATTATTTTTCATGAATTTTAAGTAAAGTTTAGTATTGTTTTGTAAATACTTACTTTTTACAATTTTTTAACAACCCCTTTTATGGTAATTTATTTACAGCTTGTTGCGTTATGCATTTTAATACTTTTTTTTAATAAAATGCAAACTATAAAACATTTGTTCGTATTATTTTTATTCCTCCTTTCCAGTACAATCTGTATTGTTTTTGATTTTTTTATTAAACAAGCTTTTTGTTACTAATTTTATAGTTACCTCTAGCAGATATCACAATTAAACTATTTCTTCCAACAACTTTTCAGAAACACATTCTTTTATAATTTCACTCAAATTTACGCCAAACACCTCCGAAAATTTTCTATAAGTTTCTGCCTGTGCAAAGTAATTGAGATGATAGACATGTTGATTTGGATCGAACGTAAAGTTGTTTCCACTATTAACGCCTCTTGGCCACGGAACTACCATTTTGTCTGTATCGACTATGAGATCATTGGGATCGCCAAAAAAGGCATCGGCAATTCTATCAATGATATCGTCTTTGATACCGCCCTGGAGAGCACCCGTCGGCTCATAGTTTGATCCAATGGTATTGTAGGTAACCGCCCCATTCAAGATCTCGCTGCTTTGGTTCAATTTTTTAATAAAATCTGAACACGGATTCATTGCCCAAACACCAGGCACTGCATGCGGGTCTTCTAATTTTGAAGCGGCAAACTTCACCAGCCCTCCTACAATACTAAAGAATATCTTAAACGCAATATTGGGCGTTAAAAAAAAGACATTTGTCAAAAGGTTTATCATCCGGGAAAGTGAAGTCCATTTCCCTGGATTTGCCAAATTGGTTCCCCCGGCAGGACATGCAACCATGAGCACCTTATCAACATAACTGCAACCACCAACAATCTCCACAAAAGACCTTAATACAAGCCCACCACGGCTGTGCGTTATACAGTCGAATTTCAATCCGGTATCTAAAAGACCTTGATTCTTTAGTTCCTCCAACATGTTATTGGCATTCTCTTCGGGAGTCTTGGATAAGGTAAAGTGGTCGTATCCCAAAATAAGGGGATAGCGATTTGTTAACGTTTCCAGGATTTTCGGCTGCACATATTCATACCCACCTGCAAGCGAACTAGCCGTACCATGAATAAAAAGAAGCGCCCTTTTGTTATCTTTCACCAAATCTTTGATACTACCCCAATCTGAGATGGGGCTGGACTGTGTAAGACTTTCGACAAAGCCTTTACGTGGGTCAATTCGTTTAAAACCTTCATTCATCACGTTTTTTTCATATGCATTTAACATGGCACAGATAGCAGCAGAACTACCATCCTGTATCCAATCTTTTGCGAATTTAAAGACGTACACCACATTACTCCACAGACCTCTTGTCGTTGTATCCTGCACCTTAAATGGAACAGTAAATGATCTAATATCTTCTTTATCACTGATTATTAAATCTTTACCATGTGGATTCTCTACATCTTTAAAGTGCCAAGTCCATACTCCATCTTCGTACGATAAGAGCACAGCCTCTTCGTCTGGATTACATCTGATCGCAAGCTGAATTGGTTTCACAGCCTCTTCAACTCCAAGCGAGCGCTGTTCATTTGGGCAAAATTCGATGGCGTGGGTCATTTGGAAATCTTTGTTTTCCAGGAAATCCAGGCATCCTGGTTGGTAAGTGTCACCCAGTGCATCACGACGCCCTTCCGAATCTTTTGATTTCGCCAATTCCGTGAAGTCTCTTACCGTCCCGACAAATTCAGACGTAGAAGGCAGGACAATATCCCGGGAAATGGCACATTTCGAGCGTTTTGTGGAAACGAATATGCGTTTTGCGGCCTTAGAGAATATGGCAGGAGAACCTTCCTTCTTTTTCAAGTCTTGATCAGAATCGGCGGCTGGTTTCTCAGTGACAGCACAACCTTTTGCCGGATGTCCTTCTTTGTATACGAGAAGATGGCCATACTCACAGGTTGGCTCATCCTTTAATGAAGCGGAAAGAAACCTCATAGCCCTTAATTCCTTGTTACCATTTAACTGAGGAATCTGGCTGAAAGAGTTAAACGCAAGACTATTTCTCACTTTTGTTATAAGGTCTTGACAGGTTATCAACCCTCTCGTATCCCGTATCGTTTTACACAGGTTATACGTAAAGGCGCCGTTGTAATCATTATTGATATTCGCGTCAACTGAGGTTTGGTCATCCATACAACCGGCTAATAATACGTGCTTCGCTTCGGCATTATTCCCGCCATCTCCGGTTTTTTTGTCCTCCTTGATTTTAGAACCAAGACGATTAACCTTTACTGATTTACTATAACTCCTCAATGCAATATCGGCTGGCGGCTCTATAAAGCGGGGCTGCAGTTTTCTCTCCCCCATTGGGATTCCTAATTCAGACGTTAGGAATTCAAGGTCACGGGTTGCGGTACCCGAATGGCACGAATCAAGACAAACGGTGAGATAAACCCCCTTGGGCAAGCGGTCAATGATATCGTTAAAGTCATCGTCAAGCAGGTAGGAATCCGGGTTCCTGAAATCCATATCGTATAAACACAAGATTTCGTCCATACCGTCATCCAGTTCATCGCCATTGCGGTCTTGAATCTGTGAACCATGTCCTGAAAAGTGAAATAACAGTAAATCTCCAGCCTGTACGCCGTCTAAAAGCCAATCGAACCGATTCATCAGGTTATTCCGGGTAACCGCCTCGTCCGTAAGGGAGCGAATTTCTTCAGAGGAAAATCCATAGAAACTGGTGAGTATATCTGCCATATTGCGGACGTCATTAATACACCCATTGAGGGGCCTGACATTTTTGTATTTATTAACCCCAACTAATAATGCCTTTTTTGCCATAGTCCTTTCTCCTTTTTTAGTCAAAAAATAGTGGATAGCTTCACTTACAATGACGCTTGAAATATCATTGGAAGGACAACAGTTCGAAGCAAACTCGCCTTTTCATACTTCTTGGTAACCAGTATGTTCGTAAGAGTTAAAATGTAAGTGACATTTTTTACAAATTTTTCTTTACGAACGACTTTATCTTCTCATACTCATCCCGGTTGATCTGATAATAGGTATGAACATTTTTGCCTTGCTGTTCCACCAGAAGACCTTTATCAACAAGGTCTTCAAGCGCTTCTTTTACCACATTTACCTGGTGTTTAATTTTTTGTTCCAACAACCACCATTCTATAATTCCATCAATGCTATCCCTGGCATCCGGATGTTCAACCAGGTATGACAGGATTTCATTGCAAATGTGTGACTTTTCATTATTGTTGAGATTGTCAGGGGTGGTTTTCACTCATTATTCCTCTCTCGTATTATCGCATGAAAACTTTTATTGATAATTTCGTATACCTTCAGAAAGATATATTTCAGGTCGCTCCTCCGGAGCTTTCTTTATATTTGCTTTTTATTTCTACAAACAGATCGCCCCGCCTGGGGCTTATTCGCTATTTTCTTTTATTATTCCATGATATTCTATCGGTTTGGATACTTGACGATTGACTGATAATCCATAGCGCAGCAAGCCGCAACCAATTCTCCTTTATGGAAGCGGGG
>CAYJME010000003.1:0-28060 GCA_964370795.1 uncultured candidatus Brocadiaceae bacterium
GGGATTCTCTCATCACGATAATTTTCGCCCATTGAAGTATATGCTGAATAGTTACCACAAGGAAGCATGAAAATAGATTTTCAGGTGAAAAATCTATACAGCTAAATGGTAAAAGTCTATGGCGTATTGTAGGCTTTAAAAAATTCTCCACTTACAATCCTTGCCTGTGTGCATATTACTGCGAGCGTTGACGCCATTATTTGCTGATGAACAGGTATAGTCAGCGCTGTTTTGCTTTTATCCCTGTTTTCACGTACCATGGAAACGTATGCGTCCTCACGTATAATGCGAAAGCCCAGATTTTGGAGGGCCTTGACAACTTTGTGTTGAGGCGTCGTAGGTGGAAATTTTACCATCAGTCTCCAATTGTTGCTTCAGCAACGAATACCTCAAGGACCGAAGAATCGACCTCAAAAACAGCATCTCCAAAGTTTTCGATATGATAACGGATAGCCGATTTTACATCCGAAAAGGCGGCCTCAAAGGTTTCACCCTGTCCAACCACAATACCATTGAGTCCCAGAGGGTAAGCCACGAAGCCGTCAGGATGTTTTTCTATGATAAGCTTGAATTGTTTCATGAAAATATTTTCCTGTTTTTGTGAAATTCAATATTATTGTAGAGATGCCGCGTGTATTTAAAAGTCTCCGTAATGCCCAATTTAATGCCCTGGTTAATTATAGTATGCATATTACTGTGGAAATGATTCACGGTCAAGAAAAAGTCGTTTTGATACCGATGCTCATAAATATGGTATTAGCACGAAACTCCTTGCAGGAAAAAGGAATTTAAGTTATAAATTGATAGAACAAAACATAATATCTTTTCTTTGTAATTTTTAAATAATAAAACACCAGATTGTTTTTAGGAAAATTTAAGGGCAAAAAATGCATGAACGACGTAACCATGAGAATGAATAGGTTGTGTTTAAGGGTATTAATCATAGCGTTGTTGTGTATTGCTTGTTTTGCTTTTCCTGGACAGCGAAAACTTCGCGCTGAAGGTAAAAAAGAGCATGCAAAAGAATTGTTCGTATCTGAGGCGGAATTATACTCGTCAGGTCTTTCTTACATCCGGAAGGAAGAATACGAGAAGGCTCTTTCTTATTTTAATGAGCTGGTGAAAAAAAATCCTCGTTATTCAAGAACTTGTTACTATATTGGGTTGTGTAATTTAAACCTGAAACGATGGGATGATGCAAGGGTTGCCTTTAATCGGTGTATCAGTATCAAATCCGATGATGCAGAGGCGTATAATCTTTTAGGAACAACATATTGCATGCAGGAACAATACCAGGAAGCAGTTGAAGCCTTTAAACAGGCGGTACGGATTAAACCGGATTTTACGAAAGCCCACCACAACCTGGGTTTGACGTACATTATTCTTGGCGATAAAGGTTTGGCTTTCGAAGAGTACAAGGCGCTCAAAAATCTCAGTAAGGATTTTGCCAGTGATTTGTTTAACAAGATTTACAAGTAAACAAGACATAAAAAATGTTATGGAGTAAATGTAAAATTTCCCATGAATTGTAAATATGCTATAAACCGAAGTGTGCTATTTTTTCTTGTCTGTTTTTCGTTACTTTATTTTTCCATGCGTCCGGCAACCGCATATCAGGATACCCTCGAAAAGATAAAAACTACCGGCATATTAACATGGGGTTTTGATGCGGAAGGGGGCGCTCCTTATGTGTTTCATGACCATGCGCATCCCAAAAAACTCGTAGGCTTTGAGGTAGACCTTGTAGAGGCTATTGCAAGGGAAATGGGGGTAAAAGTGCAATATCATCAAAATGCCTGGGATAGTATCCTGCTTTCCCTCCAGCGCGGTGATTTTGATATTGCAATGAACGGTATCGAGATAACCCCTGACCGGGGACAATCGGCGCTCTTTACCCGTCCCTATTATGCTTATGCAGAGCAGGTTGTTGTCCGCGCTTCTGATAATCGTATTGAACGGTTTGACCACATTTATGGTAAAAAGGTCGGCACTCTGTATAACACGGAGGCCAAACGTATGCTGGAAGAAATGGGCAATGTAAAGATTAGTACTTATAGCGGTCAGGTAGAACCTTTTAAAGACCTCTTGTTAAGCCGCATTGACGCCGTTTTTGTGGATTTGCCTATCGCTTTATATTATGCCAAACCCAACCCAATGTTGCGTCTGGTCGGTGAGCCGGTGGGTGAAGGATACTATGGTATTGCCGTGCGTAAGGAAGATACGGGTTTGGTAGAGGAATTGAATAAAATCATTGGAAAACTCGCAGGGTCGGGAGAATTAAAGAGGATTTACACCCGATGGGGTTTGTGGGATAGTTCTGAAGAAAAACTTTTTTTACAAGAGGAACATTTACAGCGATACGCGGACGGCTTTCCCGCCGCCTCCGAAAATGTTCCCGTTAAGCTGACGACCTTCTTTCCTGCCTTGTCAAAAGGGGCGCTGGTAACAATCGGCATATCTCTTGTATCAATGATGCTGGCAGTTGTGCTGGGATTGACGCTTGCTATGATGAGACTCTGCGCCAACATCTGGCTTCAAAAAATTGCAACGGCGTATATTGAGATTTATCGGGGGACGCCGCTCCTCATTCAGTTATATATTTTGTACTATGGTTTGCCTAACATCGGTATTAACCTCAGCGCTGTAGCCGCTGGCATAATTGGACTCGGTATGAACTATGCCGCTTATGAAGCCGAAGTCTATCGTGCAGCAATACAGGCCATACCTGAGGGACAGCACGACGCTTCCATGTCATTGGGTATGTCAAGGCGATTGGCGTTGCGGCGAATTATCTTACCGCAGGCATTCCGTATTGCCATACCGCCGATGACGAATGATTTTGTTGCCCTGTTTAAAGATTCGTCGCTGGTGTCTGTTATTTCTATCATAGAGCTTACGAAGAGCTATAGCATGCTTGCCGCATCATCTATGAACTTTTTCCAGTTGGGGATTATTACCGCATTATTGTATTTTGGTATGAGTTATCCACTATCCTTGTATGCCAGGAAGTTGGAAATAAAATTAACAAAGTAATTATCTTGTGAAATATAAATGCGTAATTCGTAAATTTTACTAAATGGGGGAGGTTGTTATGAACAGGAAGTACCGCTATTATATCTTTTTCATTTGTATTTTGACCTTGTTGTTCAGCGCTTGTTCGACAGTACCATACACGGAACGAAAGCAACTTATTTTGATTCCAGAGGGGCAGGAGTCCTCGCTTGGCCAACAGGCCTTTACGCAGGTTGTGCAGGAAAATAAAATCAGTAATGATCCACATTACAACGAGATGTTGCGTTCAGTGGGGGAGAGGATCTCTCAGGCAGCGAATAGGCCTGATTATCAGTGGGAATTTGTGGTAATTGACGATCCGAATACCGTAAATGCCTTTGCATTGCCGGGCGGCAAGGTGGCCTTCTACACAGGTATTATGCCCATCTGCCAGAACGAAGAGGGGATTGCTGTGGTAATGGGACACGAAGTATCCCATGCCCTGGCGCGCCATGGTGCAGAGCGAATGTCCCAGGGGATGCTGGCGCAGTTAGGCGAACAGGGACTGAACATGGCAGTATCAAGTCAATCACCCATGATGCAGGGTATTATTGCGAAGGCTTATGGATTTGGGGTACAGTATGGGGCATTACTTCCTTACAGTAGGCTGCAGGAGTCTGAGGCAGATCATCTGGGTATTATTTTAATGGCCCAGGCGGGTTACGATCCTAAAGCTGCCGTTAGTTTTTGGAAACGCATGTCGGAACAGGCGAAAGGCAAGAAACCGATGGAATTCCTTTCCACCCATCCTAATGATGAAAAGCGAATTCAGCAAATTAAAGAATGGTTGCCGGAGGCATATAAATATTATTATAAACAAGGTGAGGAAGGAACCTCTATAGGTTTGAAAAAGGGTAATAGTTCATCCCACTCGAAATAAATGCAGAATCGCAACCCCCTTGCCCTCTTTTCGTTCGACTGAACTCACGACGAAGTCTAAGAGGGATTTCGTTAAGTCCCCATTAATAAAGGAGAATTCAGGGGGTTGTCTATACCATTAATCATACACGTGAACTGTTACGAAAAAGGTTACAGAGGGTTTTTTTGATTCAGGAATTATGACAAGTATCCACTCCACAACAATAGAAATGTTACACCACGTCTTTCCCCAGCACGCAAACCCTGCCGGAAGTCTCTATGGGGGATGGATGATGAACTGGATTGTTACAGCCGGGAATCTTGCAGCATCCCATCTTACAAAGAAGCCACTGTTGTTGGCATCTCTCGAAGATTTGTTTTTTATTCAGCCCGTGAGGATTGGCGACGTTGTTACGATACGGGCTATGGTTGAATATATAGGAAGGACTTCCCTTGAGGTCGAAGCGATAGTATTTTGTAAATCATTGAATGGGGAGGAAAAATTATGCACCCGTGCGCGGATGTGTTTTGTTTCAGCAGATACGCAGGGTAATCCATTACCGATAGAGCAAGGTATTGAACCTGCTGAGGAACAAGAAAAAAGAATGTACTGGTATGCGAAAAGTATACGGGATGCACGGTTTTCGCGAATTGCCCAGAGAGAGCAAAGGGTACTCGATACCCATCTTGACGATATTGGGCAATTAAACGTCCGTATGTATCGCCTCGTCTTTCCGGAAGACGCCCTCTATGGCAATCTTATGTATGGCGGCAAACTCCTGCTCATGCTGGATGAGATTATAACGATTATGGCAATGAAATTCGCACAAGGCACTACGGTGACTGCCTCCCTTGACGCCCTTGATTTTTACCATCCTATTTATGTAGGTAACATCCTTATTCTGGCTACCTCTTTGAACTATGTTGGTAAATCATCTATGGATATTGGCGTAAAGGTGCTGGCGGAAGATCCTGCGAACAACACTGTTCGCCATACCTGCACAGCCTTTTCTACCTGCGTGAGGGTTGACAAAAGCGGCAAACCTGTAAGGCTCACGCCGTTTATTCCAACAACAGAAACGGAGAAAAAACGCTGGGCGGAGGCCGAACAACGAAAACAACACCGTGTGAAAAGGCTCAGGGAATTGCAATAATAAGGAAAAATTTGAAATTCCTATACATTAAATTAAAAAATACTCGTATTTATTGTCAAAAATCCTTAATAATACTGAACCAGATTCGCTTGTCAAACTCTTCAGTACCATTGAGTGGAACTTCAAAACCTTGCATAACATAGAGCTCACGAGAAAGATCCCAGCGTATTCCAGGCAGGGCATCAATACGATACATCTCATTTTTGTCCAACCCAAATCCCTTATGTCCATTGAATTCAATAAAGGGTGTAATACCTTCCAGGACAGAAGCATTCGTTAGCGTAAATGTCCTGGAGACTGCAATACCATAAAGAAATTCCATATTTGCATCTTCTTCGTGCTCGTTGTCTATATGCCCACCACCGGGCAATGTACCGTCAGTCCCACCGCTGTGTTCACCGCCAGTTGGTACATCAACGCCAAGAAAGGCATGTAAAGCCATGCGATGCCCTAAATCCGTCCACAATGCAAGTTGCTGTCCCACGGTTGTTATTCCTTCGCCTAAATGACGGTCTTCATCACCGGTAGGAATATTAATAACAGAACCTGTTGATAATGAAATTGTGTTAGTTTCAAAGAGCATAGCCCTCATGGCTAATTTTGTATCTCCAAATCCAACATTTTTACTGCCTTCATGTGAGTCGACATATAAGACCTTGGGTTCTATATCAATCTTAAGGCGAAGGGTAAGGGGGAGTTCCAATGCCATTCCCCATTCATGCACATCTGCCTCTCCATCGCCTTCGTCGTCGGCATAAAAATAATTCATACGGAATTCACGTTTGAAAAAAGCTGGTGTGATGCGTATCAGAGGTACCCTTGGCGCCTGTGTTTCATCTTCTCTATATGTTTCCCACGGTGTCAGCCATCCTTCAAAAAAGTTTGATAATCCAAAATTTCTCTGTATACCATGCTGACTACCATGGTTCTTGGATATCTCAGTTCCAGACGGACTCTCTGAACTTGCTTTCAGGATTTCCTCATGAGCATAACACGCCCTTGAAACGATGATCCCTAAACATGAAAATACTATTATGAATAAAACATACCGAAGACAATGCATAACCTACTCTCCTCACATAAAAATAAAATTGATTCAGCGCACGGCAAAAGTACATCCAATGTATCGAATTTCTGGCACTATAGCCAATGGAAAAATGACGTTTGTTGATTTTTACCATATCCAGGTCAAGGGAGATTTTATAGAGACGTATTGCTGTAAGCCCCTACAGCATCGAAATCCCTATACAATTTAATTATCCGATATACACGGCGTAGTCAGGTCTTTACCCTTACTGCCCGAACGTAGTGCCTGATGTTATTGTCTGTATATGCATAGTCGCAAAAGCCTGAGTCGAACCAAACGGCCCAGGCCATGCAATCCTTCCTGAAATCAGACGTCCATACCCTTTTCTGGCATGGGTTGAATACCGAATCTATGTGCAAAGCACCATTTTTTTTTGCCGGTTCCATTAAAGAAATGGCCTCCTCCAGGGTTGGCAGACGCCAGTCATTATAACCGGTAAACCGCTCTTTGTTCAGTGCGGAAATATAGTTCTTTGCATCCCGGTAGTTCATAGTATTCCGCGAACCCGCCTGCTGCCACATCAGGCAACTTGTATGGTCATACACTACCTTTCCGTCTTTTTGCATTTCATACTTATGAGAAACGCCATGACCGGCAGCATTCCGACGGGAATCAAACAACCCCTTTTCCCTCAGCATACTTTGCACCACTTCGGGCGACAATGCCACTTCCGGTGTATCGCGCAATGCTGTTCCGGTAACCGATGCATATACCGAATGTGCGGTTCTCTCCGGTTCGGAAACGGCAGCTTTATTATGGACTATCGATATTATCCCCCAACCGATTATTATGGGGAAAAGAATGCCGGGGACGGACGAGAACCGTCCGTTTTTAGGTCGTTGTATGGTGTTAAAGTAATCTTTGCGCGGGATATCTCGCATATTTTTTCCGTCCAACCAATTTGGGATATGTTTAGGGCATTATACCAAAAGTTTGTTAATTCCTATGCTAAACCACCCGCTAGGCGGGTGTGAATAGCAAAAGCTATGCTGTAGTATTTACAAAAGAAACCTCCTTCTGTATAGTGCGAAAAGGAATGCTTGAAGTTCGCAAAATAACAGAAGAAGATGAAGATGAAAAAAAGTTTATCACATACAGTGTGGGAGTACAAGTACCATGTAGTATGGGTAGCAAAGAAGCAGAGGATGATAGTATACGGTAAGTTACGAAAAGAAATTAGGTGAGATATTGCGTAAATTATGCGAGTACAAAGGTGTGGAACTGGTGGAGGGGAAGGCATGTATAGATCATATCCACGTGTGTATAGCAATACCGCCGAAGTACTCAGTATCAACAATAGTGGGGTATTTAAAAGGGAAGAGTGCGATGATCGTATTTGAGAAATACAGTCGGCTGAAGCAGAATTTTGGGGGGCATCAATTTTGGGCGAAAGGGTATTATGTGAGCACGGTGGGATTGGATGAAGCGAAAATTCGGAAATATATTCAGGATCAGGAAGAGAATGAGTCGGTTGAGGAACGATACGATTCGGATTTGAGTAATCCCTTTTAGGGGAGCAAGTGTAATCGGTAATAAAAAGTTTATTGTGTAAACCAACAAAGCGGATGGATAGCATTCCTCAATTTACAAATGTGTATATAGGAGGTAATCCCTTAAGGGATGCCGGTAACAATGCCCTTATAGGGGGCTAAGCAAGCCACCCGCTATGCGGGTGGCCATGGCTTTGCTTTGTCGTGAGTCTTTAGCGTGAAATTAGACGAACTTTCCGTAGAACGATAAGGGGATTTGGTTGCGGGTAATATGCGCTATGTTGTTGAGTAACCCTTCCTGAGATGCTTCCATTTTACAATGCCGTACAGGGCACATCCTATTAAATAAATGCTCAACGCTATGGAAAGGGCAAGTTCGGGGGCGATAGCAAAAAAGAGTGCAGCGGCGGATAGTTCCAGGACGAATGCCCAGATGCCTTGCTTTATGCTAATCTTACCGGTAACATTAAAAAACGGGATTTTACTTACCATAAACACCGCAAGCGCAAAAGTTATAAATGGTAAGAGTGTTATTACGATGTTTGTGTTAAACCTGGTTTGAACAAAATGGTCGAGGATTATGAGTTGGGCAACCGTTCCACCCGAAAGCGTGGTTGGTAAACCGGTAAAAAAATGTCTCGGTGTTTTTGACCCTTCTTCCTTTTGGCTGTTGAACCTGGCCAGTCGAAGGGCAGAACATATCATGAAAAATAAGCCGATTCCCCAGAGAATACTTACGGGTAAACTATTGCAGGCGCTTACCACGAGTAACGCAGGGGCAACGCCGAATGTCACCAGATCTGCCATGGAGTCCAACTGGGCGCCTATTTTACTGGAACTTTTCATCATACGCGCCAACCTGCCATCAAAAGCATCCAGTATCATCGCAGCAACGATTAACCACGCCGCAATCTCGAATCTCTGGTGTAAGACGCAAAGGATCGATGTGAACCCGCAAACCATGTTTCCGAGTGTGACAATGTTCGGTATTGTTTCTTTTATTTTCACTGAAAATCCTCCCGTGAGTTTTAAACTATCCCTTTGGCTCTTTTTTTCGCCACCAAGACAACAAGTCACTAAGAAAAACTGAGTCTCTTCTCCCCTGTGTCACCCTCTCATGAAGGGGAAAGGCAACTTTGAAATCTATGATTAACAATAACAAATATGATGCCTAAAATATGAAAATATATATTTTGTCGATAATTGTATAACTGTTTATAATTACGGTAGATATGACTACATGAAAATAAGAAAAAAAATGGTAATCATTAAATTGTGAAATAGTGCAGTATTTTTACTGCGTTTGTGTGTGTATTTACTGCAGTTATTCGAAATTGTTCCAAGGGTCATTGTAAAGTTTATGGTGTGTATCTTAATTTTACATCTTTTTTCTTGACACTGAACATTGATTGTGTTAATTTGTTTCAAATTTATGTCTTGTCCATAGTTAGGTATTGTTCATACGTTCTTGAAAGGAGGTCGCTCAAGAATATTTTGTGAAAGCATAATTCCATATAAAAATACACTTATATGGAGTTTATAGAAGTAAGGGATAACCATAATTTTAAAGAATCTTGCGAGTTAATAGTATAGTTAATAGTATAAATGATAATGTTCTTGCTGGTTTGGGAAAAGTAACTTATGGGAGAAATGTAAAATGAATGCGTACAAAAAATATATGGCCGAGTTTGTTGGGACATTTGCGCTCGTTTTTATCGCGGCTGGTTCTGTATGCGCCGATTTTTATTTGAGACAATCGGGGGGGCAAGGACTGGGCCTTTTGGGTATTTCTATCGCTTTTGGCGTGGTCGTAAGCGCTGTTATCTATGCCACAAGTTATGTATCGGGTTCCCATGTTAACCCTGCCGTGACCATATCGTTTTGGATTACAAAAAGGATGGACCCCAATACGGCGATTATGTATATAATCTCTCAAATTGCCGGCGCAACCGTGGCAGGGCTTGCGTTAAAAACCTTGTTTCCGGATGCGGCAAAGACTGTATATCTGGGAACATGTATGCTTGCGCCCGGCGTAACCATCGGCCGGGGGATACTGATGGAATTTATTATTTCCTTTCTTTTGATTTTTACCATTTATGGGACGCTTGTTGACCGAAGGGCGCCCGCTGGTTTTGCGGGACTTGCAATTGGATTGGTGGTGCTTTTTGGTTCGATGATTGGCGGGACGATCAGCGGCGGCGCTATGAACCCTGTCCGTGTATTTGGTCCGGCCATCGCTTCCGGGCAGTTTACCCATCATTATGTCTGGTGGATCGGTCCTATTTTAGGCGGTATTTTAGGCGGTATTGTTTACGATAAGCTCTTTGCTGAACGCAAAAAGGGATAAAAAACAAAGTTTCAATTAAGATGTGCTTTTGATATGTGTTAAATCATACTGAAAAAAATGGTTTGTAAAAACAGACACAACTATAAAGGGTAACGTGTAAATTTTTTATACGTTGCCCTTTTTTTATGAGAGGGAACTGCGATTGTTTAATATTGATGCTGTGTTGAAGATAATTGGGCAGGAAAATAAACGGTTTGTAGAACCCGTTGTTACTACCGTTTCAAAAGAAAGAACCCCATTTCATGTTCTTATATCGTGTCTCTTAAGTCTCAGGACGAAAGATCAAACCACCCGAGATGCGTCACAAAGGCTCTTTGCGGTTGCTAATAATCCTGAAGATATAATGATGATACCTGTTGCAAGGTTTGAGAAGATTATCTATCCCGTGGGATTTTATCGAACCAAGGCGAGGAAGATTATAGAAATTTGCAAGGAATTAATTAAAACATACGATGGAAAGGTGCCTGATACCATTGATGATTTATTGAAGTTGAATGGGGTGGGGAGGAAAACCGCAAATCTGGTAGTTACTCTAGGGTATAAAAAACCTGGGATATGTGTGGATACTCATGTTCATAGGATTACCAATCGTTGGGGATACGTTAAAACAAAGAACCCGCATGAGACCGAATTTGCCCTGCGCGAAAAACTCCCCCGGAAATACTGGCTTACCATTAATGACCTCCTGGTAACGTATGGTCAAAATATTTGTACCCCAGTTTCACCCAAATGCAGTATATGCCGTATCAATAGTTTTTGTGAAAAGGCCGGGGTAGCACGATACCGATAATTAATACGCAGGGAATTATCCAAAACGAATCTTACGGTGAAAGACAAAGAGATTCTCACCTCTTTTCTCAGGTTAGAGAGTAACGGTACCTTTGACTATAATGTTCCGCTTATGTCCACCAGAAAAATAAGCACATTATATGGCGAGATTGATAATTATAGTATTCCGGTGATTTCTGGCGCTAAGATGGACGCAGATGATGTGTTGAGCCGTTAATTTACGAAAAAGAAGGGTTGGAAAGGGATTGGACTTGGGTTATCTATATGTTATGATATTATAAAAAATCGCAGGGGAAATATTTTGTTGGATAGCACATTGGGCAAAGGGGCTGCATTCACGGTAATTTTACCGGAAAAGAGTAATGATAATGAATGAAATGGCTGATGAAAAAGAAAATCCGGTGCGTATCTTGGTTGTCGATGACGAAGAAATAATTCGTGATTTACTGTGTGACAAACTTAATCAGGAAGGAATTAAGGTAACAACCGCAAAAGATGGTACCGAGGCACTTCAACTCATTCAGAAGGAACTGTTTGAAATCGTGATTACCGATTTAAAAATGCCTGGAATGAGCGGTATGGAACTCCTGTACCAGGTGATCAAGATTTGTCCGGATACGTGCGTGATAATCATGAGTGCATACGGTACGGTCGAATCTGCCGTCCAGGTTATGAAATCGGGCGCATATGATTATGTGTGTAAACCTTTTGAACTTGAAGAAATAAAATTTATTGTTGGAAAGGCTGTAGAACGTCAGCGCCTTCTGCGTGATTCACGCATGGTAAAGCATTATAAATACCTTTCTTCTACCGATGGTTTAACGGGGGTTTACAATCACAGATATTTTCAGGAATATTTGGATTTTGAAATACAGAGGTCCGTGAAGAATCACAGCATGTTTGCACTCTTGTTTGCAGATGTAGATAATTTCAAAAAATTTAATGACGCGTTTGGCCATGTAGCAGGGGATACGGTACTCCGGGAGTTAGCTACATTATTCAGAGGAAAGACAAGAAAGACGGACTTCATCGCCAGATATGGAGGGGAGGAGTTTGCCATTGTTTTGCCAGATACACAACTTATTGGTGGTTTGCGTGTGGCAAGTCATATTATGAGAGAAATTCAATCAAGGAAATGGGTACAAACAGTTACCTCTCCCGAAGCAACAATTACCTTGTCTACGGGAGTCGTGGAATATCCCAGGGATGGACAGTTGAAAGGAGATTTAATAAAAAAAGCAGATGAAGCCATGTATTTTGCCAAAAAAAACGGGAAGAACAAGGTATGTTATTTTAATGGGGGCCAGTTTGTTGAGTATAAAGAAATTTAATATGGGTAGATTCTTAGCGGAAAAGAATGCAATAAAATATGTAATGTGTGTGTTATTGTTGATAGTATGCTTTATACCAGGGTGTGGAAACAAGGCAAACGAGCACAATAAGGAAGGCATTGTTTTATATAATAAGAAAAAATACGACGAGGCTATAACGGAGTTTAAAAAAGCGCTGGAACTGAACCCTCATCACTACGACGCCCACTACCATTTGGGTATCTCATATTATGCTACAGGTTCGATTGATGCCTCCATTGTGGAATTAAAAAAGGCCATTGAAATAAATCCCAAAGAGCCTAGGACGCATTATAACATTGCCTTTGCTTATGTTGCAAAGGAACAGGTGAATAATGCAATTCCTGAATATCAGAAGGCAATAGAGTTGTACAGGGAAAAAAAAGACAAGAAAGAGGCGGAGTGTTATCTTTATATGGGAGTCGCTTACAGCCTGATAGAAAAACAAGATGATGCGCTCGCAGCATGTAAGAAATCGCTCGAAATTAATCCAAACCTTGAGGACGGGCATTATTTTCTGGGCGCTTGTTATTATAAAAAGAACATGTATGATGATGCGATTGCGGAACTCAAAAAGGTTACTCAGATAAATCCACAGTCAGAAAAGGCGCACAGCCTGCTCTTTTTTATTTACGATAAACTGGGAAGAAACGAAGAGGCTATGGAAGAAGACCGTATATTGAAAAGGTTTACTCAGGAACGGCGGGCGCGATGATGGATAATAAAAAAGATGTGAGAATGGAAAATGATCTAAAAATACTAGAACGGGCGCTTGCCCTGGAAGTTGATGCAATAAAACGATACCATGACCAGCATGATACCGTGAAAGACCCGGCGATTCATACGTTGTTAGAAGGGTTGCACAGAAATGAGGTTGATCATGAACGGATTATTCGTGAACATATCATACGGCTCGTGGGAAGCGGGAGCGATAAAATAAAGGATTAAGTAAAGATTTACGCGTAGAAATTTTAAAATTATACGAGCTGCATGGACCTCGTCGTGAGCGCTCAGTCGAACGACACTTGTTAATCTGTACACAATAGGTATTGACAGAAGGACGTACTATGTATCATGGTTATTTATCAGTCATCAAGATGATAGAAACAGATCTTGAGTTTGAGAAAGATGCGGTGCGGATTTATAATGAGTTTGCTGAAAAGGTTCACGACCCGCAGCTTAAACAGATGTTTTGGGAATTCGCCAAGGCTGAGACGGGGCATGTCAATGGACTTCGGAAACTGGCGCAGTTAATTAAAGATGGGGCACACGAGGTAAAGTTTTATTGTCCTGTATGCGGTTGGGAAGTGAATTTTGGCAGGAATCCAAAGATTGGAGATCATGCGCGATGCCGCATGTGCGGAGTAATTTTTGAATTAATTGAAATTGGCGGGGATTACGATATTAGAAGATTGTGATTACACGGTTTGAGATAAGCACGATAAAATATGGATATACGGGTATACAGAATATCAACCTGCCACTGGTGCGATAAGGTGGAGGCTTTTTTAAAGAAATACGGTATTGTTTTCAAATCTGTAGTTATCGACGTAATGTCCGGCGATGAACAGGAAAAGGCGCTGGCTGAGGCTTATAAGCTCAGTAAGCAGCGATCCTTTCCGGTAACGTATATTGACGGGACGTGTGTTATTGGATTTCATGAGTCGAGGTTAAGGCATTTACTAAAATTACCCGCCAAAAAAGAAGGACACGAAAAGACAACGTTTGAAAGCGCCGAAGGCGAAGTGTACGAATTACCAGAAGGCATTAACCCTGAAACGATTGATAAAATGCGTGAATGGCTGGAGCGTGAGGCAAAAAGCCATAGCTATACCATCAATCCGGATAAAAGAATCGTCGAAGAAATTCTTATTGGGCTTGCCCGAAATGAAAAACGATACGGGTATAAGGCATGCCCCTGCCGTTTGGCTGTGGGAAAATATCAGTTAGATTGTGATATCATTTGCCCGTGTTCTTATTGCTTTTTTGATGTTGAGAAATATGGAAGATGTTATTGTACCCTTTTTGTATCCGACCGGTTTATTGCCGGCGACCCTGCCCTGCCGCACTATGTCCCGGATTCCCGTGAACGGGGAGAAATCGCTGGAGTTGAAGCAGTTAAAAGTGAGCCTCCTGCACCGACCACATGCTTAAGCACCATATTGTTCAAAACTCATTCAAAAGTGGTGGGTTTTATGCAGGACGGGGCGCATAAGAATACTGCCAGAGAGGGGTTTTTAAATCTGGCAAAAAGCCTGGGTATAGATGTTCCTGCGATTCAATGGGGTGAAGAGAGGGCGCTAGGAAACGGAATTATAGACAATACAAAGGTCTTGATAAAACTGAAGCATTATGCCGATGCCTATACCTATCAAATAACGTGCAACGCAACAGACATACAGGGGGTTAATGGAGAAAAATTATTTCAGAAAATAAATTATTTGGAACAAAAAAATAAACTATTTGAGTGTTCTATAGCCATACCAAAGGGCATTGATATACAAGAAGACTTAAAGCGTCTTTCCCGTGAAAAAAAGTATATGAGTTATATATATAACAGATATCAGATCGTGACGGGATTTGAAGGCGAAGGCATGGGGAAAGATATATTTATCCTTGCGTCCGATGATTCTGTATCCGATAGGGTGGTGGAAGAAATTGTTACCCTTGAGATAAATTATCATTTATTGAGTATTGAGCAACAACGGTATATCTTAGCTGAAGATAAGATGAATTATCTTGATTCCACGGTGATAGCGAGATTGGGGACTATCAGTATGAATTTGTCCCGATCACAGCCGGAAGAATTGAAAGGGTGGTTACATGGACTCAGCAACAACTTCGGTGAGGTTTCCGGCCTTGCAGGGGAATTAAGGCATCGCATGAACTACACTACTATGAAAGGCGATACAATCCGAAAAATCTTTAAAGACTGGGAAGAGAAGTCTGCTGCACTTCAGTATCCGTTACTTTCTCAATATTTTTTGGAAATTGCTGAAAATCTTTGTAATCAATACCAGCGTCTCTTTATACAGATAGATGGCATACGAAGGGAAGTGATAGATTTAATTTCTATGTTGCGCACAAAGATAGACCTTATGGTACAGGAACAAAGTCTGGAACTCCAGCGGAGTATGGATGAAACCACAAGAACTCAGATGATTATGCAACATACGGTAGAAGGTTTATCCGTGATTATCCTTTCATATTATACGATTCACCTTGCCGGGTTTATTTTTGAAAGCCTGGAGGCCGGCCATATAATTCATTCTACGGTAATTGTGAAAGCCGTTTTTATACCCATTGCAATAGGGATAAGCTGGTATCTTACGTTTCGCGCACGGCGTTTGATTAGAAAACATACGAAAAGTAGTCGAAGTAATAGAGATTGAGGAAAATATGGTGAATGTTGTCTCTCGGTATTTCTTGGTTTATTTGTGGGAATTATCAGTGATTTAATGGGCATTGGCGAGTATTGCAAAAGATATTTGGAGTTGTAATGCCTTTAATAGCCTTGTATATGATTTTAAAAAAAGAAGGAATGGAGGATTGGTAAGGTGGAAAAGGATATTGAGAGAATAGTTGTTAACGAAGAACAGATTCGAAACAAACTTCAGGAATTATCAAAGACGCTGATTCAGGACTACAAAGACAAAGACTGTACCATCATAGCAATTCTCAACGGCAGTCTTGTGTTTCTTGCCGATTTGATACGGTTGATTCCTTTTTCCATACGATTGGATACCATAGACGCCTCTACCTATGGTGAATCCACATTTCCAAAGGGTGAGACTAGGATTATACGCAATTTTAAGATTGATATAGAAGACAGACATGTACTGGTCGTTGACGATATTATGGATACAGGAAGTACCTTAAAAAGGGTATTGGAAGATATCAGTCAATACAACCCCAGATCGCTGAAGAGTTGTATTCTTTTAAATCGTTTAAGCAGAAGGCGTGACGGTTTTAGACCGGAGTATTGTTGTTTTGGAATAGGGGATGACTTTGTCGTTGGTTACGGATTAGACTACAATAATAAGTATAGAAATCTGCCCTACATTGCGGTGCTAAAGGATGAGTGTTATCGTCGGGAAGGTTTAAAGGCTTAGTATGCCAAGCTTAAGGAAAAATATACTTTGAAAGCCGTCATTGTCCACTTATGGGGAAGCCGCCGGGGTACTACAGAGGTATTTGCTTCTGGTAAGATAACCATTGGCACAGACCCTTCCAATGCCATCCGTTTTGATCCCACTATTGACAAGAATGCATCTGCTCATCATGCCGAGATACAAGTTAAGGGATGTGATTATATACTCCTGGATAAAGGTAGTAAGCATGGAACACTCGTCAATAACAGGGCAGTGAGCGAAATCATCCTTAAGGATGGCGATTTGATAGAGTTCGGCGCTGGTGGTCCTAAAGTGCGTTTCCGAATTAAATCAGACGTGGGAGACGTCTGTAAACCATGGACAGAGATATTGGAAGATTCTCTGGGAATAGCACGCACATCACATAAAGGAAGAATTATTACAGCAACGTCTTTTTTCAGGCAACTCCTGTGGGAGGCATTCACCCAATCTTCCCGAACGTTTAAGATAGGAATAAGTGCGGTTATCTTTCTTATTTTCAGTGGTCTCATAGGTTATTTTTATATACAATACACAAGATTATCAAAAACCGTGGAAGTGGTGCGGGCGCTTGAAATAGAGCGGTCGGTTGCTGAAAATATCATCAAGAAATACAGCGGCGGGGTTTGTCTGATCCAGGGAACTTTTTATTTTTTCGATGAAACAACGGGCGAACCGCTCATGATGATGGGAAAGGGGCAACGGGGGATCAATGAATATACAGGAAGCGGGTTTCTGGTCAGCGATGATGGATTGATCCTTACCAACCGTCATATTGCCGAACCGTGGTGGGAAATGGAGACGTCTCCCTATATCAAGTTGGATGCCACGATTAAACCCAGGTTTGAAATATTCAGGGCATATTTTCCGGGTATAAAAGAACCATTTCCGTTAAAAGTAGAAAAAGTTTCAGAAGAAGTGGATGTGGCACTGCTTCGCATTGATACGCAGAGTAACAAAATACCTGTCCTTGAATTAAATACTACGGAGAGGGGGGCGGTTGTGGGTGAACCAATCATATTGATGGGGTATCCGGCAGGGGTACAGGCTATCTTCGCAAAGACGGACCCTGAAATTGTAAAACAATTATTTAATATGCCATTTGTTCCTTTAGTGCAGGAGCTTTCTAACTGGGGATTGATAAGACCGCTTACCACGCAAGGCCATCTCAGTGATGTGATGCGCAACCGGATTGTGTATGACGCACAAACAACGGCTGGTGGGAGTGGCGGACCTATTTTTAACAACAAGGGAAAAGTAATTGGAATTAATTACGGCATCTTTCCCGGTTTCAGGGGATCTAACTTTGGCGTCCCGGTACAATATGGGATTGATATTATTGAGACAACGGCCTTGGAGAAAAAAACTAAAAAATAAGTAGGATAAATGGAGTTTTAGCCTTTATGAAGATATTCAAGAAAATGTTTTATACGATCCTCTATGTGCTTATATCAGCCATGTTTTGCAGTCCTCTTTATGCACATTCTGATGGAGCACCTATTGCTTGCATCGGTAGTGGAAGTAATAGATATAGTCATTTTTTTTATGCCCCAAGAAGTACGTTTACCTGTGGTAATTTAGGATGTCATTACCAGTACCCAATCGATTGTGGTAAGGCAAAGTTTCAATTGTATGTGGTTCAAAAATGCGAGCCAGGGGAAATGGTTGACATTTTAATATCATTTGAAAAGTCAGATACAGAATCCCACGGATTTGAAATAGCGGCTCAAGATAGATATTATAATCGATTGGTGGGTGATTTTATTATTGGAGATGCTGATGATGTACAGATAATCGGTGGTGGGCTTTATGTGACCCATACAAAAAAAGGGGCTAACCAGAAGTCTTGGCACATAAAATGGAAGGCGCCACCCGCAGATTTCCTGGTACAAAATCCTGTTAGATTCTATGCATTGGGAGTTGAAGGTGATAATGATGGTACAGCGATGGGAGATTATATTTATAAAGTAACGAGGCTAATTGAAGTATTACCGAGGAAGGAACAAAAACAACAAGTTCGTATAATAAAAAAGGAGTAATTTGTGAAGCTAAAAGTTCTATTATTAGGGTTATTATTTCCCCTGTTTTTACCTTACACAATACATGCATCCCAGCTTGATTTTTCCTGGAGTGCGCCCAAAACGTACGTGCATAATAAAGGGATGGGCGGCGAGGTTACCTACATTCTCTGGTTCTATAATCTTGGTAATACCACAGATAAAACCATCATTGTCCCCATTGAGGTATTCCTTATGACTGATACCGGAGAAAAGCATCTCGATGCTTATTACCCTGAGATTCTGCAACATGCGGCAAAATTAGACGAAGAGTACAAAGAGGGTAAAAAATATCAATATGCAGCCATCGCAAAAGGAGAACTGGCCCCTAAAACAACGAAGAACTGCGTAGCCATGTTTGAGGATGTCGACCCCAAAGCCAGACGCCTTGATATATTTGTGACCGGCATATCCCATTTCTTTTTCTGGAGGTGGAGGATGGTCGATTACTCCTATAAGATTACCTATGAAAAAGAGCAGGATTACTGGAAACTTATTGAACATGGAATGACAAAAGACGCATCTCACCGTTCGTATGAATTTGAAACAAGGGATTGGTAATTTACAAGTCCTATCTTTTTACCATCTCACACCCTCAGTTACGTAAGGTGGATTAAGGCGTTGTCTTTTACGCCGAATCCACCACCAATGTTGATGAATGAAAATAATTTAGTTTGTACTTTTCAATAGTTGGCTCTGTAGAAACACTTCAAGATGACAGAAAATAAGGTTAAAAGCCTTGCACAAGTTATAGATACCGATGCTTACGCACCTCCCAAGATTGATACCAGGATTGACAATCTGGCAATCTCGAAGGCAAGATTAAGCTTTTCCCAGACCTTTATGCTAAGTATTGTAGCTGGGGTTTATCTTGGAATAGGTGCTCAATTTGCCACATTTGTAATAAGCGACTCAAACCTCCACTACGGTCTTACATCATTTATTGAAGGTATTGTATATTCTTTAGGATTTATACTTGCTGTAATTGCTGGATCAGAAGTATTTACCGGCAACTGCCTGATAATCATGGGTTACGTAAGCCGTAGGATTACGACGCGTGAATTACTCAACAACTGGATCATTTCATATATTGGAAATTTTGTTGGTAGCCTCACGATGGTCTTTTGGATGTATAAAACCCATCAATGGGAATTTTTCCACCATGCGGTTGGTGCAAAGGCACTGCTTATCGCTCACAAAAAAGTTAATTTGTCTTTTACAGCTGCCTTTGTAAGAGGTGTGCTTTGCAATGCGATAATATGCCTTGCGGTCTGGTTATGTTTTAGCGGCAGGAGCACGGCAGACAAGATTATTTCTATTATATTTCCTATAGGTGGTTTCGTTACGAGTGGATTCGAACAATGTGTTTCAAATATGTATTTTATCCCAATTGGCATAGTTTTACGAAAACATCCAGACGTTGTTGCCATGGCGGAAAAAATGGCTGGAAAAACACTAGACCTTTCTCAACTGACCTGGAAAGGATTTTTTATAAACAATCTCATGCCGGTTACGTTGGGGAATATTGTAGGTGGCGTTATTCTGGTTGGTATAATTTTCTGGTTTCTTTATCTACGTTCACATATTGAGTAGTATTGCATATTATTAATCAATGAAGACTGTACTTAGTAACGCTATCACTGTCGTAATTCGCTACCCAGATATTTGCTCCATCATACACCACCCCTCTTGGATCTAAACCTATTGCATACGTACCAAGTACAGTTCCATCGCTTGCCCGCAACTCTGTCACATTATTACCGCCAGAATTTGTTACCCAAATATTTGCCCCGTCAAAAGTCACACCGACAGGGTAGACGCCTACGTTGTAAGTACCGAGTACGGATCCATCGCTCGTCCGCAGTTTCGTTACTTTACCGCTACCATAATCTGCTACCCAGATGTTTGTTCCATCAAAGACCACCCATTCCGGCATCCAGCCTACGTCATACATGCCTAAAACAGTCCCATCGCTTGCCTGAAGTTTCGTTATGTTATTCGTGTTTGCATTAGCTACCCAGATATTATTTCCATCAAACGCCACCCCTCTTGGGTTTGATCCTACGGCATAGTTGCCGAGTATTATTCCATCACTTGCACGTAACTTTGTTACGGTGCCACTGCCGGAATTTGAGACCCATATATTAGCCCCATCAAAAGCCAATAATTGTGGAGTCCATCCAACAACATACGTACCCAGCACAGTTCCGTTGCTTGCCCGCAACTTTGTAACACTATTGCTGTTCGTATTTGCCACCCAAATGTTGGCTCCATCAAAGACCACTCCGCGCGGGCTGAAACCAACGGCATAGGTACCGAGCACTACACCGTCAATTGCCCTCAACTTCGTAACGCTATTGCTGCCATTATTTGCGACCCAAATATTAGCTCCGTCAAAAGCCATACCACATGGATAGGTGCCAACGGGAAAAGTAGACCTGTTTTGAGCATACTCAAAAAAACACGGTGTTATAAATTGTTGAGCGTTCAACCGATATCTTTCAATAGTTTGACTATATTTTTCTTCATACGATTCTATCTCCGACTGGGAAGTATTTCCTATCGGGCTGAATTTTTTCCCGTAGCTCCCCCACGAAACAGAGGCGGTAAAGAAAACAAACGCGAGATAAAAGAAAATAGCGAAGATAAGTTTAGAAGTATTCATAGCTTTATCTCCTTTCATAAATAAAAAATGAAACTAATATTGACACAGAGGGGGAACTCTAGGAAATTATTTAATGCGAAAGTAGAAAATAATTTAAAATCAGACACTACAATTCAACATAGAATAAGGTGTTGAACTATCAAGCTAAGCAGCAATTCCCTGCATATAAATGCTCCATAGAACATCATGTATTTTCTTTGGTGTAAAGTTGAAATTTTTATATGACCATACGGTAACTGTTGATTGTATAAGTCCTAAAAAAGAGATGGCCGCTATTCTGGGATTAATGTCTTTTCTTACCAATCCCTGCTTTATAGCTTTTGTAAGTATCTTTCCGATCTTCCGTAGATATTTCTGTATAAGCAGTGAAATTTTGTGACGTATAAGAGTATCGCTGAACTGCATTGCTCCCATTATAACAATAAATGATGTTTCCCGACGTTCCCTTGCATAGGTAAGGTGTGCTAACAGCGTGTCTTTTAAATTTTGAATAGGGTCATCACCGGTTACAGCGATGTCTAATTTTTCCATAAGGGTTTCTTCAATATTATCTATTAACAAACACAAGATGTCCCGCTTACTTTTAAAATGCCGGTATATAGCCGTTTTCGTGATGCCAATCCCGCTGGCAATCTCGCTTATGGTGACATATTCAATACCTTTTGAAGAAATGATATTTCGGATAATTTCGATAATCTGCTGCCTTCTAATCTTTGTACGCTTTCTTATTTGCATGGCGACTCCTTATAAGAAATAGAATAATTTACTTGCCCATATTATACACTATAGATTACAATATTGCAATGCTAAGTTTACGATTGTTAACATACTACTAGAGAAAATTATAAATATCTACGAATTTTATGGTGGGAATTTCAGGAGAGGAATGATGAAAAAGGGGGTAAATAAAAATGTTGCCCACTGATTTTACAGACAAGGAAAAATCACGATTAAAAAATATCAGAATAGGTGCATTATGTACCTTTATAGCTGTTATTTTAAGATTTATTGTGGGCGATATTGTTAAGCCCCTTATCCTTTTTGATGTTATTCAGCCTGGCGGGCATGGTTATTATAGATACGAATTTCATACACCAAATTTACCTGACATGTGCGGAGACATTATAACGATTGTTTTGTTCGGATTAGCGTATATGTTTATGACGTCATCGAGGAGTAAAAGTGCTATCAGAGATATAATGTATGCTTCCTGCGACACAGATAATAAATCCCGGGATTCTATCAGGCAAATAAGAGATTATATCTTACGAATGAGGAATATTTTTTACGTAGCGGTGATTGGGTTTGGGATGTACTTTTTCTCAAAATATGTCTTTACGACAATATTAGAGGTGTTTTTTCCTGAAGAAGCAGAATCAGGGGGCCTACCATTTATTCTTAATATTTTAAATAGCGCAATTAGACTCTGTGCATCGCTTGCTTTTGTTTATGCATATTGTAAGTATCTTGGAATTCATAGAAACACAAAGATTATGCTGTATGTATTCTTTTTTGCAAGAAATCTTCTCCTTACAAATATCTTAGGATTGGTTCATGAGCATGATGTGGAAATATTTGCCCCTATTTTAGATGTTTTATTACCGTGCATTCTTGTTTATTCAGTACTTAATTTCATTTCTATCGCAAAGAATAACAAAAAACTGAGGCAGCGTTTTAGTCAATAACCATAAAATTAAAATACAATAATGTTCAGGATTCCTTGACTTTAGTATATTAAAAAGGATAATGGCCCTGATTAAGTTTTCCGTAGCAAACCTCAAAGTAATACTATAGTGCGTTTGTTTAAATAATAATTGAAGAGAAGGAGTAGTGATGAAAAGAAAGATTGCTGTATTTATAACGCTCTCTATTCTTTTGTTAATAATATTTTTAACCAATAATCTCCTTACCAGGAATAAGAGCGTAAACCTGCAATCAAAGCCGGTAGTTATTCAGGAAGCGCATAATTCAGAAGAACCATTTTTAAAAAGTTTCAAAGAAGTAGATTGTTATAGAACGAGAGGGCATACTCTTAATTCTCTCCTTTCAACAGTTGTTGTGCAAAAATCAATCAATCATTCTTTTGGTTTAATGACTACAAGTCCGGATGAAGATATGGGTGAAATGAATGAGTCTCGGTTATCCAACTCTCCAACAGCAACAGGGATGTCTGACGTGCTTATACTGTTATCGATAGTGTTTATGATAATTATTTTTTCGATAAATGTTTTTTAGTAAAAACTGCTTTATGGGAAATGGGTTATCTGGGATTGACGGTTACAGAAGTGAAAGGACGGCGTAATCAAAAAGGCATAAGCGAGGGGTGGCGTGGAACAAAATATCAGATTGATCTGTTGTCTATAATTACGATTGAGATTACCGTGAATCTCAATCGGGCAGTATCGGAGATGGAAAGCTATTCATTTATGATGTTGAAGTTGAAAATGTTTATCGTATTCGTACCAGAGAATTCGGTGAAGGCGCTTTATAATTTTGGAGGTATGAATGATTTTCACAAAAGAGTCTTTAAAAGAACTTATCTTTAACAAGCTCAGAGATTATAAGCTTATTATCGTATCCAACCGCGAGCCTTACATCCATAATTATATGGGTGAAGAGATTAAATATATCATGCCGGCAAGCGGTATGGTAACGGCGCTAGACCCTATTATTCGGGCAGAAGGAGGAACATGGGTTGCATATGGGAGTGGAGATGCCGATAGGGAAGTCGTAGATAGTAAAGATCGTATTGCAGTTCCTCCCGATAATCCACGGTACACCCTTCGAAGGGTTTGGCTTACGCGTGAAGAAGAAGAAAGGTATTATTATGGTTTTTCCAACGAAGCACTATGGCCACTTTGCCATATCGTGTATGTCAAGCCTCAATTTAACGAGGCTGATTGGCAAGTTTACAAATCAGTAAATCAAAAATTTGCCAATGTCATACGGGAAGAGGTTGGTAATGAAAAGGCATTCGTTTTTATACAAGACTATCATTTTGCATTATTACCAAAGATGCTCAAAGAAAGCCAGCCTGATTTACTTGTAGCACAGTTCTGGCATATTCCCTGGCCAAACAGGGAGGCATTTCGGATATGTCCATGGGGTCAAGAGATTCTGGAAGGACTCCTGGGAAACGATCTCCTGGGATTTCACGTGCAATATCACTGTAACAACTTTCTCGATACGGTAGACAGAAATCTGGAGTCAAGGGTGGATTATGGAAAATTTACTGCCACAAAAGGCGGCAAGACAACACATGTCCGCCCATTTCCGATCAGTATTGACTATGATGAATTAAACTCACAAGCCCAGAGCAAAGAAGTGGAATATGAAATGGCTCGTATAAAACGGGAACTCGGTTTAAAAGGACAAATCATAGGTGTCGGTTTAGACCGGGTTGATTATACCAAAGGCCTTCCTGAGCGATTTAAGGGTGTTGATAAATTCCTTGAAAAATACCCTGAATACAGAAACAAATTTACCTTTATACAAGCAGGCAACATCAGCCGTATTCATATTGATGACTACCGTGATTACAATGATAAGATATACGACCTTATGGTCGAGATTAACCATAAATATCATAGCGGAAGATGGACGCCGATACGATTATTAAAATCGCATTTTAATCGGGTCAGTGTGCAGGCTTTATATCGTTTGGCAGATATCTGTATTGTCAGTTCATTGCATGACGGGATGAATCTGGTTGCGAAGGAGTTTGTCGCTTCTCGCATCGATGAATCTGGTGTATTGCTTCTGAGCCGATTTACTGGTGCAGCCGAAGAACTCACCGGATGTATACAAATTAACCCGTATGCTATTGATACTTTTGCAGAATCTATCAAGAACGCCATTGAGATGCCTGCTGACGAAAAGAAGAAAAGGATGCAACGTCTCAGGGAACAGGTACATGAACATAATGTATACAACTGGGGGCAAAGTATCGTAAATGAATTAATCAAATTACAACAATGAAATACTTATTTGAAAATATTCACTCTATTAATAAACTTCTCCGGGACAGTAAAAGAATAATTCTTTTAACTGATTACGATGGCACGTTAACACCCATTCGGGAATCTCCGGACCTCGCGGTCATTTCTGAAGAAGTTCGGAAACTATTGGTACAATTCTCTTCTTGCAATACGTTTTTTTTGGGTATAATTACCGGGCGTTCCCTTAAGCAGATAAAAAAATTGGTTCATATTCAGAAAATATTCTATGCTGCCAACCACGGTATAGAGCTGGAAGGACCGGATATACGTTTTACCAGCCCTGAAGCAAAAAAGTCACGCGGTATTCTTTGTCATATTTATAAGCGTCTCTTTAAATCCTTAAGACATGTAGCCGGAATGAGCATTGAGGATAAACGACTTTCCATAAGTTTGCATTATCGTTTAGTCAAAAACGCAGATGATGTGGAATACCTAAGCAAGACTCTCCATAGTATTGTAAAACCTTTTTTGGACAGAAAAATGCTCTTCCTGAGCACTGGGAAGATGGTCTATGAGATTCGCCCACCGGTGAAGTGGAATAAGGCCAGTGCAATTCAATGGTTATTAACACATTATTTTCCGTTAGAATTCAGCGCAGAGGCCCTTCTTATCTATATGGGCGATGATAAGGCGGATATTGAGGTGTTTGATAGTCTAAAGGGAAAGGGACTCACGGTCTTTGTGGGAAAACCATCGGATACATCCGCGGCTGATTACTATGTCAACTCCCCCGAAGAGGTAAAGGTATTTTTAGAACATCTTTACGAACAGAAGCATGAGGTTCATAATGAATGCCCTTAATAAAGCAAAGGAGCCTTTTAAATTTTGTACACAACTCCATATACCGGAACTGACGGGATTAAAGGCTGCAAATCTGCAAGAGTTGATCGACCTCATTAAAGCGGTTCCTGATTCTGTTATTTATCACCATACCCACCGCTTTCTCCAGCAGCATCAATATCTCTCCCCGGAACCTCCAAACGACTTTGCTTATTGGATTACGGGCATATTAGGAGAAGAGGAACTTGGGGAGGATGTGTATAGTATCGATACCATTCAATATACAACCATTCGTGAACTTCGGGACGAGATCATTCGTACCATAGAGAATTATCTTGTGAAACACCCCCGTTCGCTTCAAAAGTTTGCAACACCCGGAGAGGAGTTCCATTTTGTAAAATCGGTTAGCTTTGTCTTTCAGACGCCCTATACAGCCTCAGACCTCAAGGAATTTCAGGCGGTGCTACAACGGGTGACTATTAATTCAATATACTTTCACATGTTTGAGGCCAGGCTTCGCATTGGGCATGGTACAAATGACTTTTCCCTGTGGCTTGAAGACAGCCTGTCAGAAAAGAAACTGGCAAATAAAATCGCCGCCCTCGATCCATATACCCATACTATGGAAAATCTCCGAAATACTCTTATAAAACTCATAGAAAAACGGATTGTTGAGTATATGGAGAAGCCTCCCGATATAAAGACGGTTCTTCCTAACCCGAACAAGTCGGAAGAGTAAACCAGGAAAAATCTGTAGCATCTAAGAAAATCAGGAATATCAGGAAGGGTGTTTTATAAGAATTATTTTTTTATCATTCCTGCCATTCCTGTTTTTCCTTAAATGTTTTTTTGCTAAAAATGCACTTAACAAGAAAGGAGTAGCACGATGAAAGTACTTGGTGTTTCAGGTTCTCCTGTATGAGTGAAAGAAGAAGATTATCTTTAATTGATGTTTATTTACTTTCTTATGAACGCCATAGTCTGGTGGGCCATTTCCTGCTGAAAATCTGATTTGTACTTTTTGTAAAATAAAAATGGGGAAAAAGGTGGCCTTGCAATCAGTAATTACCTGTCCAAATTGTGGGCACAAGAAGGAAGAGACGATGCCTACAGATGCCTGCCAGTATTTTTATGAATGTGAAAACTGTAAATCGCGATTAAGACCAAAAAAAGGCCATTGCTGCGTATTCTGTTCATATGGTACTGTTCCATGTCCACCAATACAAAAGTAACGAACATGGAGTTAATTTACTGTTAAATTGTACCTGAACGAAATGAGAACGAAGGGAAAATACATGATCAAAAAAAATTTAATCTTAATAGTAGTTGCTGCTATTTTTGGTGGTTTGATTGGAGGATGTAGTAGAGGCTTAAACTTACGCAACAATATGAGTTCTTCCCATGTAAATACCATGACACAAGGCACAGAATCAACAGAAGAAAAAGGATGTCTATCGTGTCATAATGGTATCGAAACCATCAATGATAGAATGCAGCCATTTCTCTTGAGCTTTGCTAAACAAAAATATAAGAGAGGTAAGGGATATGAATGTGCTATTTGCCATGAAGGAAATCCGACATCCGATGAAAAAGAAGAAGCCCATAACAACCTCATTCCAAACCCATCCAGCATGTGGGTACTTCATGAAGGAAAGGGGTGTGCCAAATGCCACGATAGCAAAGGGAGCATAACTACCCTCATGGGGAAACCCCTCAGCCAACCTGTGGGTGGAGAGCTTATGTCCGAGCAGCTCCTTTCATCAGAACCTTCCGGGGTATTAGGAATTGACTATACCTATAGAATGTCGACGTCTCTACATTCCCTGATGACAGGGATAGCAAGTAAAGCGCTCTCTTCAAATGGAGTTACACCAAAAGGGACATTTCAATACGGTAACTTTGATATGATAGACACTGATGGCCAGATTCCAAGAGTTGGTTCTGAGAAATACAAGGAATGGGTTGATACTGCAATAAAATCCGGATTCCTGCGAATACTCGATAAGGTGGACGAAATCCCTGACTATAAAAAAGGTGTTAATCTCTTCAATGCAGAGGAAAAGGCAGGCTTTTCAGATACCTATAGAAAACAATGTGCAAGGTGTCATGTTTGGGGAGAAGGAAGGAACAAACGGGGAGATTTACGTGCCTCCGGATGTGCCTCATGCCATGTGCTTTATGGAAATGATGGTAAATATGAAGGTAATGACCCAACGATCAAAAATACCGAAACCCGTCCGCATCCGTTAAAACATCGTATCTCCACAGCCATTCCTGCCGCCCAGTGCACCCATTGCCATACACG
>CAYJME010000003.1:28070-42926 GCA_964370795.1 uncultured candidatus Brocadiaceae bacterium
GGGGAGAAGAATAGGGACTACCTTTGTGGGGATGTTTGAATATGATTATATAAAAGATGGAGAAGCGTCACCTTTTGATGAAAATGCTAAACCACAGGAACCCCTGTTTACAAAGGAGTATTTGCACGTAAGAAAAGACGTACACTTTGAAAGAGGCATGCAGTGTGCCGACTGCCACACATCAATAGACGTGCACGGTGATGGCAATATCTACCCCGCAACAGTCTATCAGGTGGAGATTACCTGCTATGATTGTCATGGCACACCCGAAAAATATCCCTGGGAACTTTCTGTGGGATATGGCACACCGGTAACCCTGGAAGGTGCTAGAGGGCTATTCAGGGGTGGAATCAGAGACTATCTCCTCACATCAAGGGGTAATGTGAAGGCAAATTGGATAAAGGAAGAAGAAAAGGCATACGTGGTGAGTAAGTATACGGGCAAAAAACACGAAATACCTTTACTCAAGGATATAACGTTACACGACACCTTCAAAACCCAACAGGGCAAGGTCGCCATGTCAACGATTCACAAACATATAGAAAAGCTGGAATGTTACGCCTGTCATGCAACGTGGGCTCCCCAGTGTTTTGGATGCCACATGCAATATGATAGAAGGACAAAAGGTACGGACTGGATAGCGACGTCCAAGAAAGTAAATCCCACAACAGGCAGACAAACAGTAACTGAAGATTCTGGTGACTTGTCTCTTGAAAACAGGTCGTTTATGCGGTGGGAAAGCCCAATACTGGGAATCAATTTAAGGGGGAAGGTCTCCCCCCTTGCTCCGGGCTGTCAGGTCTTTTATACCTTTATTGATGAAAAGGGGGATATTAAGGCACTCAATAAACATTATACCACTTCCACGGGTCACAATTCCCCTACATTAGCCCCTATAAACCCCCATGCGACCAGTCTTGTTGCAAGAACCTGTGAGGATTGTCACACAAACCCCAAGTCCATAGGGTATGGTACAGGGAATTCCAGGAGTGCAGGAAGGCTCATGGGTGATAAACCCCTGTTCCAGGACTTGTCATCAGGTGTATACGGAGATATTCCCGATATAAAAACCGGGAGGTGGCAAACCCCAAAGATAGAAGATTTTCCCTATGCGCTGGATCAACTGGTTGTAAGAAGCGGAAAACAGATACAAAATATGCCACTCCCCGAAGACAGGCCGTTAAATCAGGAAGAGAGAAATCTTGTCGAAAGAGAAGGTTTATGTATAGGATGTCATCGGCATTACGGAACTCCGGAATGGGAAACCATAGTAAAGAAGTATGGAAAAGCGGAGACTGCCGAACAACACGAGAAGATGGTCTCGGAGGCTTCGAAATGCTTGATGGAAAAAATATTGAAGGATAAGGAATAATGTCGAAAATTGCAGATTATGAACTTATCGTCGGTGCTCATACCGTTGAAGAATTGCGATTGTTAGCAGGCAAGCTTCAGGGGAAGGTTATCCAGAATATCAACTCAACCGCTGTCGGAGGCGGCGTTGCAGAAATCCTCAATCGCATAGTGCCTTTGTTGCAGGAATTAGGGGTAGATGCCCGATGGGACTTCATCAAGGGTGGCGAAAATTTCTTTAATGTCACAAAGAAATTCCACAATGCCTTACACGGTAAGTCGGAAGAAATTACTCCACAAATGTTCGAAATATTCATGGAGACAAGCCAGAGAAACATTGACGAAGTCAAGATTTGTGGGGACATTATGTTTATCCATGATCCTCAACCAATTGCATTAATTAAGAAGAAGGCATCTATGCAAGGCAGCAAGTGGGTGTGGCGATGCCACATAGACGTCTCAGCACCCAACAAGCAGGTATGGGATTTTTTGACGCTATTTATCCACCAATACGATGGTACTGTTTTTTCTGCCCCCGGATTTTCACAGCCCCTACCCGACCGACAAATTCTGATATCAACATCAATTGATCACCAGATTGATAAGAACAAGGAACTGTCACAGGAAATAATTGATAAAGTTTTAGAAAAATATCATATCCCTCATGATAAGCCCATTATTACTCAAATCTCACGGTTTGACTATTTAAAAGACCCTGTTGGCGTTATTGAGGCATATCGTTTAGTAAAGAAACATATTGACTGTCAACTCATTATTGCAGGTGGGACGGCAACAGACGACCCCGAATCCACCAGGGTCTTTGCGGAGACGCAGGAAGCGGCCGGAAATGACGCCGATATCCACATCCTTCCGATTCCTTCGGGCAGTGATATAGAAATCAATGCCATTCAAAGGGCATCTAATGTTATCGTGCAAAAATCACTGCGGGAGGGATTTGGACTCACGGTAACTGAGGCGTTATGGAAGGCAAAGCCTGTTGTTGCATCGAGTACCGGTGGAATTCCATTACAAGTTAAACACAAACATAGCGGTCTTTTATGCCATAGTGTTTCTGGCGCTGCTTACGCTATCAAACAATTGTTAAGTAGCCCGGAATATGCCAAAAGACTCGGTGAAAATGGCCGGGAACACATCAAGCAAAACTTCCTCCTTACTCGCCATTTAAAGGATTATATGCTTTTGTTCCTTTGCATGTACCATCCTGAAGATATTGTTTATTTATAATACGTCTAAAAGTTAGTTAGTCTTTATAGATGTTATATGGAATCCCTCAGAAGTGAGAACTGGTATCGATTGAGAAATATATACGGTTGAAAAATTATGATAATGAAAACAATGAAATATTTTTCCATGTACACCATTTTAGTCATATATCATCTTTTTGCTGTAAGTGTTGTCGTTGCAGATAAGTGGAGTCTGGAAGACAGTCCCTTAAAGAGTGGATGGGGGTTGGAGGAACAAACCATAAAAAATGAGTGGGGATTGGAAGAACAGACACCAAAGCATGATAAAAGTGATAGCATCATACTGCATTATGATGGAAAGACATGGGATTGTGTCTTTAATGGACATGGTGTGTGGCTTAATGCTATCTATGGGTTTGATTGGAATGATATCTTTGCTGTTGGTGATAACGGTGTAATTCTCCATTATGATGGGCAGGCATGGATTAAACAAGAAAGCAACGCTACCTACAGGCTCAATAGGGTTTGGGGTAGCAGCCATGATAATGTTTATGTTTCAGGAGACCATGGTACTATCCTTCATTACAATGGCAAGAAATGGAACAAATACAATGTAATGACCAACAATTGGCTAACCAATACCTGGGGCCTTAATGAAAAATATATATTTGTTGTAGGCGCTTTAGGAAAGATATTGCATTATGATGGGAAAAAATGGAAGGATCAAAATAGCGGCACCACCAACTGGCTTTATGGTATTAGTGGCAACAGTACGGATAATGTCTATGCTGTAGGAGATTATGGGACTGTACTTAAGTATAATGGAAAGGAATGGAAGCGGTCTGTTTTAAATACGAATAAAAGACTTACGAGTGTTTGTGTGATAGACTCAAAAAATGTATTTGCGGTGGGTGCAGATGGCCTAATCCTTCATTACGACGGAATAAATTGGATACGGGAGAGAAGCGGCACGAATAACTGGCTTAGAAGGATATGGGGTATTGATAGTAACAATATCTTCACGGTGGGAGACTGCGGAACTATACTTTATTACGATGGCACAAAATGGAATAAACAAAAAAGTGGTACAAGCTATTTATTGTTTGAGATATGGGGCAATAAAAAAGATAACGTATACGCGGTTGGGATTAATTCCAACAGTCACTATGATCATCTTTTGGGTGTAGCACATAGCACATGGCACAAAATGAAATGATGGAAACAATGAAAATCGGGGCGCATTATTTAGGGAATGAACAGTACGAATTTACCGTCTGGGCTCCCTTTCTTAACTCAGTATCATTAAAAATAGTTTCTCCATATAATAAAAAGACGATTCCTATGGAAAGAAACCCATGGGGGTATTGGAAAACAATCATTGGATATCCACCCCAAAATATCTCGTACTATTATCGGCTTGATGATGAAAAGGACAGACCCGACCCGGCATCCCATTATCAGCCCGAAGGCGTACATGGTCCATCTATGGTAGTTAATCATTCCTTCGGGTGGGAAGATAAAAGTTGGACTGGGATTGATCTTTCAGAAATGGTCATCTATGAGCTTCACGTGGGAACGTTTACTCCTGACGGGACATTTGATGCAATAATCCCGCGTCTCGACGAACTGAGGGATATCGGGATAAATGCATTAGAAATAATGCCCATTGCCCAGTTTCCCGGCGAAAGGAACTGGGGTTATGATGGGGTTCAGCCTTATGCAGTCCAGCACTCCTATGGAGGCCCGGAAGGGTTTAAACGTCTTATAAATGCGTGCCACAAAAAGGGAATTTCAATTATCCTTGATGTGGTTTATAACCATCTTGGACCGGAAGGCAATTATCTGAGGGACTTCGGTCCTTACTTCACGGATAAGTATAAAACGCCGTGGGGTGATGCAGTAAATTTTGACGATAAATATTCCAATGAGGTAAGAAACTTTTTTATAGAAAATGCCATTCATTGGTTCAGTCATTATCACGTGGATGCCCTTCGCCTTGACGCCATTCATGCCATATTTGATATGGGGGCGAAACACTTCCTCCATGAGCTTTCAGAAAGGGTTGAAGAATTTTCCCTAAAAGAGGGTAGGAAATTTTACCTTATAGCAGAAAGCGATTTGAACGATTTCCGTGTTGTAATACCGAGGAAATCCGGAGGGTATGGTATTGATGGAATGTGGTGCGATGACTTTCATCACTCGCTCCACACACTCCTAACGGGTGAAGATAAAGGATATTATATTGATTTTGGAAAGGTTGAGCATTTGGCAAAGTCAATAAGAGAGGGTTTTGTCTATTCGGGAGGGTATTCGCAGTTTCGAAAGAAAAACCACGGTAATTCTTCAAAGGATATACTTGCAAAACAAATGGTAGTTTTCTCGCAAAATCACGACCAGATAGGCAACCGGATGCTTGGAGAAAGGCTCAGCGCCCTTGTATCATTTGAGGCCGCGAAACTCGCCGCCGGGACAATGCTTTTCTCTCCTTATATTCCCCTTCTTTTTATGGGGGAAGAGTATGGGGATAACACTCCATTCCTTTATTTTGTAAGTCATTGCGACCCTGCACTCATTGAGGCAGTGAGGCAGGGAAGAAAAAAAGAGTTTGGTGAATTCGGATGGAAGGAAGAGCCTCCGGATCCTCAAAATATAGAAACATTCCGTAAATCAAAACTAAACTGGCAAAAAAGAAACGAAGGCAACCACAAGGTTTTAATGGACTTTTATAAGAATCTGATAACATTTAGAAGAACCACTCCAGCCCTTTCATGGCTCGATAAAACGAACCTTATGGTTAATGGCCTTGAGGGGGAAAAGATTATATTTGTGAGAAGGTGGAAGGGCTCTAGCCATGTTTTTATTGTTTTCAATTTCAACTGCGTGGATATCAAAACTACTCCTCCTATTTCAGAAGGGAGATGGAACAAGGTGCTGGATTCATCTGAAAAAACATGGTGCGGTCCAGGTTCTCTTCTCAAGAATGAATTGAAACCGGGGGATGAAATCGTCATAAGGGGACACAGTTTCGTTTTATACAATAGGGAAATACCACGAAACGAAACGGGCATGGTAGCCGTATTCGAATAGAGAGAATCGAAAATTATACTCAGCCATGCACAATTTATTAAAAAAATTTATGAGGTAATACTACAATAAGGAGGCTCGGGAATGCAGCCTAAAGAAATTCGCCTTAAGGATGATCCGCTCTGGTATAAGGACGTCATTATCTATGAGCTCCATGTAAGGGCCTTTTACGACAGCAATAATGATGGAGTTGGGGATTTTAAAGGACTTATAGAAAAGTTAGACTATCTCGAAAACCTGGGAATAACCGCTCTGTGGTTGCTTCCCTTCTATCCGTCTCCGCTCAAAGATGATGGATATGATATTGCAAACTACTTTGGCATTCACTCTGATTATGGCGTACTAAGAGATTTCAGGGAATTTATTAAAGAAGCGCATAAGAGGGGCATGAGGGTCATTACGGAACTCGTTTTGAATCACACTTCGGAACGACATCCATGGTTTCAATTGGCCAGAAAGGCAAAACCAGATTCGGCAATGAGAAATTTTTATGTCTGGAGTGATACCTCTGAAAAGTATAAGGAAGTAAGAATAATATTTAAGGACTTCGAATTGTCAAATTGGACATGGGACCCCGTTGCAAAGGCTTATTACTGGCATCGTTTTTTCTCTCATCAGCCGGATTTAAATTATAACAATCCCCTTGTGCGTAAGAAAATCATGCGGGTTATTAATTACTGGATGGATATGGGTGTGGACGGGTTTCGTCTGGATGCCGTACCTTACCTCTTTGAAAGGGAGGGCACAAATTGCGAAAGCTTGCCGGAAACGCACGGATTCATGAAAGAACTCAGGGCATATATTGATGGCAAATTTAAAAATAAAATGCTCCTTGCTGAGGCAAATCAGTGGCCGGAAGATGCTGTTGACTACTTTGGGAATGGAGTTGAGTGTCACATGGCATTCCACTTCCCCCTGATGCCCAGGTTGTTCATGGCAATCTGGATGGAAGATAGATTTCCCATAATTGATATCCTTGAACAAACCCCGTCAATACCCAACACATGCCAGTGGGCATTTTTTTTGAGAAACCATGATGAACTTACCCTTGAGATGGTAAGCGATGAAGAGAAAGATTATATGTACAAGGTTTATGCAAAGGACCCTGTCGCACGGATAAATCTGGGTATTCGAAGACGTCTGGCTCCGCTCCTTGGAAACAACAGGAGAAAAATAGAAATCATGAATATCCTTCTCTTTTCTCTGCCTGGCACTCCTATTATCTATTATGGGGATGAAATTGGAATGGGGGATAATTACCGCATTGGCGACAGAAATGGCGTAAGAACACCGATGCAGTGGAACGTGGACAGAAATGCTGGATTTTCCCGGTCAAATCCTCAGAAGCTCTATCTTCCTGTTATCCTGGACCCCGAATATCACTATGATGTTGTTAACGTTGAGAATCAGGAAAGGAATCAGGCATCGCTTCTCTGGTGGATGAAAAGGATTATTGCAATGAGGAAACGTTTTCAGGCATTTGGGAGAGGAAATATTGAATTCTTGTTTCCTGATAATCCAAAAGTACTTGCGTTTATACGTCGGCATAAAGAAGAAATCATTCTTGTTGTAATTAACCTTTCGCGTTTTTCTCAGGTAGCCGAACTTGACCTGGCGAAATTTTCCGGGTATTTTCCAGAAGACATTTTTAGCGGAAACAAATTTCCCCGGATAAAAGAAACTCCCTATCTCCTTACCTTCGGCCATTACGATTATTTCTGGTTTGTGCTGAGAAAAGAAGAAGAAACTGTAAGGTTTAGTAAGATACGAAACATTCCTGAAATAATAAGTGGAAGCTGGAAGACAATTTTTACGGGAAAACCAAAAGAGATATTAGAAAGAGAAATTTTGCCTCCCTACATAAAGGCGTGTAAATACTTTGGCGGTGTATGCCAGGGGATGCGGGAGGTTAAGATTATCGAGAATATTAATATAAAAGAAAATTTATGCGATATCCAGCTTCTCTTACTGGAGACTACCTATACTATGGGATTACCCGATATATACCTTCTTCCACTCTCTTTTTCATCCGGAGACAAGGCTGAAAGTATCGTTATAGAAAATCCACAGGCAGTTGTTGCACACTTAAGGTGCGAAAATACGGAAGGAATTATACACGACAGCATTTATGACGAAGAATTCCGTAAACATCTCCTTCTGATGTTTACCAGACGGCATACTATCCATGGTCTTCATGGAGAGCTTCTTACATCTGCGGAAAAGATTTTCAAAACGTATAAACAAAAAAACCTCTTTTCCGCAAAGTCTCATGTTCTGAAGGCAGAACAGAACAACTCATCTATTCTCTACGGTAAAGAACTCATTTTAAAATTGTATCGGCGCCTTGATGAAGGGATGAATCCCGAATTAGAATTGTACAGGTTTCTCACCGTGAAGAAATCCTTTCCCTACGTTCCACCGTTTTTAGGAGCGATAGAGTACAGAAGGCAGGGGTATGAACCGGTAGTTATTGGTATGCTCCAGGCCTTTGTTTCAAGCGAAGGAGATGGGTGGACATACATGCTTGACTCGCTGGGGAGATACTTTGATTGTATCCTTATAAAAAAATGTGAAATTCGGGAAGTACCGTCTATTCCCCACACTCTTTCAAAGTTTGCTTTTCAGGAAATCCCACTTCTTCAGGAAATAATAGGCGGCGCCTGTCTTGAAATGGTAAAGCTCCTGGGGAAAAGGACAGCAGCGCTCCACCTGGCGCTTTCGTCTGAAACAGAAGACACAAACTTTATGCCGGAGCCTTTTTCACTCTCTTACCAAAGATCGTTGTATCAATCTATGCAGTCTCATACGAAAAGGGTGTTTACGCTTCTCGGGAAAACGGTAAAAAATATACCAGACAAACAAAGGGAATTAACTCAGGAGATATTAAGCCTCGAAAAGGCCATAACAGACCGTTACAAAGACCTCTTCAAAAAGCAGATATCGGCAATGAAGATAAGGATCCACGGGGATTATCACCTTGGACATGTCCTCTATACCGGAAATGATTTTTTTATTATCGATTTCGAAGGGGATCCCGCAAGAACCTTGAGTGAAAGAAGATTAAAAAGATCGCCTCTGAGGGATGTCGCAAGTATGATGCGGTCCTTTCACTATGCTACCTATAACGCCCTTTTAAGGTATGCACCCATGAGACCGGAAGACATTCCCGTGTTGGAACCCTGGGCAAATGTATGGTATCAATATGTTGCAGGAACATTTTTGAGGTCGTACCTGAAAACAGTGGCAAACGCACCTTTTATTCCCCAGGATAAAGCAGATATCGATACCATGTTGAGGGCATTTCTTTTAGAGAGGGCGGTATATGAACTCGGACACGAGTTGAATAATCGCCCTGAATGGGTAATTATCCCGATGAGGGGCATAAAACAACTGATGGAGACTGAATAATGGCAACGGATGATTTTTCTCAGACAAGAATACCGGTTTCAACATATAGACTCCAGTTCAATCGCCAGTTCAGATTTCCGGATGCCAGGAGGCTTATCCCCTACCTTTACAACCTTGGCATTACCGATATTTATGCATCCCCCTATTTTAAGGCAAGAGCGGGTAGTCTGCATGGCTATGATATTGTTGACCACAATACCCTTAATCCGGAGATTGGCACAGAAGATGAATATAATGATATGATCTGCGAACTTCGGAAATATGAAATGGGACAAATTCTCGACATTGTGCCGAATCATATGTGCATCGCCAGTAAAGAGAATGTGTGGTGGATGGATGTCCTTGAGAATGGACAGAGTTCTCCCCACGCCGATTTCTTTGACATAGACTGGGAGCCAGTTAAAAAAGAACTAAAGCACAAGATACTTCTTCCGATTTTGGGCGACCAGTATGGAATTGTCCTTGAGAGACAGGAATTGCAACTTGTTTTTAAGGACGGCGAATTATTTGTCAACTATTATCAGCATATGTTTCCCATAAGACCAAAAACATATATAGACATCTTGCAGCATTGTATCGATGAACTAAAAGATCGTCTTTCTCCCGAAAACAGCCATTTTAACGAGCTTATGAGCATCATCACTGCATTAAACCATTTGCCGGCCCATACAGAAAAGGACCAGGAAAAGATAGCAGAAAGATATCGTGAAAAAGAAATTATAAAGAAACGTCTCTGGAATCTTTACAACGAAAATGTCGCGATTAAGGCATTCATAGATGAAAATGTGAGGATATTTAATGGAGTGAAGGGAAGACCGGAAAGCTTTGAACTCATTGATAACCTTCTGAACAAGCAGATATACAGATTTTCTCACTGGTGTGTGGCTACTGAAGAGATAAATTACCGGAGATTTTTTGATATTAATGAACTTGCTGCAATCAGAATGGAAAACCCATTGGTCTTTAAAGAAACCCACAAACTCGTATTCAGACTTATCAGGGAAGGAAAGCTGACGGGGCTGAGGGTCGACCACCCCGATGGCTTATACAATCCATCCGAGTACTTTCAGAGATTGCAAAGGAATTGTTTTCTCCATAAAAAGCTTGGTCTTATGGAGAATTTAGCCGAATCATCCGGGTCAGAAACAGAGGTATTAAAACAATACGATGAACTGGTATCATCAAACCCAATGCAGCGTCCATTTTACATAGTCGGCGAAAAAATCCTTATCAAGGGAGAAAAGGTGCCTGAAGACTGGCTTATTTACGGAACTACAGGATACGAATATTTAAATTCCGTGAATGGTATTTTTGTTGAAACAGCTCATGCGAAGGCATTTGATGAAATATATACAAGATTTATCAGGCAAAAGATATCCTTCATGGATATTGTCTATGAAAAGAAAAGGTTAATTATGGAATCTTTAATGTCCAGCGAAGTCAATACATTAGGACACTATTTAAACTGGCTATCAGAGAAGAACAGACATACGAGAGACTTTACCCTGAACAGCCTTACAAACGCAATAAAAGAAGCTATTGCCTTTTTCCCGGTTTACAGAACATACATAAACCAACCAGGATTAACAGAAAGGGATCGGCGGTACATCGAAATTGCAATATCAAAAGCAAAGAGGAAAAACCCTGCTATGAGTGAATCTATCTTTGATTTTCTCAGGGACGTCCTGTTGCTCAAATATCCTGAAAGTTTTGGAGAGGTTGATAAGAGAGAATGGCTTGATTTTGCAATGAGATTTCAACAGATTACAGGACCTGTTACTGCAAAAGGGGTTGAAGACACCGCCTTTTATGTTTATAATCGCCTCATTTCCCTCAACGAAGTCGGTGGAAGTCCGGATAGGTTTGGAACGCCGATGGAAACCTTTCACGGTCAAAATATTGAAAGGTTCAAGTTCTGCCCCTACACCCTTATTACTACCTCGACGCATGATTCAAAGCGCGGTGAAGATGTAAGGGCAAGGATCAATGTGCTTTCGGAGATACCAGATGAGTGGAGGGAACATCTGATACGATGGAAACGGCTCAATAGAAAAAAGAAAGGTATTGTTGATAGCCAGGTCGTGCCAGATACAAAAGAAGAGTATCTTCTCTACCAAACGCTCATGGGCGCATGTTTCGTTGGGCCAATAAGCGGGTCTGTAGATGAAGTGTTTAAGAAGCGGATTAAGGATTATATGATAAAAGCACTGAGAGAGGCAAAAGTCAACTCTAGCTGGATTAATCCAAACGTGGCTTACGAAGATGCCCTGATAAATTTCATCGAGGGTATTTTGAGTAATGTCAGAAGAAATAAGTTTCTCAAAGATTTTCAAACATTCCAGAAGAAGATATCCTGTTACGGCATGTTCAACTCTCTCACGCAAACATTGCTTAAGATAACCTCCCCTGGTATTCCAGATTTCTATCAGGGTACTGAGTTGTGGGATTTTAGTCTTGTAGATCCCGACAACCGCAGACCTGTCGATTACAGCGTAAGAACCAGGATGCTGGAGGAACTGAAACGGAATGAGCAAGAGATGCCGCTATCAGAGTTTGCAAAGGAATTGACTACCAATAAAGATAATGGGAAGATAAAGCTTTACTTGACATATAAGGCGCTCAATTACCGGAAAAATAACAGAAAAATATTTGAGAGAGGAGAATATCTACCCCTTGAAATAAAAGGAGAAACAGCTAGCAACGTTTGCTCGTTTGCAAGGAAATCAGGAGATTCCATAGTGCTGGTTGTCGCCCCCAGATTTTTTACAAGACTTATACAAGAACCTGAAGGTCTTCCCTTTGGAAAAGACGTATGGAAAGACTCGATCGTTGTTATACCATTTGAGGGAGCAGGCATAAGGTACCATAATATTTTTACAGGAGAGCATGTAACTGCCGTAAGACAAAATGAATCAACTGTCTTATACTTGTCTGAAATACTAGCACATTTTCCAGTGGCTTTCATGGAAAGGATTGTTTGAAGATGTTTGAGAAGTACACATTACTGAAGGGAAGAAATATTGTTATGTACACATTGTATCTGAGCATGTGCTTCATAGGGGTAGGCCTCTGTGCTAATACTCAGTCACAATCTCTTGAGAAAAAGGCAGACGAAGTGAAACTCACGGAAAAAGGCATAACAGTAAAAGCCGAAGATGTTGAGACAGCCCGAATAAAGGCAGAAGAGATAAAAACCGCACAAGGTAAATCCATTGAAGAACTAGAGCTTATGATATCGAATTTAGAAAGCGATGCAGAAACAACATCTGTATATCTTGAAGGGTTACAACGAGAGAAAAAAGCCTATCAGTCAGGGACAACAAATCCGGAATTTTTAGAATTACTGGATAAGGAACTTGGGGTTATTAAACAAAAGTTCGATGTAGACAATGAGCAGATACAGGCATACAAAGACCAGATTACGGCTCTTCAAAATCAGGCAAAGGTTTATGCCGACCGCGTTATTTTATTAAGTTCGGTAATAAAGCTGTCAGAAACACTTGCCGTAACGTCTTCCGATCAGGCAACCACGACAAGAAAAGAGGCAGACATTGCAAACAGTTATATTAAGGCCGTGCAGGCAAATCTCAAGGAAAAGGAAACACTCGTTTCACATTTTACCGGGGAATGGGAAGATGTTAAAGTGCAGGTATCCACTAAAGAGCAAGAACTTGCAAAGGATTTAGAATCTGTGAAGGCAAAAATCCAGGAAGATGCCCTTATTAAAGTGGCGCAAGAAAAGATTAAGGGTATTGTCGCATGGAAAAAGGCTGTAAATACGCAGTGGGTCACAATATTTGAACGAAAACTGGAAACAGCAAATATCCGTTATGATGAGGCAGCAAAGACGTTGAAAAACGCAGAACTCAATGCAGCCCTTTTAGCCGAAAAGGCAAATCGTCTGGAAGAAAGGCTAAAGGCAGAAGAGTTAAAAAAGAAAGAGTCCGAGTTAGAAGCTGCAAAAAAAGCCGAGGAGGCTACGCAAAAAGTTGCAGAGGCCACGAGGGCAGAAGCGGAAAAAACCATAAAGGAAACAGCCAGGAAAACCGAGGAAATTGCACAGGAACAGATGGTAACAACCTCTCCGGAAAGAAAGCGGGTGCTGGAGTTAGAGGCTGAGGTGCATAAGCAAATTGGATTGTTGGCAAAAAAGAAGGACGAACTTATTACCATAGGCGCACAACGATATAAAGCCGTTACTGAATATAAAAAGTTAGAAGCAGAAGTCGAAGATTTAATAAACAAAGGAGCGGCATTAAAAGATGTTGAAGAATCGCTAAAAAAAGTTGAGTCAGAAACAAAACGCTTCTCGGAGGCGATATCGGCATTGGAAAGCCTCATCCCTTCAGTAAAACAGGAGGAGAAACTGGTTTCCGATAATCTATCTACGGCACTTGAGGAAATATCAAAGATTGAAAAAGAAGTAACTTCGTTTGAAGACAAAGAGTTGGCAGGAAAGGCAATAGAATATGTACACCAGATAGCAAAGACACTGGAAGAGCAGACCGGACTTATATCTGCAAGATTAGATAGATTGCATGAACGACTGGAAATCAAGAAAAATGCGATAGCCCTGTTGGATAAGACGAAAGAAACGTTGAATTATATAAAGGCTGCCAATGTCTGGACAAGGCTAAGGAGTTCAATTTCTACAAAAACATTTATTGTGTTATATAGAGACATAGCAGGCAGCTATACCCGATCAGATTATTTGTTTAATGCAGTCCAACTTCATACAAAAGGTTTTATAACATACGTGGCACAAAATAAGCATACCCTCACATTCTGGGTAAAATTGTGCGGAATAGTACTGCTCGCCATAGGATGTTACCTTACGAAACGGCGCATCCTAAGTCTTTGCGCAAAAAGGGCAATTGAATTTTATGAATACGAGGAATCTTCTGACTACAAAAAAAGACTTTTCTACAGTCTTTTCATAATCCTGCGAAAAAGTATATTTGCCATATTATTGACTATTCTTGCCGTGCTTGTCGCAGGTTTTTTTGACCTAAAAATACCAGGAGTAAAGGCAACTATACAGGTACTCATCTATATTGCCACTTACAAAGTTTTCAAAGGTTTTCTGGTTGAGGCTTTTAGTCCGGAAAAGGGAGATAAAAAACTGATTACCTCGCTTGCGTATGTATCGCCAAAGCATCTTTATAAATCTTTGAGTATTATTTTGTTATTTTCTTTGATTTTATTATCGATAATTTCCGTACTCACCATATTTCAATACAAGAGTGATGTCCTTGAACTACTCTGGTTTATTTACCGGGTAGGGACATTAATACTTTTGTTATGGCTTGCAACACAAAAGACACTCATATTTAAATTGCTGCCGGATGCGGAAAGTCAATTAGGAAGGTTTCTTCACCGTATAATAATGGTAATCTACCCTGTCTTTATTACTTTTATTGTCTCTCTTTTTGCGATAAGGAGCCTGGGATACCCCGTATTAACTTATGTGCTGTTAAAAACATGCGCAAATAGTTTTGCCATTGCATTCATTGCATTCTGGGTGTGGAAGTTCTCGGTGAATCGGTTAAATTTAATGAGAGAGACGCGCCTGAAGAGGGAACATATCAAAAAAGGTACGCCAGACGAAAAGAAATTTCACACAGTTACGGCAATATACAGGGTTTCGTTTAATTATATCGTCTCTATTATTGCGGCAATAATCATTATTCGCGTATGGGTTAAAACGTTTCGTGACTCAGTAGGTTCGCCTGCTACCCCTTACCTGGTACAAAAAACCTTTGGGCAGATTGGCGCAATCCTGGGTGTTATTGGCAATGGATTGAGATAC
>CAYJME010000004.1:0-40745 GCA_964370795.1 uncultured candidatus Brocadiaceae bacterium
GATGAAGGGGAGGTAAAAAACTTACAAAAAAAAGAGGTTTTTACAGAGCAATACTATACATGTTTACCTTAGACACCCCAGGACGTACCCGTTTTGTTTATTGCTTTGTTTCTGTTTCGTCAGGCAAATCTACAACCAACCAGTTTTCATGTCCCGGTTCTAAATATTGGCAAGGCGAAGGAATTAACTCCCAAAAACTGCTGTGCCTTTTGTGTATGGGATTTTCCCTCGTTGTGAAATAGCCTTTTTTATCCGACATAAAATCATTCAGTGTCTGGAATTTGTGAATATGGGAAAAGACGATATTAAGGCTGTGGTCCGTTATAAAGAGCACGCCGTAATTGTGCCTGTCTGATAAAATCAGTCGGTAATAATACGAGGAAAAAGAAACGACTTGCGTTGGGGTTACGACAGAAAGCGCCCGCGCGATTAACGGTGACAGCACTTTTATTTCGTCGTCATCAAACACCCGCAATGTCCCAAGCCGCCGGAAGAGACCTTTTTCTTTATAGAAAACAGACGACAAAATACCGGCGATTGTTTGCTCTGACAATTTACAAGGATGGTTAAACTGGATATGTTGCCCTTCTCTTATAACATCAATTTCCTCATGTTGAACCGTAACCAGCCCGTCTTTATAAATATCAGCATGGATACACGATAAGCAAGAAAAGAATAGAGTACCCACAGCACACAGAAATAAAAACAGATATTTTAATGTTTGATTTCTCATACAATTTATACTCCTCATAAGTTCATTGCATAGGAATTTTCATGTTATTTATGTGGGTCTTCTGTCGGTAGAGACAAGGCACTGCCTTGTCTCTCCATGAATAAGTTAACGCTTAAGAGTTTGTGCAAGAAGTCGAGTTTTAGGTGTCATTGCGAGCGAAGCGAAGCAATCTTTCCCTCATTATAATAATTCCAGGAGATTGCTTCGGAAAAAACCCTCGCAATGACACGATGATTGACTTTTTGCACAGGCTCTTAAATCTCAAATCATAATTCGTACATTGCAATATTACAAGAAAGGATTAGTCATCAAAGGGTGTGGCCTTCCGCCTTTTTTTGGTTTTACCATGATGACGCTTTGCATCCAGTCGGCGTGTTTTTGACCCTAATGTCGGTCTTGTCTTATGGCGCGGTTTGGGCTTTTCTGTTGCCTTGCGGATGAGGGCAATCAAACGATTTGTTGCATCCTGACGGTTTTTTTCCTGAGAACGAAACCTCTGTGCATCGATAATTAATACGCCATCTTCGGTGATTTTCTTACCGGCAATCCGGAACAGCCGTTCACGAACATCGTTGGGTAGTGAAGGGGAATTTCTCACATTAAAGCGGAGTTGAACAGCCGTGGCAACCTTGTTAACGTTCTGTCCGCCTGGTCCTGACGACCGGATGAAGGTCTCCCGTATTTCGCCTTCTTCAATCGCAACAGTTCGTGTAATATGAATCATAATTTAATTGCATACGAATTTTAATTTTATTCATGCAGTTTTTAAGGCGGTGTTGGTAGGACAAGCGTCTCGCTTGTCCTGTATCCGCCTGGTGCTTTTGATTTGATCAACCGGGACGGTAGACTTATCAATTTCTTTTAACTTGAAAGATGCTTCTGATTTCTCTCGAAATTAACAGAAATAAAAGATTAAGTCAACAAAATGTCCGGAATTAATTCTGTTGAAATGCGTCATTGGGAATGGAATATTAATGTGCATTGTATAGGAATTTCAATATTGTAGAGACGCAAGATTTTGCGTCTCCCCCCCTGCGGGTTCAGGTTTGTAAGGTGAAATAGATTAAAATTATAAGTCCTTGATATTGGGTGGTTTCCCGTTTAACCTTGAAAATTAAGGGATTGTTAGCATTATATTGTTCTATTAGTTACAATTAATTCTGTTTAATTCGATTCATTTTAGCACAAATTTAGCACAACTCTCGCTAACGCCCCGGTTGAGGCGCCGGCAACAAAGCGCGCAAGCGCTTTGGCTGGTCGCCCTCCAAGCGGTTGTTAGGTGGCTTTCTTGGCGCCTTTTTGTCTTTTCGGTACACGTTTCTTCAGTGTCTGGGTCTTTCCCTCATGAGCATAGACCGCTTCGACTACGCTCTCTGTGATATCCATTAATACGTTTAAGTCCTCTTGGGACGGGTGAAATGCTCGGTGAATTGCCGCGTGTCCCGCATCCAAGATAGTTTCAACAACTTCCATCTGTTTTTTGGAAATAAAGCCATCCGAGTGGAATTTAGCAAGATTACTTGCAAATGAACCCGTATCACCAACTTTATGAATCATCATTTGCTCAATCAGAGCCCTAATGCCCATTGCAGCTAGCCGCCGTGCATCGTTATATAAGGCGACATAGATCTCTTTTAGGAGCGATGCTACACAGCTTTGCTTGTCTTCCGCGAACAAATCGTCGATATCGTTTAGCCAACGCGGTTCCCGACGGGATATAGCGGGAGGATAGTAATTGGTATATACAACTGGGCTTCCATCTGGCTCCGTATCTTCAGAGAACCAATGCAGATGACGCATTGCGACGTTATCGCAACCGCAACATTTCAACATTTCATAGCGGTCTGCCCAATCGATTTCGAAGCCCCCATCGACGGTTTCTGAGCCTCTTACAGTTTCTCGATGCAAGACTTCATGTCGTCGCTCTCCGCCACATTTATTGCAGTGCGCTTTGAGTATCTCGCTTTTGCCATCGGTAGTCATAGTTGTTGTGCTCTTTCGCCCCACCTAACCAGTTATTATCTAGTTCCTGAACTGCTCAACATCCTTTTTTGGTATGTTAGACGGTTTAGCATGATTTATGCCAACACACTAAACAGTAACAATAAATCAAACATCAGGCACTTATAGAGCAATAATCTATTAGAAAATGCAAACATAGTCAAGAGTAAATAAGATTATTCAATGAGCTTTATTACCCTGTAAGCCGACTAACAAGTTATTATACAGTTTCTGTAGATTATCAGAACCGAACTGAAAATCAAGGCAATATTAGACTTAAAATTAACACACAGCAACCGTTTTATATATAATTTGCTAACAGACTAACATTACTTTTTGAGTGATATACAGAAAAGAGTATAATTCTGACAATAAATATTTGACACAGATAACAAATGAAAAAAAGAACAAAGAAAAACCCTATCCAAATATTTTTAATATTATCTTAGCAGGTAATCACGTGCGAAGTGGAGCGGTAGCTGTGCGTGATCGCAACGAAGCACGGCGTGATACATGCGATAAAACAAAAGTATAGAACAAGATAAATATCCATGAATTAATAAATCACAGCATTCTTTGATCTTCTGTTTTGTAGAAGTTTAAAGAATGCTGTGACTGAACAGGAAAAAAGGTTTAACCGAAGAAATAAGCGTTAAACCTTCGCTCTAAGCGGAACGTTTTTTGTGGAGCTTAGAGCGAAGGGAATGAATTGGGTAGATGAGGGTATTCTTTTAACGACGGCGATATAGGGAAACGTGCAAAGCGGTGGGTATTGCCAATCGCCGTCAGGAGACGGCTCCTACCACAAAAGTCGGGGCTTCGGTGTCGTTGAGAGCCTGTCTGCGTGCGGATATGCACAGGCTGGCGAAGCCTCAAAGAATGATACAAGCAAGAGAATATCGAATATTGAACAAGGAATATTGAATGTCGAAGGATAAGAGAAAATTTGATCTTGAAGACGGTTAAATTTATCCGTCATTTTAAGTTAACGCCTATGGGGGTTTATACCCCGCCGTTGGCCGATCACAAGGGATCGGCGCCACAATAAAAAATCGCCGAAGGCCTAATTTGTGATGGACACTATGGAGGTATGATGACTGAAGTCGTCACTACGAACTTGATGTTTCTGAATTTCAATATTGTAGAGACGCAAGATTTTGCGTCTCTACGGTTTATCTTGATTGCATAGGAATTTTCATTTTATTCATGCGGCTATCAGGGTGGTATAAATCCCCCTTAACAAAGGGGGCTGGGGGGTTGTAATTAATTCCCTCCTACTAAGAAAAAAACAACCCCCTGTTTCCCCCTTTGTTAAGGGGGACTAATTTAACTTACGAAAGAGCCTCTCTTGTTAACCTCTCCGCCGTTTTAATTATAGCAGTAAGGTCATCCCGTAATAGAGTTTCCACATAAAACCTTACCTTCGGTTCTGTACCTGATGGCCGTATCAAAAACCAGGAATCATCATCGAGGATCACCTTTATTCCGTCTACATGGATAACCGATTTAATGGTTTTCGTGGTATTACCTACCGATAATTTACTTCCCATAGAAAGTTGACCCCTGAGTTTCTCAAGCTTTTCCAGGAGCGGTTCGCCTGCGAGGGAACGGTCAACTTCTATTCCAGCCCTTTCAGGGAAGTATGTCCCAAATCTTTCTTCGAGTTCATGGAGGTATTCTCCAATATTCTTTCCCGTAACCGCCATCATCTCAAGCGCAAGCAAAAGACCAAACATGGCATCTTTTTCGAGGGTATTATTATAGCCTGAAATACCGTCGCTTTCCTCATAGGCAACGATAGCCCGTTCTTTTGCATTGCTCACCATGAATGGCCTGAAGTTTTTAAAACCCACCGCCGTTTCTCTCAGGGGTATACCAAGTTTTTCGGCAATGGCATTTCCAAAATTACTGGTGGCAACAGATTTCACCAGCACACCCCTGATATTTTTGTAGTGATACAAGAAATGTAACCCCATGGCGCCAAAGTGATTCATAGTAATATCGGCCTTCCCATCCGTAAATCGGATTCTATCGCCATCAGGGTCCATGATTACCCCTAATTTAAACCTGCTCTTACTTCCCGCCAGGGCGTCCATCACCAGCTTCAAATTTTTTTCAGATGGTTCAGGCGGTATGCCGCCAAACAGGTAGTTATCTTCCGTCCTCAGGTAGTGTATCTTTCCGCTTTCCCCAAGGATTCTGTTTGGTCGTTTCCTTGTAGCGCCATGGACGTGGTCTATGCAGATAAAACAATCTTCCTCTTTTATAAAACGCTTAATCCTCTCCAGGTCTATGGTACCGCGTTTCCTGATAAAATCTTCATACAGCTTTATGGGGTCTATGGTTTGGAAACCTGCGGGTTTTACCTCTGGAATAACCGCCTTTGCATCCATTAATCTTTTTGCATGTGCTTCAATGAGCGTTGTTATTTCAGGACCTGCCGGGCCTCCATCCGCAGGGTTAAATTTGAATCCTGCATAATTTGCCGGATTATGAGAAGGCGTGAGGTTTATAGAACATGCCGCATTCAGCATATCAATTGCGGTTGAAAATTCAGGCGTTATCGCCTCTCCTGCATAGTATACCTTTATTCCTTCTTTGCTCAGTAATCCCATGACGGATGACGCAAAGTCCGGACCTAAGAATCGGTTATCATGCCCCACGATGACGCCACGGTTTCTGATCTCTTCAAAGTTTTTTATCCCAAGCACATCCAGCGCCTTCTTTTCGCCCGTTTTAAACATCCCGATAATTGCCATAGTTGCCATACGTATGTTATGAAAAGTGAAATCCGTGCCAATCTCTCCACGCCAGCCAGATGTGCCAAAAACTATTTTAGCCGGTTCAACATTTTCCCGTGCAAATTTCTCAATTTCTTTCAGTGCAATGGCATTCTTTTTTACATCCGAGAGGATAAATTTCCAGCATTCGCTGGCATTTTTAAAACTTTCCATAATTGTATATTTCTCCGGATAATTATTTATTGTTCAAATGAATTATGAATTCATTATTCCAAGAAATTTGTAATAATGAATCAATGTCAATTATGATGAAATAATCAGTTTATCTTTATACTATCATCCAATCCCAAGTCTCTTAAAGCAACTTTTGTTTCATCAATCTTTTGTTTTGGGATACCGTTTAATGGGGAGATATCTACTTTTAAGGTAATTTCCAATCCATCGCCTGTAGCGTATTTTGAAAGTACCTTGGTATAAAAGTTCATCCATTTTTGCGGCTGGATTTTTCCCTGCCATGATATTTTACCATAGGTATCCTTTGGTGTTTCTTTCTTCGGATGAGAGGGCTCAGTTATTTTTTTGGAAACTATAATTTCTGCAAAAGTTGCGATATTACCAACTGATGCAGAAACCTGGTAACTGCCCTCATTCTCGCCAATAAAAATCCCTTTTTCATTAATTATCCCACCGTTTACCTTCCAAACAATATTGTCTGCATCGATAGGTCTATTGTGTTGATCGAATCCTTTCAATAAAAAACCATAGCTCTTTCCAGGTTCTATACAAACGTTAGAAGGGGATATTTCAAGTCTGGTAAGTTTTGGTGGTTCAACATGTTTTTTTGCTTCTTCCTCTGTAATAATGAACATATCATCTGATATTTCTATATCTGTTGGCATGAGACTTACATTGTAATGAAATGGCTTGTAATGACCCCCGGAAATCTTTCCCACATATCCGACAATTCCATGTGCAACACCACGAGCTATCGTTTCTTTGATGGCTTCGGGGTTCAAAAGACGTGGAAACTGAGGGGATGCAAAAAAGGTATTTTTTACTGATTGAGTACTCCACTCCTTAAAAGCCGGAGGCCAGTTACGTACAAGGAAGTTTGGACTGATTCCTTCTTCGACATGACCATCCTGTCTCAATCGGTTCAGAATAAATGCCATGAGAGATTCAGCAGCGCTTGAATGTGTAAGACCGAGGTTTATATCTTGCCAATCGTTATTTTTCCCAAGGAGTATAATCTTATTATACGTGCGCCATACGGATTCTTTTAAATCCCGTTCTGTCTTTTTCAGATTGATAGATAGCTGATGCTTTTGGGTTTCGTCAAGATGCAATTCGTCCAGTTCTTCTTCAATATCTTCCCATGCAAGCAATTTTCTGGCTTCTTCATGGAGAATTGTCGGATTGTCTGGAACACACCATATCAGGGCGCTTTTAAATGTCCTTGCCGATGTGCCGTATTCCCGTGTCATCTGGTTTATAAATTGTCGTATTCTCTTTTCATCCTGTATTGATTGATCAGGCGATAGAATTACAAAAGTTAGTATTGCCCTATCGGGAATTTGGTTACTTTTTTCAGGAAAATAGATCCTCTCGATTCCGGAAATATTCGAGGGCAGCATAGCAAGGGTTTTTTGTATTTCAGTTTTAACCCTTTCCTCAATTTTTGGTGACTGAATCGTTGCCCTACGGTCTGAAAGGAGTTTGTTCAGGTTGGGGAGCAGGCTGAAACGATACTTTGTCTTTTCAACGGTAAGAAAATAACAGGCTTCTGATAGTGCATCAAGCACTGTTTCCACATTCCCTATATCAAGCCCAGCCTCTGCAACAGCCAGTCTTATTTCTGGTAACGTTGCTTCAGCTTTTACCTGACCGCCATTTGATTCAAAAAATATTGTCGTTGCTGTCTTCTGATGCAGTCTGGCCTTTCTTATTGTATCAACAGCCTCTTTATCAAGCCTTATTGCATGGGCATCGGGTTTACCAGAGATATCGGTTGTTACTGCCCCTTCGAGTTTGTCACTTCCGATCTGCTCAAAAACTGCTGCCCTGAACATCGGATCGTCAAGTGGCGCTGTTCCCAGGGTAATAAGAGGGTCTTTATGTGCGCCTTTAAATCCATCCTGATACGCCTTTGATACCCACAAGGCAAGGAGTCTGAGTATGCCACGGGTTTGTTGAAATCGGGGCAATGACTGCCATTTACGCTCAAAGACAGACAACACCATGGGATGAAAAGGATATGTTGAAGCAAATGTCTCTCTTGCATTATCTATGGGAAACCAGTTTGGTAATTGCTGTTTATATTCAACCACCCAATCTGCATATTCACCCGCAACTTTTTTTGCCTCATCTGGTAGTCCATACCACTCAAAGAGCCTTCGTCTGATTATTTCGGACGTTTCTGCCTCGGCAGACATAATTACTGCCTTTCCAAGGCGATCAAGTAATTTTTTAAATCTTGAATAGTCGGACTGGTCTTCTGCATTCATCTCAAGCTCAGAGGCAGGTATTGATACTGCAAGGACGACGTTGTCGTGGACGCGTACTTCTTCTGAAAGATTTTGGAGAAAATTATATAACTGCCCCGATAATCCGCTTTTTCTATTACGGCTTACATAGTTCATCAACTCATCCATCAGGATAAGGACAGGTTCGCCTTCGGGCAGGAATTTTCGTATCACCTCGCTAGAAGGCGCAGTCATCGTCTTCTCATGCTCAGAGACAATAGAGAATGCCTCATATCCTCCTATCTGATATGCTATTTCACCCCACGGTGTCTTTCTTAAGGGCGTGCCATCATTACCACCCCTGCCGGTTAAGGAGTCGAATTCTACACCAACAAATACAGCAATTCTGGCTGCTGGAATGGAATCAATCCCAGCCTTATCCAGTATCGTCCTGACACCATGCCAGGTATTTGCTGTCTTTCCACCCTTTGCAAGGTGATAAAGAAGGGCAAGGGCATGAGTCTTCCCACCGCCAAATTGAGTTGCCATATTAAAGATAGCGGATGTTTCCACTTTTATGCCTGATAATCTACGCACTACCTCAGCAGCAATGGCGCAGAGGTTTTTGGTTATATACGTCCTTTCAAAAAACCGTTCGGGGTTCTGGTAATCTATCGGCGCCCTGCCATCTCGTATCTGATCAAGGTGGACGGCAAATTCTGAGGCATCCAAAGGACGGCCTTCCCTCAGGTCTTCTCTTGGAGTAACGACTTTATACCAGGGTTTTAATGACATCTTATTCTCCGGCTTTAGATTATGAATTTTTGATTTTTAAAAATATCTAAGGAAAACAGGAATATCAGGAATATTATTCTGTAAAAATTACCCCATGAGCGGGTTCAAGTTTGCAACTTGAACCCCAATTTTATAATATCGATTCAACAATAATTTTACTCTCGGTGTTTGCAGACGACCAGACCCAATCTTCGGGTTTTTTCACATATTGCTTACGGACAGGATTTGCGTGAATATATTTTATTTTTTGGAATAAATATGATTCACTTTTAATAACCTTTGGCATATTTGTCTTTTCCCAAAATTCATATCTGTTATCAATATCAAACAGACTTAATACATTTGGTTCTGTAGCAATAATATTTTTTTGAATTTCTTTTGAAGTGAATTTTTTAAAATCCCTTACAAAAGCAATCATATCGGGAGCAGACGCAATTAAATGGATGTGGTCAAGCATAAAAACATAATAATACAACTTTAACCCTTTATGTTTTTGACAATATTTCAATGAATCAGCAAGTATTTCAAAGCGGTTATGTCTGTCAAATATGTAATACCAGTTCCTAACAGTGAAAGTAAGATAATAGATTCCTGAAGTAAACTCCTTTGAAATCCTTATTGATGGCGTAATACAATTGTTTTATAAAATTCAGGATTCAGGTTGCAAACCTGAACCCGCGACAAGAAGTATAAGGGGAGATGTATTGCAAACCCACAGATTACCCACGGGCAAGTTCCTCTTTGATTTCCTCTATAGAATACTGAAAAGGTGATACTCTAAATTTTGCTAAAGAAAATATAAATTCTTCCCTGGATAACCCAGCTATTTCTGCTGCTCTTTCCTGTGATACCATTCCCATTTCGTACCATTTTGCCGCTGCTGCAAGACGCAATTCCTTAGCAAACTCATCCGGATCTTTACGAAGCGCTGAAAATGCACCTTCGGGCATATCAAGTTTTAATAATACTGACATAAATGCCTCCTGGATTTTAGTATTATTCTAACTGCCTATTTCTTTCAATATTTCCATTTCTTTGCTCAAAATAGTATTAATTACCTTATCAAGCTCCATATTTTTGTTTAATGCCTTTTTCCTGAAAAATTCCTTAACCTTTTTATCTAAATAAATTGGTATTTCCAATTCCTCCATCGGTCTATAAAACTTACCCTGTTCTGCCTTTGAAAAATCATATTCTTTCTTCATTATTTACCAGTCCTCTCAACATATTGTTTAATCTCATTTTTGGTAGCCTTTCTTGCAGAAATAATCCTTACAAACTCTTTATCTTCGACCTTTCTAAATGTATGAACCACTAACAGAATTCGATTATTTGGAGTCCGTCCTGTTGTTATCCATCTATCCTCATATTTCGAATGCTCAACGTCAAAAAGTGACAGTTGATATTTATCTGCAAATACGTAACAAGCCTCTGAAAATGCTACTTTATGTTTTCTTATATTTGCCTTTTCCTTTGCCGGATCCCAAGCAAATTGCATTAATTCCTCTCATTTCGTAATAGTATAACAAAACCATGCGGTCATGAGAATTCCAATCCCTTCTTTTGTAAGATTCCAAAATTCAATCTAAAATCCCAATCCTTTCTTCCTTGCCATTACCCCATCCACCCATCGTTTTTCATCAGAATTTTTGGGATAAAGGGCAGAAAATGCCTGGGCGAGACGCCAGAATCGTTCGTCACGGCCGACGCCTTCTTCCACGAGGAATCTTTTCAAGGCTTCACCCCTGCCTGCCGCAAAGAGTATCATGGCCTGATGTAGCCTGTCAAGGGTGGTATTACCTAATTGAGCGACATGCCTTTCACCCAGGGGACTTGATTTCTCTACCTCTTCAAATTCTTTCATAAAATCAAATTGTTTTTGAGGTAATTTCTTTTTCCTTTTTTTTATTGTTGCATCAGTATCAGCCTTGTCGAAAAGTGCCTTTGTCCTTAAAACCAGAGGTATCTGCCCCTTCAAATATCATATTCAACGCCTCTTTTGCCACGGCAGCCCAAACGTGCTCAAGATATTCTTTTAATTTGACTTCTTCACCTGATGCCTTTTCAACACGTGAATATCGTGAGAAGATTTCCAATGCGGGACCAAGACAGGCAAATATGGCATCAGCGCCAACAATGCCTTCTTTCGCAAGGCGCGGCATCCATTCATGGATGCGATTTGGGAGTTCATGAAGGATATCACGCCAGTCCCCAATGTCATTGGCTTTAATTGACCCGTCCTGATTTTCTCGCGGACGACAGACCAGGTGAATAGATGAAGCAAGGGCGGCAGAATCCATTGCACGGAGTCTTGAGCCCATTTCAGTGTCAATTGGCCATGAACTGGTAATTACCCATCCTGCATCAACCATCGCTTGAAGTTGAGCCTCCCAGCCAGTGGTTGTTTTATGGGCAAAAACGACAATCCCAATTCCAGAAGGAGTTATTATACGACGTCCCTCTGACATTGCCTTTGCCATAGACCTTTCAAAAAAGGATTTATCCTTTCCTTTGACCTCATCAACGATACATTCCTCGTCTTTTGGTGAGGGTACATTGATCTTGTGGGTGTAAAGATCACGAAACAGTTTTTCGAGAAGATACGAGGGTAAAACCTCTCCTACCACATCAAAAACCTGATCTGTCCCCAACTCTCTCCGTATTTCTCTGAGTCTTTCCAGGAGCTTCTGGAGTACCCTGCCTTCCCGTGTGTTTATTGCTGCAAAATTAAAAATGACGCAATCACGCTCCTGACCATAACGGTGTATTCTTCCCATGCGCTGCTCAAGACGCATGGGATTCCATGGAATATCATAGTTGATCATAAACCAGCAAAACTGGAGGTTGATACCTTCACCCGCTGCCTCTGTCGCAATAAGCACCTGGACGTCTTCCTTGAACTCCCTTTCTGCATATAAACGACTTCCCGGAGTATCCCTGTCGCCAATCTTCATACTTCCATGAATCTGGGTAACCTTGAGTTTCCATTCATGGAGTTTTCCCAAAGGACGGCCATCTTTACCATCCCCGGCAAGGTAATCGAGGGTGTCCTTATGCTCCGTAAATATGAGCAGTTTCATTTTTGGATTATCAAATATATGATGTTCCGTAAGTATTTCCCTGAGTTTTACCAGCTTGGACTCCACTTCACCTTTTTCAAGATTCTTTGCCTGTTCTATGAGTTTTGAAAGCTGGAGTATCTCTTCTCTTAAAGCCGTTGGGTTTACATCTGCTACAACGTCTTCTAATTGTTTGATTATCTCTTGTTGCTCATCTTCCGGCAGATCTTCAAAGTCATCCGGTATCCTTTTTTCCACTTGTGATTGTCTATATGCCTCCGGGTCATCCAGAATCTTTTGTCTCCTATCCCGCATGCGTTCAAGGCTGCGTCTGACTGCATACATACTTGAAGCAAATCGGCGCTGGAGCATTGCCATGGTAAAGCCAAGCGCACGCCCTTGTGCTGAATCGTCTTCTGCGGCCTTAATTGACTGATCTTCAACATACCTTGTCAGGGCATCATAGAAATCCCACTCTTCAGCATCTATCTTAAAATCAGCAGTGTAAACCTCACGATTCGTAAATATCTTTCTGACGTTACCCGTTTCAGTGTCTGGAAACGTAACCAGTGCTTCTTTTGTTCTGCGTAAATAAAATGGTGCGCTGTTACGCCTCATTGCTTCTTCAAGGCTTTTCACATCACCATACACGTCTTTATCAAGGAGCTCGAGAAAGAGACAAAAATTCTTTGGGTCGCCTTTATGAGGAGTAGCTGTCATTAACAAATAGTGGTCAGTCCTCTTAGAAAGTTCTTCGCCGAGGTCGTAAGCAAGGGTTGTCCTGTCGCTGCTGTAAGCGCTCATTTTATGTGCTTCATCAACAATGATAAGATCCCAGTGACTACGGAGGAGACTATCATTTGCATCTTCAATACGGGAAACCCATGAGATAGAGGTAATAACCTGGTTTTTCTCCTGCCAGGGATTTGTTCCATAATTAGCCCTTAAAACATCGCTTCTAATGATTTCAAAGCTTTCGCGAAACTTATCTTTCAATTCCCTTTGCCACTGGAAACAAAGGTTTGCAGGAACTACAATCAAGGTTCGTTTTATAAGCCCTCTAATCTTTAGTTCCTTCAAAAGCAGCCCTGCCATGATTGTTTTTCCAGCGCCCGGATCATCAGCCAGAAGAAATCGTATTCTCGGCAAGGCCATAAAGTAATCATAAACTGCTTCAAGTTGATGGGGCAATGGATCAACACGTGCAACAGAGAGTGAGAAGAAGGGGTCATATTCATAGGCAAGAGATAGACGCATAGCCTCAATACCAAGCCTGAACTTTAAGGGGTCTCCATCAAATGGTTCTTTTTCTGGAGATATGACAAGTTTTGATAATTGATTTGTATCTAAGATGATTTCGTGAACCCGGTTTGTCTTCAGACCTTTACCAACAAGTTTGAGAGAATTCCCCAAAGGAATGGTTACTATCACCTTAACAGGTTCTGGTAGAATCGGGCCATGAATAGTTGTATTTGGTTTAAGATGCTGAAAAGATACAATATTTTTGCCCATTTCCAATTCAAATTTATAGCATTAATTATTCAGGATAAGAATTTTGTATAACAAAGAGTGAAAAAAACCCGATAATTCTGAGAGATGGTAAATGATTACTTACTTTTACTGTAAAGAATACTGTATTTAATGTAATTACTAAACATAAAAGATGAATAACATTTATAATTACACATTGCTTACCAGCGATGTGGCAAAGTCATAGCCAAAGATGGAACATTTCTTGAGGTCTTCATCGGTGGGTCTGAAAAGCACTTTGAAAGGAGACTGGACAGTGGTGAGTTTGAGACCTTTTAACCGGTCTTCCATAAGCCGTGTGGCTTCGCCGCTCCATCCATACGTGCCAAAAGTTGCGCATTTCTTTCCTTTTATGTTGACGCTAAACAGTACATTGATAATATCCCAGATGGGACGTAATGCATCTGCATTTAGGGTGGATGAACCAAATATGACACCATCGGCAGATTCTATTTCACACCGCACATATTCAGGTGAAACGGTAGCCGCATCGTACAGTTTGACTTCGGTATTCATCGTGGAAGCGCCCCTTGCAATTGCCTCAGCCATCTTTTTCGTGTTGCCATACATTGATGCGTAAAGGACAAGGACGAGCCTCTTGTTGGGGTCTTTTCTGTTGGTACTCCAGTCTTCATAGGCCTTAATATATTTCCAGGGATTTGTCCGAAGGATAGGACCGTGACTTGGAGCAATTACCTGAATCTTCAAATTACGGATCTTATCTATTGCCTCCAATATCTTCTTCCGGTAAGGACCCATGATGTGCTCAAAGTAATGTCTAAAATCTTCGGTAAAATCATCCACCCTATCGTCAAAGAGGCGTTCATCACAGAAATGTGTTGCAAATCCATCACAGGGAAAAAGCACCCGGTCGTCCTCCAGATAAGTAAACATGGTGTCTGGCCAGTGCCAGTAAGGGGCATGGACAAATTTTAATTGCTTATTGCCCAGGCTTATCGTTTCGCCATCCTCAACCGCCTTTCCCCTGAAATCGCAATGAAGGATATTTTTCAGGAAGAGAGCGGCTGTCTTGGTTGAGAGAATTTGGGCATTGGGTGTCTCTTTCAATAAATGTGACAGCGTTCCGGAGTGATCCATCTCTGTATGATTGACCACAATGTAACAGATATCTTTGAGATTGATGAGTGAGCGGAGTTTGTCGAGATATTCAGGGGTAAACTTCTCGTGCACGCCATCGATGAGCGTGGGTTTGTCTGCGAGAATAAGATAGGAATTATAGGTACTGCCGAATTTTGTTTGAAATACCACATCGAACACCCTGAGCGTGGCGTTTAATACGCCAACCCAGTGGATGTTTTTTTTTATTTCTAAGGTTTGCATTGCGTCTTTGTGGTAAAAAATTACACAGCCATTTTCTTTTTCACAAAATTCATTAACCCGCCTGCCTGGATGATCTCCTGCATTTCAAGGGGAAATGGCTCGAATTTAAATCGTTTTTTGGATGTAAGGTTGAGTATCTCTCCTGATGAGAGGCTAACTTCTGCTTCATCTCCTTCCCGAATCTGTTCAACTGCCTCCGGACACTCGAAAATGGGCAATCCGATGTTAATGGCATTTCTGAAAAAAATACGGGCAAAGGATTTTGCAATCACGCACGAAATTCCGGCAAATTTAATGGCAATGGGCGCGTGTTCACGGGACGAACCGCACCCGAAATTATCGCCTGCTATGAGGATATCGCCCACTTTTATTTTTTTCATAAAGTTTGGGTCAGCGTCTTCCATACAATGGGCAGCCAGCTCTTTCGTATTTGTGGTATTCAAATACCGTGCAGGGATAATCTCGTCCGTGTTAATGTTATTTCCAAACTTCCAGCATTTACCTTTCATACTTACCTCGCTGATGTAATCAATGTTCTTGTCTTTTTTATTAAGGGCGTTTTATGCCCTCTTGGCGCATGTGAATTCATACTGCTCTCCATCCTCTGATATGCCTGGTGCATAAATGCCTCCAGCCGTGTTTCTTCATTCGTCTGCTCCTGTCCGTCGAATGAAAGTTTCAGGCATGGTATATTTTCACGATCTTTTATAAATCTTTCAAGCACACCATTTACCACGGTTCCCGGCATACAGTGGAAGGGTATAACATTTATAATGCCGTTAAAACCTTCTTCGACATATTCAACCGCCTTTCCCATACTGAGCACAGGATCTCCCCGGTACGAATCGTCAATATAAGGTTTTCCCTTTTTGATAAGTTCTTTGATTGACGCATCTTTCAGGAAGCGCTTCACCTTACCTTTAAACACCCGGGTAAGCCGGTAAGCATCGTATCGCTGCACAACATCAGAAATAATTTCACCCAGGTATCCCTTATAGTCCTTTTCAAAGCGACACGATTCACGGCGGCAGTGTGCTATATAATTAATCCACTCTGAAAACGGCGGAACGAAAGCCTCGCCGCCAAGCTTTTCAATGCTTCTTACCAGGAAATTATTTGCAAACTCATTGCAACGGACGTAGGTCTCTCCGATAATGCCGATTAACGGCCTTGGCTTGCTTCGTTCAACCTTTACTTTTAAGAATGCGTCTGCCGCTTTTCCGGCAAACTCGACCAGATCCTGATGTTTTTCAAGCGCATCCTCTGCCTTTTTTACAAAATCCTCATAAATAGCATCCGTTTCACCCTTGTGTATTTCATACGGCCGCGTCTCTCTCTGCATTTTTTGTAAGAGATCGATATACATAATGCCATTCCATGAGAGTTTGCGAAAGCGTGTACCCAGGTTTTTTGTATCCTCTCCATAGTTTTCTTCCTGGTCAAGGGTATGGATGGGTACATTCGGAAACCCGATCTCATCCAAAACCAGACGATGAAATTTATTATACTGTCCAAACCGGCATGGGCCTGATGCGGTTGCCATAAAAAAAGCGCTTGCTTCGGGGTCAAAATCAGGACTCATTGCCTTCTTTACAATATCACCCGTTGTAAGAATGGCGGGGTAGCATTCCTTTCCCGACGTGAATTTTCGACCGACGTCTACTGACTCCTTGTTAGCCATGGGAAGCGACTCTGCCGATACGCCATTCGCCCTCATTGAAGCGGCAATCATCCTGCCATGGTCACACATATAAGGGATATAAATAATTCTCTTTTTTCTCTCCATAAGTTCTCGGAAGGGGACATCGTGCCTGATCTTTTTACTGTCAGAATTTGGCCGTACATTTTTCAAGCTGTCAATAAATGCCTCGCACCGGGTTATTGCCCCCACATCGGAACTGTGTTCATCAATCTCAATTGTTAGGCATGGCTTACCGCACAATTCCTTGTTAAAGAATTTTGTAATAAATGAGTCCGGACCGCAGCCAAAATTGGTAATATACAGAGGGTAGAGTCTCTTGTCTTTTGCAATAACTCTCGCAGCAGCAAGGAAGCGTTGACCCGTTTTCCAGTACATATTGGGATAATCATGCGCTATTTCATCAAGATCCAGTTTCAAATAATCAAGAGGAATAGTCAGAATACCCAGGTCTCGAAGTTTTTCAGGAAGACCAAGGTTCATTCCTGTATCACATCCATTATACGAACGGCTAATGAGTACGAATGCCTTTTCATTCTCTCCTAATTTATCCAGTATTTCCTTGCCGCGTACTTGTAGGGTATTGTTAAAGTTCTGGAGTGATTCATGGGCTGCCCGAATGGCTTTTTCTACAATATCCCCGGTCTTTCCGATTTCCCGGGCAAGCTCACGTAATGTTTTATTTACATACTCCTCGCCATACTCAAAATGTATGACCGGAGACAGTACCGTGAAGTTCTTATCTTTAAAATCTATCGCTGCTTTTATTAGATACGGAAGGCACTGCACGTAAGGACATGCATACGAATGGGTAAACTTCGTGTTTGAGTGCGTTAGATTAATTACGCTGGGCAGGAAAAGATAATCAATTTTTCTTTCCAGCATATCGATAACATGTCCATGCGCCACCTTGATGGGGAAGCATGTCTCTGCCGTTATCACTTCGACCCCATGATAAACAGTGTCTTTATTTGTATCGCCTGAGGTTACTATGTCAAAACCCAATTCAACGAAGAATGCCTTCCACATGGGAAAAAGGTCATGGTAAAAGCTGGAAACCTGCGGTATTCCAATGGTCTTTCCGGCAGGATTCTCAGGTTTCGTTTTCTTATAGGTGTTGATGAGCGCATCTTTTCTTTCGCGGAAGAGCCTTGGCAGGTGTTTCCCTTTTTTCAGAGACCTGTCATCGTCAAATTTACCGCAACGGCTTCCGTAATACAGCGGGTTCTCGCCCTCGATATTAACCTGTCTGATTTCACAAATATTGGAACAATCCTTACAAACGAAGGATGTCAGTTCATATCTCTTGTGCCTCAGGTCAAATCCCTTGAATTTGGATTTTTCCCAGGTCCTTTCTTCCATGGATATAATGGCAGAACCGATAGCCCCCATAATGTCATGGTGGGGGGGCACAATAATCTTCTTTCCGGTTACCTTTTCAAAAGCGGCTTTTACGCCACGATTAGCTGCTACACCGCCCTGAAAGAAAATGGTATTTCCAATCGGCCGGTCTTCAACAACCCTGTTGATAAAGTTCAAAACTACCGAGTAACTGAGACCTGCCAGCAAGTCTTCCTTGGAAGTGCCACGTTGTTGGTGATGATTCAGGTCAGATTCCATAAAGACGGTGCATCGTTCACCAAGATGGGAAGGACAGCACGAGGAAAGAGCCTTTTTGCTGAATTCTCCCTTGATACTTACGCTGAGTTTTTCCGCCTGTTCTTCCAGAAATGAACCTGTACCTGCGGCGCACACCTTGTTCATGGCGAAATCCACAATTGCCCCGTTTACCAGACGGATAAACTTTGAATCCTGCCCTCCAATTTCAAAGATGGTATCCACATTTTTATCTACATTCGCAGCAGCGGTTGCATGGGCAGTGATTTCATTCTTGGCAATGTCAGCGCCGATGAAATCCCCCGTCAGGTAACGGCCGGAACCGGTAGTTCCTGCCCCGCACACGTTTACTTTATCGCCTACCTCCAAACCTACCTCGTAAAGACCCTGTTTCACAGCCTCGAGAGGTCTTCCTGCAGTCATAAGATAACGTCGCGCGAGTACATTTTTGTTTTTATCAATAACGACAATATTTGTGCTAATTGAACCGACATCCACCCCGACATAAACCTCTACTTTTTCATTTCCGTCGATAGAATGGATTGCTTCGACGACTTTGTAATTATCGCACTTGAGTGGCTCAAGGTTTGACGGTTTTGCGCTGCGACTCCTCAGGTATTCCTCGATCTCTTTCAAACCGCGGAAAGGCGTATGGATTCCCTTGTCAATAATTGAAAACGCCGCGCCAATTGCGCCCATAACATTAAAATATTTTGGGATGATCAACTCGCCGGGTTTGAGTTCCAGGGTATCTTCAAATGCCTTGATCATTCCGATGTTTGCCGCAACACCGCCCTGGAAGACAATGGGTTTATGAAATTCCTTACCCTTACCAATGTTGCTTTTGAAATTCCTGGCCATAGCGTAACAGAGGCCGGCAACAATGTCATGCACCGGTGTGCCCTCCTGCTGGAGATGGATCATATCAGTTTTGGCAAATACGCTGCAACGGCCAGCAATACGGGGTGGGTTTTTAGATTTTAAGGCAAGATCTCCAAATTCCTTCTCAATAGCAATATCCAGTCTTGTTGCCTGTTGGTCCAAAAACGAACCTGTCCCTGCAGCGCACATGGTATTCATGGAAAAGTCAGAGACCTTTGTTTGCCCTGTTGTTTCATCCTTTTCAACGAGCATGAGCTTTGAATCTTCACCGCCGATCTCGATAATCGTGCGAATTTCCGGATATAATGTTGTTGCTGCGGTACTGTGTGCAACAACCTCATTGATAAAGGCAATATTCATTAACTGAGATACAAATTTTCCGCCTGAGCCTGTAATAGCTATGCCGTCAATATCATCAATATGAGTTCGGTTGAACATGTCTTTCAACACGAGAAGAAATGTTTCAACAGGTTGACCATGCGAACGGATATAGTGGTTTTCCAGGATTTCCTTACGTTCATTGATCAAAACTGCTTTTACGCTCACCGAGCCAATATCAAGCCCTATATATTTTTTCTGCGACATAGTTATATTCACACTCCCATCTTTACTTTTCCCGACTTTTTAATTCTAAAATCTCATTCTTTAATTGTTATATCCGCTTTTGCTGTTCCTGAACCACCAAGTATCTGTTCCACAGTCAGTCGAATATCCGGGAAACTTTCCGGTGATACAACTTGCTTATGGAAAAACTTCATGACATTCTTATATCCTTCGGGTGAAGGAGACCTGAACATCTCTATACAATTTTCGATTAAATTCACCAGCCATACTTCCGGAATTCCAGCCCTGCCGTATAAGGGAATTTTCTCTTCTCTATCATATTCCAGCGAACTATCGGCAACCTCAATTAATAATAAAACATCATCAGCGACTGGATGATGTCCCGCATAAAAATCATTTCTATATTTCAGAAGAGCTATATCAGGTTGTGGCTCAGAAAATTCTCCTATGCGAATAGGGTTCTGAATGCTTACGATAGCCCTCTTCGCTAATTCGGCAAATAAATAATTTAAACGATTCACACACGAAGTATGTATACTCCCTACCGGAGCCATATCAATAATTTTTCCATCAATAAGCTCTACGCGTTCGTCTTCCTGTAAAATCCCCTTTTCCGCCAGGTGATAATATTCCTCTACCGAAAATTTATGTAAGAGGATGGTTGTATTCATATCTATTGTATGCTCCATTGTTAGAGCGATTATTTCTTCACAACCTCATCAGGGGGCGTTATTTTCCCTGTAATAGCGGATGCAGCGGCAACTGCCGGGTTGCAAAGATATATTTCGCTCTTGGGATGTCCCATACGACCGACAAAGTTGCGGTTGGTCGTTGATAATGCCCGCTCACCTTCGGCAAGGATTCCCATATGACCACCCAGACAAGGGCCGCATGTCGGTGTGGAGACTACCGCCTCGGCGTCAATAAATATGTTCATCAGGCCCTCGTTAATCGCCTGCTTATAAATATCCTGAGTTGCAGGTATAATGATGAGGCGGATAGAAGGATGCACTTTCTTTCCTTTGAGGATTTGGGCTGCTATCCGGAGGTCTGAAATCCTTCCATTGGTACAGGACCCAATGACCACCTGGTCAATCTTAATTCCGGCAACTTCATCTACCGGTTTCGTATTTTCCGGTAAACTGGGAAGGGCGACCTGCGGCGAAATCTCTGAGGCATTAAATTCGTATGTTTTTGTATAATGGGCATCGGGGTCGCTCTGGTAGGTTGCCCATTTTTTCCGTACCCTTCCTTTTATGTAATCTTCGGTGTTTTTATCAGGGGAGATGATACCGCTCTTAGCGCCTGCCTCGATTGCCATATTACATATAGCAAATCGGTCATCCATCGGCAGTTGCGATATGCCGCTTCCGGCAAACTCCATTGCTTTATAGAGAGCGCCATCCACACCGATTTTCCCGATGGTATAAAGGATCAAATCCTTTCCTGACGTCCAATTTTTTACCTTGCCGTGAAAAACAAATTTAATGGATTCCGGCACCTTCAGCCATACTTTTCCTGTGGCAAAACATGCGGCGAGGTCAGTACTTCCAACGCCTGTCGAAAATGCACCGAGGGCTCCATAGGTACATGTGTGAGAATCGGCGCCTATTACCAGGTCGCCGGGCGCCACAATCCCCTTTTCTGGCAGAAGGGCATGTTCAATTCCCATCCGGCCAATTTCGAAGTAATGTTTCAGGTGATGTTTTTCTGCAAATACCCGCAGGGATTTTGACTGTTGAGCAGATTTTATGTCTTTATTTGGGGTAAAGTGGTCGGGTACTAAAACAATCTTTTCCGGATCGAAAACCTTTGTAAGGCCTATTTTTTCGAACTCTTCTATAGCGATAGGTGCGGTAATATCATTTCCCAGACAAATGTCGACATCTGCATAAACAAATTGCCCGGGACGTACTTCTTTGGCGCCTGCATGTGCAGCAATGATCTTCTCTGTTATCGTCATTCCCATAGATTATTTTAAACATAGCAGTATGCTTTGTCTTCTTTTTCAAAGCGCAAGCAACTGTAAATGATTGTTATCAAAAGAATAAAAAAATTAATTTTCCGAAAACCGAACCGGATGCCATGATTTCAGAAATAAAGGATCCTGCAAATATTTTTTATGACACTTGGAGCACAAATCGAAACGAAAAGTCTTATATTCATCGTCTTCTAAAATTTCAGAGGCATCTTCCATTTCATCCTGCATCTCATCGTCTTCTTCCTCTTCCATATCCAGGATATCTTCATCGATGTCCATATCGGTATCACATGCGGCATAAACCTCTATCTTCACCACATACCGAATATCTTCCTCTGCCAACAACGATTTACCGCACATATCGCAAGTATAGTGCACCATTCAAATTCCTCCAAGTAAGTTTATTTTTGCAAAAACATTCTTTTCTCTTCCACTTAAGCCATGGCCCTGAGTCTTTTAACCCTTTCTTCGATTGGCGGATGGGTGCTAAAAAGCGTGGCAAATGAACGACCGCTTAAGGGATTTACAATAAATAAATGGGCAGTTGACTGACCTGCTTCCATCGGTTTGGCTATCGATGCCTGCTGTAACTTTAACAGGGCATTTGCCAGTCCCTGGGGGTTTTTCGACAGCAAAGCGCCACCTTTATCGGCGGCATATTCCCGTGAACGGGAGATAGCCATCTGAATTAAAAGCGCAGCAATGGGCGCCAGGATGGCCATAAACAAAATTGCAAAACCATTACCCCTGTTTCCTCCTTCCTCATCCCTTCCACCATATCCACCAAATAAAGCCGCCCATCGCGCCATATTAGATAACATCATGATGGCGCCGGCGATAGTCGCTACGATTGTGGATATAAGGATATCACGGTTTTTGATATGAGATAGCTCGTGGCCCAGCACGCCTTTCAGTTCTTCATGTGTTAGTGAACCCAGAAGTCCTTGTGTAACTGCAACTGCGGCATGCGTGGTATTTCTCCCCGTTGCGAAGGCGTTCATTGCCTGGTTTGGGATAATATACATCCTGGGCATGGGTAACCCGGCGGATTCGATTAATTCTTTTACCGTTTTATAATAAGTGGGCGATTCACCTTCAGATATTTCCTGCGCCCCATACATCCTGAGAACGATTTTATCGCTGAACCAATAACTAAAAAAATTCATACACAGGGCAATACCAAATGCATATATGGCTCCGTGCTGTCCGCCAACCATGCCGCCTATCCAGACGAGTAGGAGCGTTAAAACAACGAGTAGTATAGTTGTCTTAAAATAATTCATACAAAGTTTCTCCAGTCACATTTTAAAAGAACAGCTTAAATCTATGTACAAAATTATAAAAAATTTAATATTTATAAAACCTTTCTTAATTCCAAATTTATTATAAGTGTAGCCTACCTTTTGTCAAGGAATTTAATCATCTTCCCATACCATTGAAAAACGTATTTTGGGGAGGCTTTTATTATGGACTTTGACCGTGAAAATAAGGTGGAATCTGACTTGTAAAAATATGAGGTTGTCTATGGTATCTGTTCAAACTTTCTGAAAATGGCTGACTTCACGGCCTCGTACTGTGGCGGTACTTCAACGGGCAGGTTGGCGAAGCGTGGAGTTACTTCTTCCAGGTTATTTTCGTGATAATTTATTTTAAACTCAGAAAATTTCAAGCCGTGGGCGGTAGAGATAACAACCACCTGCTCCTTTGGACCTATCTCTTTCCTCTTTACTAACTTTATTAATACGGCAAGGGCTACACCGGTATGGGGACAACTGAACAGCCCCGTCGTGTCTGCCTGTGCGGAGGCATTTGCCAATTCATCCTCTGTTGCCTGTTCGACAATACCATGAAATGCCTTTAATACGTTGATGGCCTTTTTATAACTCACGGGGTCGCCTATCTGGATGGCATTGGCAAGCGTCTTTTGTGCCTTTACCGGTTTAAATTCTTTAAAACCGGTCAAATAGCTGAGATAGAGGGGATTTGCCTTAGCTGCCTGTGCACAGACGATGCGTGGCAACTTGTTTATCATGCCGACTTCCTTCATGAGGAGAAAACCTTTTCCCAGCGCTGCGGTGTTTCCCAGATTCCCTCCGGGAACAATAATTACATCCGGTACCTCCCAATCAAACTGCTGAACTATTTCAATGCTTACCGTCTTTTGTCCTTCAATACGAAGGGAGTTCATGGAGTTGGCAAGGTAGATGTTGTTTTTGAGACAAATCTCTTTTACAAGCTTCATACAACCATCGAAATCGGTATCAATGGACAACGTAAGGGCGCCATTGGCAATCGGCTGGATAAGTTGTGCGTGGGATACCTTGTTTTTCGGTAAAAACACAATCGCAGGTATGCCTGCCGCGGCACAATATGAAGCCAATGCTGCGGACGTATCACCCGTGGATGCACAGGCAACAGCGGGTATCTTTTTTCCATCAGAGATCATCTGCTTGACCATGGAAACCAACACGGTCATCCCAAGGTCTTTAAAAGACCCTGTATGGGCATTGCCGCACTGTTTGATCCACAGGTTTTCTAAGCCAAGCTCCGCTCCCAATCGTTCCGCCCAGAAAAGATTGCTTCCGCCCTCGTATAAAGAGACGACATTTTTATTTTCCACCTGGGGACAAACAAACTCTTTCTTGCCCCAAACTGAGCTTCCATAAGGCCATTTGGTTCGCCGGTAACGCTCGTCAAACAGCTTTTTCCAGTGTTCAGGAGTATGCCTGCGGAGCCTGTCTAAATCGTGTTTTACCTCCAGCAGGTCGCCGCACTTTTTACACTGGTAAACAACCTCATTAAGTTCGTATTTTTCATCACATCCGGAAATACACTGAAACCACGCCCGGTACGGCATGTATGAAATCTCCTCTCCCAATTAACGCTTTAAGCACATGACAAAATCGCCCGATAGTTAATTACAGGCATGTCGGGATTATAAGATGCATGTGATTATTTGTCAAGGTTTTGATTTTGACAACAATGCCATGGTTTTGGTAAGATTTTCAAACGTTATGTATTTACAAAATTTATTTTTAAAAATATTCTCATATTTTCACAAACTGGATGGGCAATCCATCCGGCAGGAGTTTAAACATGCCTTTAGCATAGGCACGGCTCCTGAAAACAACCCCTTAAACGAAAAGGAAGTCGCTCTTATTGTGAAATTGGTTACCATGGTTCAAAAGCGAAGGCTATCAGTTCCAGCGACGATGTTCCTTGAATGTGTGCAACCACTGAACTACCTTGGAAGTCAGCTCATGGTATTTTTCAGGCCATTTTTAACCTTTTTCTTTACGCCGGAAGAGTATGATGTATTCCAGGGAATCCTGGAAAAAAGAGAAGGCGTCAAAAGGGTTATCGAAGAATTGGAAAAGGCGAAATAAATGAAAAGAGGGTAATGCTGTGAACGTTATTATTGCTACAGATTGCGGTAGTACCACAACGAAGGCTATCCTGATCGAGAAGAAGGATGGGGTATATCGCCAGACCTTTCGAGGCGAGGCGCCCACTACGGTAGAAGCGCCTTTTGAGGACGTAACCCGTGGTGTTTTAAATGCATTTGCAGAGGTCGAGGAACTCTCCGGCCGTAAAATCCTGGACGGCGAAAAGATCATTACCCCTGCCCAGGGAAATGTTGGAGTAGATATTTATGTCTCCACCAGCAGCGCCGGCGGTGGATTGCAGATGATGGTTGCCGGCGCTGTAAAGACTATGACCGCAGAAAGCGCCCAACGTGCGGCGCTCGGCGCTGGCGCAATTGTCATGGACGTCATAGCGTCCAACGATCAGCGACTCCCTCATGAAAAAATAGACCGCGTCCGGCATTTGAGGCCCGATATGATACTCCTCTCCGGTGGTACGGATGGCGGGACAGTAACTCATGTGGTGGAGCTTGCTGAGTATATTTCCGCCGCCAACCCCAGGCCACGACTCGGCATGACCTTTCAACTTCCCGTTATTTATGCGGGTAATAAGGAAGCGCGGGAGAAAATCAAGGAAATTCTGAATCAAAAAACTTCTCTCCACATTACGGACAATATCAGACCCACGCTTGAACGGGAAAACCTCTTTCCGGCACGGCAGGAAATCCAGAAGCTCTTTCTCGAACACGTCATGGCCCAGGCGCCGGGATACAAAAAGCTTATGACATGGACGGGGGCGCCTATCATGCCCACGCCAGGCGCAGTTGGCCTTATTATGCAGACGATTGCCAGAAAGAATACTATTAATGTTGTGGGTGTGGATATTGGCGGGGCCACCACGGACGTATTTTCCGTGTATGGGGAAATCTTTAATCGCACCGTAAGCGCCAATCTCGGCATGAGCTACAGTATATCGAATGTGCTGGCAGAGGCGGGGCTTGATAATATCCTGCGCTGGATACCGTTTGATATGGATGAATCCGACCTTCGAAACAGGATTAAGAACAAGATGATCCGGCCGACAACAATTCCCCAGACCCTGGAAGAGTTGAAGATAGAACAGGCCATTGCACGCGAGGCGTTGCGGGTGTCTTTTGAACAGCACAAATCACTGGCGGTAGGACTCAAGGGCGTGCAACGGGAGCGTGATATTTCTGAGGCATTTAAACAGGAGATATCCGGGGATACCATCGTTAATATGCTTAAATTGGATTTGCTGGTTGGGAGCGGCGGCGTTCTCTCTCACGCTCCACGCAGGTCGCAGGCCATGCTCATGGTGATTGACGCATTCCTGCCTGAAGGTATTACAAGGATTGCAGTCGATAGTATCTTCATGATGCCACACCTGGGCGTTCTTTCAACGGTAAATGAACAGGCTGCCACGGAGGTGTTTGAAAAAGACTGCTTGATCCATCTGGGAACGTGCGTTTCTCTTGTTAAGAATACGATAGGAAGGCCTGGAGAAAAATGTATTTCATACATAATAACCATGCCCGATGGTAAAAAAATAGAAGAACCACTGCCCTACGGAGAATTGCGTGTTTTACCGCTTGATATCGACCGGGTCTCAGAGATTGAAGTTGTACCCGCAAAAAATTTTGACGTCGGTGGCGGTAAGGGCAAACCGGTTAAAGCAAAGGTTTCTGGTGGTAGTGTGGGTGTCGTTATTGATACCCGTGGAAGACCCATCACATTAGCAAGGGACAGGGCGTCACGGGTAAAACAACTCCTGCAATGGGCAAAGGCAATTGATGCTTATCCAGAATGAAAGAAAATTAATAACCGCCGATTTCTATAGTTATTCTATCATTCAAAAAAGTGGATGATTTCAAAATTACGCTAAAAGCACAAAACAATAATAGAGGTTTTAAGAAACATGACTCACGCATATACGCCAGGATTACGCATAAATGAACGAACAAAGGTTACAAGCCGCCGTGTCTTACCTTTACTCGGTGACGTTGTCGTCAAAAAGGGTGACGTCTTAAAAGCTGAAGACGTTGTGGCCAGGACGCATTTGCCGGGCAAGGTGCACGCCATCAATGCCGTGAACCGCCTGGGAATTCAGCCTAAAGATTTGAAAGAATACATGCTCAGGAAAGAAGGCGACTCCGTCCGGAAGGATGAAATCATCGCCGAAACGAAGCCATTCATCAAGATGATGAAGACCGTCCTGCTTTCGCCCATTACCGGAACCATCGAGACCATATCCACGGTTACAGGCCAGGTACTCTTACGAGAACCGCCAAAACCCATCGAGGTACATGCATACGTAGATGGCACGGTGAACGATATCATGGATAAGGAAGGGGTGGTCATGGAAACAACGGCCACGTTTATTCAGGGCATCTTCGGCGTGGGCGGAGAAACCGTTGGTGAGCTTGCTCTTGCCGTGGACAAGCCAGACGATATACTCACTGCTGATCGTATTCTGCCGGCACATAAAGAAAAGATCATCGTTGGCGGCGCATACATCCGGCATGATGTAATTGACAAGGCAAAAAAGGTAGGTGTCAGGGGTATTATTGTGGGTGGATTAGATGACGAAGATCTCAGGAAACTGCTTGGGTACGATCTTGGTGTTGCTATTACCGGCTCAGAAGAAATCGGTATTACCCTTATTATTACCGAAGGTTTTGGTAAAATACAGATGGCACTCAGGACTTTTGAATTATTAAAATCCCGCTCAGGATCAAAAACCTCCATCAACGGCGCAACGCAGATTCGTGCAGGGGTAGTAAGACCAGAAATCGTTATACCCTTTGCTAAGGCGAGTAAGACAACCGAAGCAATAGATAAACCCATTGGGCGGGGCATGGAAGTCGGCGACCCTATAAGGATCATTCGCGTACCTTATTTTGGCAAGATCGGCAAAATCAAATCACTCCCATTTGCCCCGCAAAAGATAGAAACAGAAGCAACCGTCCGTACGCTTGAGGTTGAATTTCCTGATGGCTTCACGGCAAATGTTCCGAGGACAAATGTGGAGATGATTGAGACGTAAAAAGAGAACAATATAAACCAGACACGAAGAAAACAAGGAAATTGAATTGATAGGTTGGATATCTAAAAATTCGAGATCGCTCATCAGATTCAATTACCCGATGTTGTGGCGTTGAACGAAGAGTACCTGAAAGAAATTTAACCCGAATATTTTGTATAGCAATAAGGCTCCGAAATAAATCAAATCAAGGGTTCAGGTTTTGGTTTGTTAAAACGTTTTTGGTCTTGCAAAATATTTGGGTTCAAGCTTCCGGCTTCTAGTCTCTTGCTTATTTCAGGATCTCCGGCGCGGGCTTGCCTATAAAATATCCCTGGGCATAGTCCACCCCGTATTCCCTGAGAATCATGACCGTTTCCTTGTTCTCCACAAACTCCGCCACCGTCTTTATCCCAAGCCCCTGCGCCACGTCCACCATTGACTTCACAATCAGGCGGTCGTTCTTGCTTTCCGGCAGTTTCCGGATAAACGAACCGTCTATCTTGATATAATCCACCTCCATCTCTTTCAGGTATTTGAACGAGGTAAAACCCACACCAAAATCATCCAGCGAAAACTTGCACCCAAGCAACCGCAATTCCTTGATAAATCCGACCGCCCGATTTAAATCGTGAATGGCATCAGTTTCCGTTATTTCGAAGTTCAGGTTTTCAGCGTCTATTGACAACTCCAATATACTATCTCTCAAAAAATCCAGCAATTCCTTTTCACCCAACTCCTTTCCGGAAAGATTCATGCTAAATTCGACGCGTCTTCCCTGTTTTTTCCGCATAGCTTGATACCGCATGGTTTTTGTAATGACAACCCTGTCTATATCCCTGATTAATCCAACTGCCTCCGCCGTGTCAATAAATGCGCCGGGAAGAACAATTCCACCGGCTTCATCCCTCATGCGTACCAGCACTTCGTAATGGTATATCGTATCGTTTTTTAAATCCAGCAGAGGTTGAAACCACAGCACAAAGCGGTCTTCCCTGAGCGCCTTCTGGATGCGCCACTTCCATTCAACCTTGGTGTGCATCTTCTCCAAAACAAGGTCTTCGGGTTGGTATACGCGCGACCTGTTCCGCCCAAGTTCCTTTGCGGAGAAGATGGATGCGTCTGCCTTTTTTAAAAGCTCATAGACGGTTTCCCCATGCGCTGGATACAGGGTAATGCCCACGCTTACCGTTATATGTCCTGTCCACCCCTCAAGTTGAAACGATTCCATCCTTCTGCGGATTTTTTCGGCAGTTTCCATCGCTTCTTTCTCGTTTCTTGAAGAAAGAAAGACGGCAAACTCATCTCCGCCCATGTGGCACAAAAGGCTTTCCATGATTACTTTGTTTCCGGTGCTGAAATATTCCGTATCAATCTCGCTCATCACGTCTTGCAGGTATCTGGCCATGCGTTGCAGCAACTCATCGCCAACCTTGCTGCCGTAAGTATCATTGATTAACCGAAACTTGTCTATGTCAATCATCAGAAGTGCGCCCGAGTAGTGATGCGCTTTGGCTGAAATTATCCAGTCTTCAATGAGTTCCATAAAACGTATGCGGTTATAAAGACCCGTAAGCCCGTCAAAGGAGGCATAGGAGCCAAAAATATTCACCTCCTCTTTTAATTTCATCTTTTCCGTAATGTCCTCCTGCACCGAGAGGAAATTGGTAATCTGCCCCTCCACATTGCAAATAGGGGTAATCAAGCTTTCACACCAGTAATATTGGCCGTCCCTCTTCTTGTTTTTGAATGTCCCCTTCCAGGTCTTTCCCGTTGTAATAGTTTTCAACATCTCATCGAGTGCGACTTCCGCTGTTTCTCCGGAATCGAGAATTCTCATTGTCTTTCCCAATATCTCTGCCCTGGAGTATCCGGTAACACGCTCAAAAGCGGGATTTACATATTCAATGTGACCCTGCGTGTCCGTGATGAATATAATATTTATGCTCTGCTCAACGGCCGCCGAAAGCTTCCTGATTTCTTCGCTTTCTTTTAAGCTCATCAGCATGGCATTCCGGCTGTGCATGGTTTCGCCCATTTCATCATCCGGAATTAAAGCGTCTGTTAAACTGCCCTTTATAGCGACGGTATCAGCCTGAACAAGCCTTCGCACAGGCTTCGTAAGTCTGAAAATGAGTATCCATAGGGCAAGGAAAATGGATGCTGCTGCCGCGCCTCCACCGGCAAAAATCGTGTTCCGCAGTCTCCTGACAGGCGGAAATGCTTCCTCACTGTTCCTTTCCGAAATAATCATCCAGCCTGTTTCCGTAATGACCGTGGAGGCTCCAAACACAGGATTATTGCGATAGTCCAGATAGTTTTGCGCAGTCGTCTCGCCGTCCTTCAGGGTGCGATGCACAATTGTGGTGTCAACCGCCTGCTTCAGGATAACATCATCCAGAAGTCGCGATTCTGTAATCATACGTTTATCACGATTGACGAGGTAGGTCTCTCCTGTTTTGCCAATCAGCAGAGATTGGGTCCTGATGCCCAGGGCGCACATCTTGCGTTCTGTGGTAATATTGCTGAGCGTTACAGGATTGATACGGCACGCCAATACACCCAGTAATTTTCCTTTTCTGCTATCTATCATGGGCGACGAGACAATCCATGTTACCCTGCCAGTTTCTTTCTCACGGAATATATCGCTTACGAAAACGGTCTTTTGACCGTTCAGGAAATAATCTGCATGGGCGTGATCTTTGCCGGTATGTCTGGCGTCTGTTGAGGAAATAACCTTTCCGCTCGCATCCAGAATAAAAATCTCAACGCATTCCGGGAAACCAGAATTCATATAAGCTAAATGGCGGTTTAGTTCACTGAGTATTCGCTTATTTTCCGGCTGGTTGTGTATCCTTTTCAGATCATTCAGGATAATCTTGCATGCGTACAATGAGGCCGCCTGCGATTTCAAATATTTCAGGTACTCCAGTATCTGCGCCTTAGCGCCGTTAGCCGCTATAGTGAGCTGTTGCAAAGATTCCTTGCACGCGCCCTCCCGTTCACGCTTAAGCGTCACCCATCCAAAGGAGATTACCAACGCCAACATTACGGCTAGCGTGGAAAACGGGAAAAGCCTGAATATTTTTGATTTAAAGATTTTATACATACGACATTCATTATTCCTTGTTCGTTATTCGTTATTGGAATCCTCATAAACTCCCGTCACCTACCCCACCTTTCTATAATCCACCGTCTTCATCTTTTCTTTTTTCTTCCGTTTCTGCTCATACATCAGTGTATCCGCTTCCACCAGCAGGTCTTCCATGCTTTTCGGTTGTGCAAAGTCTTGCTGCACCATCCCGATACTTATAGATAATCTGTATTCCCGGTCCTTTTCCCTGTTGTGTTTCTCGATATTTTCCTGCAATCGGGCAGCAATGGTTTCGTCATGGAATAAAGAGCCGCCGGTCATTACAACGGCAAACTCATCGCCACCAATGCGCGAAATGATGTCTGAGTCCCTGAAGGTGATTTTCAGGATATGTGCCGTATCGAGAATCGCCTTGTCGCCATGCTCGTGTCCCAGGTTATCATTAATCCACTTCAGCCCATCAATATCGGCAAAGAGCAGCGTCACAGCATTTTTCATCCTGCCGGCTATCTTCAACGCCTGTTGACTGAAGGTTATAAATCCCCGCCGGTTGTAAATGCCGGTAAGCTCGTCGGTCATCGAGAGGTTTCTTATCGTCTCCTCCGCCTTCTTTCTTTCGGTTATATCACGGTTGATCTCCATCACCCCTGTTATCCTGCCGTCTTCATCCTTTAGCAATTTATAGCGGCTCCATACAATAATTTTAGCGCTGCCACGACAGATTTGCTCCCCTTCTCCCTCCCACGAGCCTTCCTTAAACAACCTCACAATAATTTCATCTTGAGGTATCGGGAAGATTGTTTTTAGCAGTTCATGCGGATATTGGCCTAAAACCTCCTCACTCTTCCAGCCGTATTGTATTTCTGCGGCGTGATTCCAGTAAGTAATCCTGTCATCAAAGTCGCGCATTATGACGGGATCATTGGCAAGATCGAGCATTTGAGCCTGCCGTCGCAATAATGCTTCCCTTTGCTTTCGTTCGTTTATATGTTTTTCGATGTTTTCCGTCATGAGATTAAAAGTGTCTGCCAGGACGCCTATTTCATCTTTTGAGGTAACTGCAATTCTGGTGGAATAATTGCCCTGCCCAATTGCTACTGCCATCCTGGTTAGGTTTCTGATGGGCAAGGTAATCCGCTTCGTTATCAGGAAGATTGACGCCATAAATAATCCTGAACAGGCAAGTATGACCAGGATGATATTTCTGGACATGTGAGCAATAGGTTCCATCACATAAGCCGAAGGCACCTCCAGCAGCAATCCCCACCGGTTCCCTTTATAGTCATGCAGCCCTTTTTGTTGCACCGCTACTCCATACACACGTCCGAATTCTCCGTACCCTGTCAGATAACTACTACTATTACGTATTCCCTCTACTATTTTCTTTACGGGATCAATGCCAGTCAGACTTTTTTCCAGAATCACGTTTCTGTTACAAGCCCTGCCGGCAATCAAATAACCGCCTCTATTAAAAAGCTGTACGTTTATCGTTGCAGGAAGCGACTCTAATAAGTCTCCAATCGCAGCCCATGCAAAACTACCAATTACCGCCCCTGTTATTTTTTTATTGGCCTTCCAGGGACTCTGTACCGGCGCCGAAAAGATCACTGTCGGCATGCCGGTATCCTGGGAAATGAGCAGATCGGAATAGTATTTCTTTCCGTGCATGGCGTGATTGAACGCAAGCTTGTATTGGGGGAGATTATTTATGTTAGAGACAGCGTTTCTTGCGTGCGTTGAACCAACGATATTTCCGGCATTATCAACCACCGCCAGGGTATACCAGTGTTTTGACAACAGCATCGCCTTTTCGATTGAATTTTCCAACTCCTTCTTTGCCGCTTCCCTTGTTACTTCTGACAGGGAAGCGCCTTTTTGCCTTGTATTATCTGTTAATCTTGCCAAACATTTTGCGATGGTTTCTTTATTTGCGATTATCCAGATGTCTTCGCAGGCGTCTTCCATAATACGATCAATCGTGTCCATTGTATTTCTTGCTATTTGCAGATGGTTCTTTTCGATATTCCGGCGGAGGATGCCTTTTGTGGAATAATAAACAGAAAATATCAACACCGGAATGGTAATGACCACTGCGATGGTGGTTGAAAGAACGACTTTGTTGGATAGATTCATAGTTTAAATCTGTTTCTCAAATCGTTTCTCAAAGTATGTATTCACCACAAAGACGCAAAGATAAAACATTAGGGGTTCAGGTTGCAAACCCGCGATGGTTTAATTATCGTCCGTTTAACCGTGTATAGAATAACGAATATCGAACAAAGAATTTCGAATTATGAGGTATTTTTATCCTTCGACATTCATTATTCCTTGTTCAATATTCGTTATTGGAATTATCATAAAAGGGAAAGCACAAAACATTTTCTTACCGGTAGAGATTCATGTGTCACCCCCTCACCAATTTTAAAAATTGTTTTATATCTCCAGCGATTCTTTTCCAATAGCCTTTACAAGTATTTTGCCTGAGTGGACGTGGAATTCCACGCTGCGGCCGTGATTTCCTCCGACGTCCTCACTTACCAGCGGAATGAGTTTTTTTTTCAGCAATTGTTTGATATGGGTAGTGTTCTGTTCCCCGATGCCGACGCTTGTGCCGTTATACGACGGAAACATACGCCCCCCGCCGGCCATCTTGGCAATGATATCCTGGGTGTGGGCGACCATGCCCTCCAGTTCTTTCAGTAATGTTTCAATTGCCGAATCGGCGTACAAATACGGTAAAATAATGATCGATTTCGTATTTCGTATTTCGGGTTTGTATGTTTCATTCTTATATTCTGAGGAGTCTGGAAGCATAATATGAGCCATCCCGCCAACCATACGTTTTGCGTCATAAAGGACCAGGGCAACACAGGAACCAAGCCCTTCTGCCACGATAATACCCGGCGCTCTTGCAACAACCCCCTCTCCAATTCCGATTCGAATCTTCTTAATTCCCATACATCTCTTTTCGTGCGTCTTCTATTGAATTTACCAGTTTCTTTGTGGAATCCGTCTCAGGAATTATCAGGAAATACGTTTTAATATTTTCTCCAACAATGCTAAATTCGCTTTCTATCATGATGATCCGCGTTGCCTCGCTGGTTATCTTTGCAATCGTTTCGTCGATAATAGCCTGGATCATATCTATTACCAGGTTGGGGATGGAATGGTAGATATTCAATTTGCAGAAGTCGTGGACCGACACGAGAAAAACCCCTGCCAAAATATTGCCAAGTTCCTCCAGTGCCGAGAGGTCTACGCCAACACCTCCCTCATTTTCGTTTCCGGGCACGACCTTTTCCATTAACCCGATGAGTTTGCTTTTCTGTTCATCCAACACGAGAAAGAACATTTGCCCCCTTACATCGCCAACCATTTCCATAGATACGCCTGCAAAAGGAAGGGCTGGGTCTTTCAGAAAAGGAGGGGCATTTGAGGCCGGGAAAAAGTATACATCAGGTATATTCACTTCCACAGGGGCCAGGAGTATTTGCGAAAATGCAGTGGCTGCGTGACCTGCGCCTATGTTTACCATTTCACGCAGGAAATCCAGTTGTTCCTCTGACAACAATTCATTCGTACTCATGCCAAGTATTTCTCCTCTTTTAAGGTTTCGAAATTAAGTAATGCAGGTATATCCAGCAGGAGGGCAACCCGCCCGTCCCCCAGCACCATGCCGCCTGAAAAGCCTTTGAATTGCTGTGCAATGGGGTCAAAGGGCTTGACGATATTTTCAACCTGATCCAGCACGGCATCTACGCCAACGGCCATGATTTTGTTTCCTCTGCTGATTATTATAGCAATGAAATTTTTGGTGGTTTCAAGAGAGGAGACGCTCAATACCTCATGTAAAGGAACAAAGGTAATGACTTCATTGCGAAGGATCAATACCTTATTATCCTCAATTTCCCTGACGTCTTCCGATTTTACATCGATGGTTTCAATAACAATGTCGGAAGGGATGCCGAAGACGTGTTCTCCGACGCCAACCATTAACATCTGCATAATAGCCGTAGACATCGGCAATTTCAACGTGAAACCCGTTCCCTTGCCCATCTGGGTAGTCATCTCAACTGTGCCGCCCAATTCCTTTGTGGCCGTTTTGACTACATACAGTCCCACACCTCTCCCCGAAATACCCGTTACCTCCTCTGCCGTACTGAACGAAGGGTGATAGAGCACGTTCATAATACTGGTATCAGGCAGCACATCAACCTCTTCTGGTTTTATGAGCCCTTTTTTGATGGCTGCCCTCTTGATACGCGTGATATCAATGCCCTGCCCGTCGTCTTCCACTTCAATCAAAATATGGTTTTCCGCCCTCTTTGCCGCCAGCCTGACCCTGCCGCGCGCCTCTTTGCCGGTTTTTTCCCGGTCTACAGGCAGCTCAATACCGTGATCAACCGAGTTTCTGAGCAAGTGGAGTATGGGTTCGCCGATTGCGTCAAGGATGGCCTTGTCCAGTTCTATTTCGTTGCCTTCGAGGACAAAATCTATTTCTTTACGGCGTTCCCTGGCCAAATCGCGCACCATACGGGGGAACTTTTCAAAGATCTCGGCGACAGGCACCATGCGTGCAATAGACACCTTATCCTGTAATTCACCGATCAGCCGGTTCATCTCTGCCAGAGTTGACTTGAGTTCCTTATGTTGCATCTCCGATGCGATAGTATCAATGCGATTTCTCAGGATGATAATTTCACCTGCAATATTAAACAGTGAATCAAGCAGGTCTATATGCACCCTGACCGTCTGTACTTTTTCAATCGCGGGTAAGTCTGCCGTTTTAAGGCCTTCTGTCCCTTCGCTATTACGTTGAGTCAGGGCGGGTATGGTCTCCCCCTTTGATTTGGCAATCCGTGAGCGGAAATCAGAAATCTTTGCGCTCCAATCCGTGTCTGACCTCCCCTTTTTTTCGGCACGTTCCCTGACCATCATTCCAAGCGTATCCGTGATTTCGAACAGGATGTCGATACTCTTTTGAGTTATCGGCACCTCCTTTTTACGCATGAAGTCAAGGAGGTCTTCTGCTATATGCGCAAGTTCGGCAATGTCGGAGAATTCCAGCATGATTGACGAGCTTTTCATGGTATGAAATACCCTGAAGATTTCGTCAAGCAGTTCTGTCCTGCTGTAATCCTTCTCTAGAGCAAGGAGTGCGGTGTTGGCTGTCTGGAAGCCCTCTCTGGCATCGGTCAGGTAGTCTCCCAGAAACCGCAAAAAATCAATAGTATCTTTGTCCGCCATGGTAACGTTATTTAATGCTCAATAATTTAAAATAAACCGGTAGGAGCCAACTCCTGTTGGCGACCGGGCACATGCACGCCGTTGTGAATTGCCAGTCGCCGTCGGGAGACGGCTCCTACCAATAAAATCATATCATTTCCATAATCGCCCGCGCTATTTCCGGCAACGGTACGACCTTGTCTACACATCCCATATCAATTGCCGCCCTGGGCATGCCAAATACAATACAGGTGGATTGGTCTTCGGCAATGGTGCCGCCGCCAGCGTCCTTTATAGCCTTCATTCCTTCGGCTCCGTCACTTCCCATTCCTGTAAGAAGCACACCGAGTACGCCGCCGCCGTAGGCATTGACTGCGGATTCCATCGCATGATTGATAGCATAGGAATTAAAATCGTGCGATGATTCTTTCTTAAGGCTTATTCTCTTCCGGCCTCCTTCCTTTACGACTGCCGTATGAATTCCCGGCGCAACCAGTACACGGCCAGGATCCAGGACGTCGCCCTCTTGCGCAACTCCAACCTCCAGAGTACATCCCCATTTCATCCTATCCACAAGAGAGGGCACGAATTCGGGTATTATGTGCTGAACAACAAGTACAGAAGCGGGAATATTTCGTGGTAATCTCGACAGCACAGTAATTACCGCCTTGGGCCCTCCGGTTGATGCGCCAATGACGACAATTCCTTTTTGCCCGCCTTGAGGCCACTGTTTCTGAATCGGTATCATGGAGAGGTCGAGCCTGAGTTTTTGTATATCAATATTGGCGGCAGTTTTTACTTTGGAAATAATTTCATCAGCGATCTTTTCAATATCATACGAAATAACGCCTGATGGTTTGGCGATAAAGTCAACTGCGCCATATTCAAGGGATTTGATGGTAATTGTCGGGTCTCTCTTGTTGAGGGCGCTAATTATCAGGACAGGAGTCGGGCACTCGTTCATGATGCGCTTCAATGCCGTAAATCCGTCCATCCCCGGCATCTCAATATCCAGAAGCACGACGTCAGGATGGAGTTCCCTTACTTTTCTTAGGGCTTCCAATCCATCCTCTGCGACACCAACAACCTTTATGGACGAATCATATTCAAGGATATACGTAAGGGATTTTCTCATAAAGCTGGAATCGTCAACGACAAGAACCTTTATAATTGCGGGTTGCGGGTTGCTGATTTTGGATAAATTCATAGATTATTTTCATTTTTTCTCCAGTACCTTTTCTATCGTTTCGAGGATTTCGTCCTGTTTAAAAGGTTTTCGGATGAATCCTAATGCGCCGCCAGCCGACGCCTCTTTCTGTTTTTCGTCATGAGCAAGCGCAGTCACCATGACGATCCTTACCTGTGGGTTATTTTTCTTTAATTCCTTTAACGCCGTAATTCCATCCATTTCCCTCATCAGGATATCCAGGGTTACCAGGTCGGGTTTTAGTTTCTGGTACAACTCCAGCGCCTCTTTGCCATCTTTTGCCATACCTACAACTTCATGGCCGCCGCTTTCCATAATATACTTCAAAGAACCCCGCATAAAAGAGGCGTCATCTACAATTAAAATTTTTGCCATTCCACGTTCTCCTATTGTTTATACGCTGACTATCAAGTTATATATAGTATTATTTTTCAGCCTCCCCAGGCTGTTTGGTTTCGGCATTTTTGCTCTCGGTTTTTAACTTCCTGGAAGTTTGTATATTTTCTATCGTCTGTCTCGTTGCCTCAAGTTCTAACAAATCTGCCTTGGTTAATACTTTATCAACATCCAGCAAGATAATCAGTCTGTTGTCCAGCATACCAATGCCTGTCACGTATTCCTGTGATACGGAAGTAGCCGCTCCTTCAGGCAGTTTTTGCACTTTTTCATCGGGAATCTTTATTACCTCTTCCACGCTGTCCACAATGATTCCGGTAGGGTATCCGCCACATTCCACAATGATGATACGGGTATCCTCGTCATGTTCTTTCTGTTCGAATCTGAATTTTTTGCGAAAGTCGAGGACTGACACAAGCCGTCCCCTGAGGTTTACGATACCTTCGATATAGGGCGGCGCCTTGGGAACTTTCGTTATGCCTAACGGCGCTGAGATTTCATGAACGCGCATCGCCTGGATGCCAAATTCCTGTGATTTGCTGGTAAAAACGAGATATTGGTCCTTTTCTATTTCTTCGGCTTCAATATCTTCTTTTGTAACGGTAATTTCATTTACCATAAATTGTCCTCCTTTCCGGTGTAAATGAGGCCTTCGGCAATAAATGGTTTAAGCCGTTTAAACCGTTTGAACCGTTTAAACGGTTTAACGTTTGGCTGTCTTCGAAGCTACGGAAACTTTCCCCGCTTTACCCTTCGGTTTGGCTGGTTCCTCAAAGGTTATTCTCTTTGGTTCTGCAGCCGTTAGCCTTTTTGCGGATACTGCTTCTTCAACGCTAAATCTTCCCACGGTTTGCTGGAGCTTTTCGGACATGGATGCAAGCCGTGTCGCCGTGGACATAAGCTCCTGCGTCTTTGAGAGCAGCCGTTTACTGCCTTCTGCGGACTGGGTGGAACTAGAGGACGTATCAGCCGCAATGCCGCTAATCTTGTCAAGGCTTTCCGAGATCGCATCAATGCTCTTTTTCTGGTCGGCTGCGGCTACAGAGATATCCTTGGCGGTCTTAGAAGTTGTCTCAATAGAACGATTAATATCTCCAAATGCCTTGGACGTTTGTTCAATCGAACGTCTGCCCATTTCTACGTTCTGCGCCATGGTTTTAATCGTTGTCACGGTCTCTTCTGTTTCTTTCATAACTGCCTGTACCAGGGTGGAAATCTTCTTTGCCTGAGATTTGCTGTCGGCGGAGAGTGTCTTTACCTCTTCAGCCACAACGGCAAACCCCTTTCCCTGCTTGCCTGCACGAACGGCCTCGATTGCAGCGTTAATTGCAAGGATGTTCGTTTGCGTGGCGATATCACGGATAACGTCCACGATCTCCTGAATCTGCTCGCTGCTCTTGCTGAGCGCTTCTATCCTGTTCACAGACTCTTTCGAACCTTCAAGCATAAGGTCTGTGTTCTGGATGGTGCTTTCCATGGCCTTACTGCCTTCACCGGCTGCCTTATTGGCTATTTCAGAGGCCTGGTTCATGCTCTCAGCCTGAGATAATGTATTGGAAGCGGTTTTGCCTACCCCTTCGCTTTCCCTCAAAGCTCCCGCGATCTGCTGTGCCTGGGTTTTAGCGCCTCCGGCGATCTGTTCCACTGATGCCGATGTCTGCGACACCATCCGGTTCATCTCCTCGCCGGCGCTCAGCATATTTTGCGAGACCGAGCCGATGTTAATGCCTGCATCCCTTAATTCAGTAACAATTCCCCGCAAACTTTCCATAGTGCCGTTTATACCCTCCACCAGGGAGGCAAATTCACCCAACGCCTCGACCTCAATCATTCTCGTAAGCGTCCCTTCACCAACCATGGACATTACATCGTTGATTTCACCAATAATAGTACCGAGTTTATCCACCATCCCGTTGATAGTGCTCTTCAGTTCCTGTATTTCGCCCTTCGCTTCAACGGTAATTTTTTGTGAAAGGTCTCCATTTGCAAGGGCGCTTGCTACCATAGCAATATCCCTTACCTGCGATGTAAGGCTGACAGCCATGGCATTGACGTTATCCGTGAGGTCTTTCCAGGTGCCAGCAACCCCTCTGACCACTGCCTGACCTCCGAGTTTTCCTTCCATACCCACTTCCCGTGCCACACGGGTAACCTCAGCCGCAAAGGCGTTGAGCTGGTCCACCATCTTGTTTATGGTATCCTTAATCTGGAGAATCTCGCCCCGAACCTCCACCGTAATCTTCTGGGTAAGATCGCCATTCGCAATGGCAGTGGCCACCTTGGAGACGTCCCGAAGCTGTACTGTGAGGTTACCGGCCATCGCATTGACATTGTCCGTGAGGTCCTTCCAGACACCCGCAACGCCCTTTACCTCTGCCTGTCCACCAAGTTTGCCTTCGGTACCCACTTCCTTCGCCACACGAGTCACTTCTGCCGCAAAGGCGTTGAGCTGGTCCACCATCCTATTTGCCGTTTCTTTTAACTGGAGGATTTCGCCCTTCGCTTCAACGGTAATCTTCTGAGAAAGGTCTCCATTTGCAACCGCCGTGGTTACTACGGCTATATTTCGCACCTGGTTTGTCAAGTTAGATGCCATCAGATTAACATTATCGGTGAGATCCTTCCATATGCCAGCAACCTCCTTGACGACTGCCTGACCTCCCAGTTTTCCGTCAGTACCCACTTCCTTCGCCACACGAGTCACTTCTGCTGCAAAGGCATTGAGCTGGTCCACCATCTTGTTTATGGTATCCTTAATCTGGAGAATCTCGCCCCGAACCTCCACCGTAATCTTCTGGGTGAGATCGCCATTCGCAATGGCAGTGGCCACCTTGGAGACGTCCCGAAGCTGTATCGTAAGGTTGCCAGCCATAAAATTTACATTATCCGTGAGTTCTTTCCAAACACCGGCAATCCCCTTCACCTCTGCCTGCCCGCCGAGCTTGCCTTCAGTGCCCACTTCCTTTGCCACACGGGTCACTTCTGCCGCAAATGAGTTGAGCTGATCCACCA
>CAYJME010000005.1:0-35127 GCA_964370795.1 uncultured candidatus Brocadiaceae bacterium
GAAAAAGATCGTGACGTTGCCAAATTAAAAGACTTATCCCTTATTTTAGGCATCTGTGAATGGATCGTGGGGAAGGTAGATGAGGCCGCCAAGCTCCTCATGGAGGTAAAATCAAGAAAAATAGGGTCTTATTATCTTGGTAAGTGTTGTCAGGAATTGGGCAATTACGCACAGGCAATAGAATGCTTCGAGCGTGCAAAAAAAGCTGACGCAGAAGAGTTTGATATCGCTATGGATATCGCCGAGACCCAAAGATTGTCTGGAAATATTCACGATGCAGTACAGATTATTAAACATTTTTCACAGTCGCATGCAAAAAATGCTGAATTGTATTATCAATGGGGACATTGCCTGGATGACCTCGGAGAATATGAGGAGGCATTAAACAAATACGAGAAATCAATTCAAATCGATCCGGACTATGCAAAATCCCTTTTCCGTATTGCATTCAATTATGATATCGATGGCGAGGATGAAAAAGCTATTGAATGTTATGAGAGGTGTACAACCTTATCACCTACCTATAAGAATGCATTGATCAATTTAGGGATATTATATGAAGATTATGGGAGGTTTGAAGACGCCATGTATTGCTTCGAAACGGTGCTGGATTCAGAACCTGTGCATGAACGTGCTGCATTATATTTGAAAGATGTAAAAGCCTCGATGTCGATGTACTATGATGAGGAGATTTCAAAGAAACAGGGAAAAGAAAATGAGGTTTTGAATATTCCCATTTCAGATTTTGAACTATCGGTAAGAAGTAAAAATTGTCTTGAAAAAATGAATATTCGTACGCTCAAGGATCTGACGAAAATTACCGAGGCGGATTTACTCTCATTTAAAAATTTTGGGGAAACCTCTTTGAGCGAAATCAAGATCATTCTGGCTCAAAAAGGATTGCGTTTGGGTCAGGCGTTGGAGAGTGATAACGAAGCGGAACTATTTGGCGACAAAGAGAGCATAACTAAAAGCGATACAATAGAAAAAGTTTCTGAGCTTGAGATATCTCTCCGGTGTAAAAATGCCCTTCAGAAGATTGGTATTGAATCCATAGATGATCTGATAGATAATACCGAGTCGGAACTGGAAGCGGAAGGTATCAAGCAGGGTTATATCGACGAAATAAAGGAAGGCCTTGCCCGGTGCGATTTGAGTCTCAGGACAGACGAAGGCGATCATGTAGATTTGGAAGAAGATTCGGATGAAGACGCCACGGAATAGCCTCAGTTTAAAGGCGACGCTGTTCGGGTGAGTCGGATATAATATTCTGGGGATGGTGAGTTCATGATAGATTACATCCGAGGACGGGTGGCAAGTAAATCTCCAACCCGATTAATCCTGGAAGTAGCAGGCATCGGTTTTCTATTACACGTTCCACTATCTACCTGTGAAAGAATCCCCAACCAAGGAGAAGTCACAATTCTTACCCAATTGTTTGTGAGGGATGACCAGTTAAAAATATTCGGATTTGCAACCGAGGAAGAAAGAAATTTGTTTCAACTATTGTTATCGGTGAACGGTATAGGCCCAAATACGGCAATTTCCATACTTTCAGGGAGTACTGTTGATGATATCAAACACGCGGTAGTTACTGAAAATGCACGGGCGTTGGAAAAGATTAAAGGTGTAGGGAAAAAAACGGCCGAAAGGATTATCCTTGAACTCAAGGAAACCATTAAGCAAACTGCCGCGTCCCTGCCTGCAGGTATCGATATTCAGCAAAGGGCAGTTATATCTGACGCCGTTATGGCTCTGGTTTCTTTAGGTTACGGGCGAGCAATAGCTGAAAAGGCAGTGAACGAGGCAATGAAAAAATTTAAAACTATTGATAATATTGAAGAACTTGTACGGGAATCGCTAAAGTATAAGGCCTGATTTTCTCAATGGGTTGAAATCATATTGCGGGATTGAACCATGTTAAAAGAAGATGTTTTATCCTCTACAACGATGCCGGAGGATAAAAATCTCGATTATACGCTGAGGCCAAAACGATTCAGTGACTTCATTGGACAAAATCGTATAAAAGAAAATCTGTTCATTTACATAGAAGCTGCAAAGAAACGAGGAGAACCTCTTGACCATATCCTGTTTTCCGGACCGCCCGGTCTGGGGAAAACAACGTTATCGCAAATAATTGCTAACGAATTGAATGCGTCGATTAAAACGACATCCGGTCCTATTCTGGATAAGCCGGGAGACCTTGCTGGTATCCTTACGAATTTACAGCAGGGGGATATTCTCTTTATTGACGAAATTCACCGGCTGAACACGACGGTTGAAGAATATCTCTATTCGGCGATGGAAGATTTCTCCATCGATATTATTATTGACCAGGGGCCGAAGGCGCGGTCGGTGAAGATCAAGTTGCCGAAGTTTACCCTTGTCGGGTCTACGACGCGGGAAGGGCTGCTTACGGCGCCCCTTCGGTCGCGATTCGGCGTTCTTGAAAAGCTGGAGTTTTATCCATGGACGGATCTTTATGAGATTGTGTGTAATTCATCACGTATCCTTTCCATAAAGATCGATGAGAAGGGCGCTGAAATGATTGCAAAACGGTCGCGTGGTACTCCGAGAATTGCCAATAGATTTTTAAGGCGGATCCGTGATGTCGCCCAGGTGAGAGGAAACGATGTTATTACCGAAGAATTGGCGCTCATGGGTCTTGAAATGCTGGGCGTGGATGAAAATGGTTTATCTGATATGGACCGTAAAATTCTGGAAACCGTTATTCGGTACGGCGGCGGCCCTGTAGGCCTGAAAACCATTGCAGTTTCAGTAAGCGAAGAAGAAGACACGATTGAAGAGGTGTACGAATCATTTTTGATTCAAAAGGGTTATCTCGATAAAACGCCGCGGGGCAGAATTGCGACGAATCTGGCATACGAACACCTTGGATATAGTCCAAAACCGGGCGTTCAAAAGAAACTGTTTTGATATGAAATTATTGCTCCATATTTGTTGCGCATGTTGTTTGTGCGCCCCTCTCAATGAATTGAGAAAAGAAGGGTTTCTTGTTACCGGGCTCTTTTATAATCCGAATATACATCCCTTGCTTGAGTTTCGAAAGAGGATGAAGGCATTGCGCGTCTTTCAGGAAAGCGATCCCATTCAGGTGGCTTATTATGAGGAATACGGCCTGAGGGAATATTTAAAGAATGTTAATTACGAGGGTGACGACCGGTGTGCCGATTGTTATGCCTTACGGCTCAAATTTGCAGCGAAGCATGCAAAAGATAATGGATTTGACGCTTTTGCCTCTACCATGCTGTTCAGTGTTTACCAGAATCACGAACAGTTAAAAAATATTTCTGAAAATTTGTCGAAGGAATACGATATAGGTTTTGTTTATCGTGATTATCGATACTTGTCGGAATGCAGCCATGATATAGCCAAAAAGAAGATGATTTACCGCCAGGGTTATTGTGGATGCATTTTTAGTGAATACGAGCGATATAAAGATACGACGCGGGAAATATACAGAGGAAATAGTCCACAGGGTACTTTGAAAACTTTGGGCGCGGATAACGTGCCGCAAAGGTGTGATTGTTTTGGATAAATGGAATTATCTATAGTTATGAGCCAGCCTTGGCGCTACCGATAACAAAAAAGAAGTGTCTTAATATGAACAGGGCATTCGTCTTAATAACAGTCGCTGTTTTGTTTGTTGCATGTGCGGGCATTCCCATTTCATGCCAAAATGGGCCTTCGGGTGTACAGGAACCGGTTCGCGATTATCGCCCTGTTATGGAAAAAAAGCCCATGGTACGTGTGCTTCTCGTTAATAATGTCCGTGAGGCTAACATAGCAATCTATGGTAGTTATCAAATTACCGGAAGTCTCACTAATATCATTGATCAGGGGCAGGGGTTGCCAAAGTCGGCAATAATCATAAATCGTGATGGAATTAATATTGGCAACAAACAGTACGGCAATAGCGAGATACGTATTACGAGTTTACGGGATGGTGAAATTGAAGTAAACAATATACGGTATCGTGGTGAAATAAAAATATTACAACAAGTCAGTAACCGGTTTTCGGTTATTGAAGAAGTAAATCTGGAGAATTTTGTTGCCGGCGTACTTGGAAGCGAAATGCCGCATTCCTGGAATGATGAGGCGTTACGCGCCCAGGCGGTAGTCATTCGAACCTATGTAATGTACAAGAGGAATGAAAAGAGGGACAATGTCTATCAGCTTGATAAGTTAGACCTTGCATATCGGGGAATGGCGGGTGAAACGCCGCGTATAAACAAGCTGGTAGAGGATACCAGGGGCATGGTCATGACCTATAACTGGAATATTTTTCCAGCGTATTTCCATAGTACTTGCGGTGGACATACGGAGGATATTCATCAAGTATTTGGAAAAGAGAGTATACCGCCTTTGCGCGGGGTGGTATGCAAATACTGTGCGAATACAAAATATTCCAACTGGCGTGTTGAAATGAATAAGTCTGATATTGAAAAGAGACTGCGTGAAGCAAACATCTCCGTTTCGAATATCCAGACGGTAAAGGCCATTGACCAGGGTACGGGAATACACGGGGCAATAGTCGAAATTGTTGCAGCAGGCGGTGGTAGGGAGATAAATGCTAACGATTTTCGCCTCCTCGTTGGGGCTAATAATTTATACAGTACATCCTTTAATGCAAAGAGCAATGGAAGAAGTATCGCCTTTTCCGGAAGAGGGTATGGACACGGCGTCGGGCTTTGTCAGTATGGCGCCCAGAACATGGCATTGAAGGGTTTTCAATGGACTGATATTGTGAAATATTACTATCCGGAGATGGAATTGCTTCGCGTCCATTAAGAGCAGGAGGTGTTGTTGTATTTTAAAGTCCTTGGAGTCGATGGGCAAACAAAGGCACGGTACGGTGAATTGCAACTGGGTAATAAGATTATTCATACGCCCGTTTTTATGCCTGTCGGCACCCAGGGAACGGTGAAAACCCTGACGCCTGCCCAGGTAAAAGACACGAATACCGGGATTATACTCTGCAACGCGTACCATCTCTGTCTGAGGCCTGGCGAGAATCTAGTTAAACAGATGGGCGGGCTTCACAAGTTTATGGGTTGGGATGGCGCAATAATCACCGATAGCGGCGGTTATCAGATTTTCTCGCTCACAGGCCTGACAAAGATTTCCGATGACGGTGTGGAATTTCAATCTCCCGTTGATGGGGCGCGGCTGTTCATTACGCCAGAAAGAATGATGCAAATACAGAACGATATCGGGGCGGATATTGTTATGGCGTTTGATGAATGCGTTCCGTATCCGTGCGAGGCTGACCGGGCGGATACAGCAGTAAAGAGGACGCTGAATTGGGCAGAACGGTGTATGGCTGCCCATGTGAACAAACAGCAAACGCTCTTTGGAATTGTTCAGGGAAGTGTATTCAAAGAACTCCGTATTGAATGTGCGAAAAATCTCGTGGAGATGAATTTTGAAGGATACGCTATTGGGGGACTCAGCGTGGGGGAAGGAGGTCTCCTGATGAATGAGGTTCTTGATTACACGGTGGATTATTTACCCCAGAATAAACCCAGATATTTGATGGGCGTTGGATTTCCCATGGATATCCTCGATGCCGTAGAACGTGGGATTGATATGTTTGATTGCGTCGTTCCTACACGAAATGGGAGAAACGGATGCGCCTTTACCAGCGCCGGAAAGGTAAAAATACTGAACAGCCAATATAGAGAAGACGGGAGGCCCCTTGATGAGATGTGTACGTGTTATACATGCCAGAATTTCTCGCGGGCATACGTACGTCATCTTTTCCAGACACATGAAATCCTGGGGTTGATGTTGTTGTCGTTCCATAATGTATGTTATTTTCAGAATCTGATGCGCCAGGTGAGAGGCGCTATTATGAGAGGTGAATTCAAAGAATTTAAGGCGAGCTTTTTGTTACAACAGTCGGGTTAATTACTTTTTTAATTCAGAGGAGGAATTATATGTTTTTTTTATTGCAAGCCGCTGCCGGTAGCAAATCATCACCAACCGGTATGTTGTCAATGATGCTTCCGTTCATACTTATGTTCGTTGTGATGTACTTCCTGATCCTCAGACCCCAGAAAAGACGCGAGAAGGAACGCAAGGCATTGCTTTCCAGAGTTAAGAAAAACGACCGGGTTGTAACCGCCGGCGGCGTCCACGGGGTTGTTACATCGGCGAGGGAAAATGACGTTATTCTTCGTATTGACGACGCAAAAGATGTAAAAGTCAAGGTTGATAGGAGCGCAATTGTTACGGTATTAGAAGTTTCTTATGATAATGAGGAAGAGAATCAGGAAACAGCGCAAATACCAAAGGAAAGTAAGGGGACAAAATAATTTTTAATCATTTGTGTTTTTAGTCAACGAAAAGGGAGCCTGTTGAGGAGAAAGAAATGTCAAAACAGTTAAGGTGGAAAATACCGCTCATCGCGGTAGTTATTGCCATCGGTATGATGATTATATATCCACCATCAGAAAAAGTTTTAAAGAGAGAAAAGGTTAAAGAAATTGATGGTAAGGTTGTGGAACGTACAACATTGGAAAAGTCATGGACTCGGGTATTTGTAACGAATCCGGTAATTCGTGAAACAATTGAACGAGAAGAGACTGGCAAGGATGGCAAAAAAACAACCAATAAAGTCGTTGATTATATTTCAAAGGGTAAAATAAAACTGGGATTGGACCTCAAAGGTGGTTCCGAATTATTATATAAGGTAAGGGTAGACGAAAGGGAAGATCGTCCTGGCATTACAAAAGAAATTATTGAGGTGCTCAAAAAGAGGATAGATCCCCAGGGTGTTATAGAATACAGAATTCAAGAGCAAGGTTCCCATCGAATCCTTATTCAGGTTCCTGGTGCAACCAGGGCGGAAATTGAAGGACTGAAGAGCCGGCTTACCCGTCTTGGCAAGCTGGAATTCAGACTCGGCGCCAGCAGTGACAGTACGGAATACAAGGATGCCGTGGAAGGAAAACAGGTTCCCGGCTATTACAAACACTGGCTGAGAAAGAGAAAGGGTGAAGAAGGAGAGACCGACAAGTGGTTTCTTGTAAAAAACAAGGTAGAAATTTCAGGTGAGCATTTGTCCCGTATTTATACGGAGCGAAAAGGGCTTGAGCCGGTTGTTGGTTTCGAGTTTGACGCAATTGGCAAATCCAAATTTGGGCAAATCACCGAACGTAATATTGGCAAGCCTCTGGCCATTATTCTCGATGGTATTTTGTATTCTGCGCCGGTAATACGCGACCGCATTCCCGGATCGGGTATTATTGAAGGAAATTTTACCCAGGACGAAGTCAATGACCTGATTGCCGTGATGCGCGCCGGAAGTTTACCCGCAGATCTTGAACTCGAAATGGAGACCATGGTCGGTCCGAGTCTCGGAAGGGACTCTATTAATAAGGGATTGCTGGCTGGCGCCATCGGTGGTATATTCGCAGTTCTTTTTATTGGCATTTATTACCTGGGCGTGGGTTGGATTGCCAACTGTGCAAATGCCCTTAATATCTTTTTTATAGTCGGTTCGATGGCTTTGCTCAATGCTACCATGACGCTTCCCGGTATTGCAGGTTTGGTGCTCATGATCGGTATGGGTATTGATTCTAATGTGCTTATTTTCGAAAGAATTCGTGAAGAAAGGGCAAAGGGAAAACCCATACGGGCAGCGGTAAAGGCTGGATATGAGAAGGCATTTTCTGCAATCTTCGACTCACATATAACAACATTGATTACTGGTGCAATCCTTGCCACCGTAGGTACCGGTCCGGTAAAAGGGTTTGCATGGGCATTAATCATTGGTTTGATAATTAACCTGTTCACTTCAGTTTTTGTTACACGGGTTATCTATGAGTTGTTTATGGATTTTGGCTGGATCAAAAATTTCAATATGTTCAAACTCATCGGCATTCCCCATGTCAAATTTTTGAATTACCGCTTTATCCTTATCGCTGTTTCTGGCGCTTGTATCATTGGAGGGATGACGACCTTTGTCATTCGTGGAAATAAAAAATATGATATTGATTTTACCGGTGGAACGCTTGTGCATCTCCACTTAAGCGAGCAGATTCCACCATCAACGGTAAGAACTGCTTTGGCTAAAACAGGGTATGATGAGGCCGAGGTTCAGAGCATCTGGTCTGGTGAAAATCTGACCCAGTTTGCTTCTACGGCATCGGAGTTTGGTATCCGTATTAAAGAACTGAATGAAGAAAAAATAAAACAAAAATTGACTGGCGATATTAAAAACGCCCTGGATAAAGAGGGCTTAACAGCCAGTATAGATTTTATTGCCCCCCTGAGCTTTAATCTCAGCTTACAAAAAGCAGCCGAAGAAACGGTAATCCAGAATGGTCTTAAAGTCGCCGGATATACCGATGAAGATGTCGTATCTATAATGCCCGTTAATCAGCCTTCAAAAGCTTATCTGGTAAATATTGTGGGGCTTGATGATATTAAAAAGCGCCCGCAAATAATTAGTGCAGTTGTTGACGGGCTAAAAACTAATTTAGGATTCCACGATGTCAAGATAACGGTGGGAGAGGTTACTGAGACGATGGCTACTCAGGATATTGGGATGCAGACAATGAAACCGTTTTTAGAAGCGGATGTCGGCGAACCTATAGAACCGGCCATCTTAAACATGATCTTGGAAAATGCTGGTTTTCATAATATGGTGGTAACAAAATTGACTCAGGATGGAGAAAAACTCCGTGCAAGCAAGTTGAAAATCGAAGGGACAAAAACTGCTTTACAGGAAATAAAGCAGTCCCTGAAGGATACCATTTCAGTGCCAAGTATTTTAACTCATGGCGATGATTTTCTTCGGGTTGAATTAAAAGAAAATCTTGCAAAAAAAGACTTTGTATCGCTTGTTAAAGGAATAAAATCTTATGCAAGCGCAGTAAGGAGTGTTCAGAGTTTGAACGCCCCGGCACAACTTTTTGAAATCCACATGCAGACGTTGAGCGCTGCGAAGGTACAGGAGAAGATCAAGGGCGATATCATCAATGAATTCAAAGACAGACTGTATAAAGAAAAAATTGATGTTACGTTCGAAGCCGTGCAAAGTGTAGCCGGCAGCGATGACAAAGGAAAAAGTACGCAACCTGATACCGTTAAAGAAACAAGTAGTGAAAAAACAACATCCGATCTGGCGTTTCTCCGTATGACGTTGTCAAAACCATTAAAAAAGGAAGCAATCGAAGACGTGCTTACTGCAGCGGGATATTCTCATGTACTTGAGCAGGATTTGGAGACAGGGCGTGAATATCAAGCTGTTAAGCTTGTCTTTAATCCACGTGATGTTGATACCGCGAAACAGTCCATTAAGAGCGCATTTGAAATACCTAATCCGTTAAAAAGGATTGTAAGTATTGGTTCCACTGTTGCGAGTGAGATGAAGAGCCGTGCCATTCTGGCTGTTATCTTTTCATGCATTGCAACGATTTTCTATGTGTGGTTCCGTTTTGGAAATTTCAAATTTGGCTCTTCGGCAATTATTGCCGTAATTCACGATATCCTGGTCACGCTTGGTTCCGTGGCAGTTGCAGACTATTTCTTTGGAAACATGAAGATAGACAGCGCTATGGTGGCGGCATTCCTTACGGTCATTGGTTATTCACTGAACGATACCATTGTTATTTTTGACAGGATCAGGGAAAATATGGGGGCGCGGGGTAACGTCCTTACTCCGCAACTGGTCAATGACAGCATTAACCAGACTTTGAGCCGTACCCTTTTGACTGGTGTTACAACAATTGGCGTGCTCTTTGCGCTGTTCTTCCTGGGTGGACCTGAAATTCATGGGTTCGCGTTTGTTATGCTTGTTGGTATTATTGTCGGTACATACTCAACAATATTTATCGCATGTCCGATGCTTACCAGATGGAAAGGCCTTTTTCCGGTAAGCCATGCATTGCCACAACAGAGAACCGGAAATCTGGAAAGGAAGCAATAGTAAAAAATAGTAAGGGATTCTGATTTCAGAGAATTTCTTGACGTAAAAGAAGAAATTTTGTGTTTTTTTGTTTTTGTGTAGAGCGAAGCTTCGCTTCGCTCTACATGAAATTTCTGATGTGCTGGTTTTTCCAAATCATTAAGGCGCTGAGTTTAAAAAGAACTCAATGCCTCTATGATTTTGTTTGTTATATCGTATTAGTTTGCTTTTTTCATTCCAGGTTTAAGCTTCGAAAGGATAAAGAATTAATGAAGAGAGATGTGCAGATTGGCGTAATTTTAGGAGTGATTATTCTGGCAATTATTGGCGTCTTTCTGAGCACACGGACGGCCGTAAAAGAGCCAGCCATTCCTATTCCTGAACAGCGAGAGGATAACGAGGTTGCCGTATTAAATATCAACGACCTGTCTCCGGATGTTGATGGGATGCCTCAGAATTCTTTTGTGGATGTAGCAACCAAGGCGCAAAATACTGACCAAAAAGAATCGGTAGCCTCTCGTGTTGTAAAGAAACAGGAGTCGTTTGCAATCAAAGATGATGCGGTAATTGAAGGCGAATGTGAAAAGTCTAAGGCTGAAACAGGGAACATACTTACGAAAAGAACTGTTTCTCCGATGGAAAAAGAAGACTTTTTGACTCTGACCGCCGACAATGGAAAAAGTTCTTTAGTAAGCAAACAGCAGCAATCGGTATCTCAAAAGACAAAAAAAGGATCAGCAACTCCTTCACTTTCTTTAATGACTGATAAAGATACTTCAAATTCAACAGGTAAAAAACATACCATACAACAAGGCGATTCACTGTACAAAATAGCCTTAAAGTACTACAATGATGGTTCAAAATGGAATAAGATATTGGATGCAAATAAATCCGCACTGAAAAATAAAAATGCCTTAAAGGTCGGCCAGGAACTTATTATTCCCGAACTCTGACTGTATAAAAATGTTTGATTTTTGAATAAAACAGTTGATGAGAACCACAGGAAACGTGAGGAGATGCCCATTTTTTACGTATCCTGTGGTGTTTTTATCATATTTGCATTATATTTAAAACCTTCTGAGGAGACACATTCGTGAAAATTAATACTATGATTACCGGTATCTTAATACCCTTTTTCTGTTTGACCATAACGCCGGTTATGGTCTACACCACTTCTCAAAACAACTCCGTTTGTGCAGAGGAAACAGCTAATGTATTTCCCCTCTTTCGTTATAACTTACTAAGGACAGGCCGTTTACCGTTTCCTGGCCCTTCGAGTGAAAAGCTTAAATGGACTATTTCGAGCGCTGGGGAAATCTGGTCTTCCCCCGTTATTGATGCGGATGGAATAATCTATGTGGGGAGCACTGATGGGAGCCTGCTGGCAATAACACCTAAAGGAAAGGTGCTGTGGTCGTTCAAGGCAGGAGATGAAATATTCGCCGCTCCTGCGCTCGGCGCTGATGGGGTTATATATATTGGAACAGCAAGTGGAAGGTTTTATGCACTTACCCCCGATGGAAAAGTTAAATGGAAATTTCAGTTTGGCGGGGCTCTTCATTCGTCACCCGCTATTGGCGATAAAGGAATTTTATATGTCAGTTCTTTTGACGGAAAATTGTCGGCCATTACTAATAACGGAAGATTGTTGTGGAGTTATAAAACAGAGGCTTCGATTATGACTTCCTCGCCTGCCATTGGGAAGGATAATACTATCTATGTTGGTTCCTGGGATAAGCGCCTGCATGCGGTAAATCAGGATGGAACTTTCAAATGGAGAATAGAAACTGAAGGAAAAATAGATTCCACGCCAGCCATTGGCAACGATAGTGTTTATATTGCGGATATGAACGGAAAGCTCTATGCGGTAAATCTGGATGGAACATTAAAATGGGGCTTTGATTTAGGCAGCAGAACACATTCTTCACCAGCCGTTGGTACAGATGAGACTATCTACGTGGGTACGCAGGATGGAAATCTCGCCGCAGTCAATAAGGACGGTACCTTGAAATGGAAATTTAAAACGGAAAATTCTATTACTGCATCACCGCTTGTAGACTCAAATAACGTTGTTTATATTAGTTCGTGGGATGGCAAGGTATATGCAATTAATAACGATGGTACGCTTAAGTGGAGTGCAATCATTGGCGAACCGTTACTTTCCTCGCCAGCGATTGATTCTAAAGGTACGCTCTATGTCGGATGCGTTGACTGGAGACTTTTTGCAATCGGAGAATAGGCTCGCAAAATTGCAAAATATATTTTTACAGAATAATTATTTTAGGTTATAATAATTTTTGAGAAAATTCAATGGAGGGTAAAGATGCACTTCGCTCTCTCTGAAAAGTCTCAATTGACTAATTTAAGTTTAAATTAGGGTACGTGATGGAAATGTATGTGCGTCACGCCCTTAATCTCATTTATGGTTAATCACCATCAAAACTTTCGCACGTATAGCCAGTGCAGGAGATGTAGTATATGATTGGTATATCAAAATTATATTGTGGTACCGTAGAACCCTCTGATGCTTTACGATATGGTAGAGAATCAAAGAAACTACCATCCCATCTTTTACAGTTCTCATCTGATAAAAAGCCGGTTGTGGTATGGAATGTCGGACAGAGGTGCAATTTGAAATGTATCCACTGCTATTCGCAGTCCAAGGATATTGTATATCCCAATGAGTTGACCACGCAGGAGGCCAAGGCCATGTTGGATGACCTGGCAGATTATGGGGCGCCGGTAATTCTCTTCTCAGGCGGAGAACCCCTGATGAGGCCAGATCTCCTTGAATTAATTGGTTATGCCAAGGAAAAAGGTTTGCGTGCAGTAATCAGTACGAATGGCACTCTGATCACTAAAGACAAGGCTCTGGAATTAAAAAGGTTCGGGCTTTCCTACGTAGGTATCAGTCTTGATGGACTGAAAGATACCAATGATCGTTTCAGAGGTATTCCTGGCGCTTTTGATGCGGCGCTGGAAGGCATCAGGAATTGCCTTGCTACTGGCATTAAGGTTGGTCTGCGTTTTACCATAAACAAGAGGAATTTTCACGATATTGCTGGAATTTTCGATCTCATTGAAAAAGAAAACATACCAAGGGTTTGCTTCTACCACCTCGTTTATTCAGGAAGAGGCTCTAATCTGATAGAAGAAGACCTGTCTCATAAAGAGGCACGCGAGGTTGTTGACCTTATTATCAACAAAACGAAAGAGGCACATGACAAAGGCAGGAAGATAGAAGTGCTTACTGTTGATAATCATGCAGACGGCCCGTATGTTTACTTGCGACTTTTAAGGGAAAATCCGAAGAGGGCGAAAGATGTCCTTGAGCTCCTCCAGTGGAATGAAGGAAACAGTTCTGGAAAAGGACTTGCCTGTATAAGTTGGGATGGCGAGGTGTATGCAGATCAGTTCTGGAGGCATCATTCTTTCGGAAACATCAGGAAAAAAAAGTTTAGTGAAATATGGGAAGATACTTCAAATGAATTGATGGCGAAACTGAAAAACAAAAACCCTTATATCAAAGGCCGCTGTGCAGAATGCAGATGGCTTAACATCTGCGGTGGAAATTTCAGGGCAAGGGCAGAAGCATACTTTGGCGATATATGGGCGGAAGACCCTGCGTGCTACCTTACCGACGAGGAAATTGGTATTGAAACCGGGTCTCCTGAAAAAGCTCGCCAGAAAGTAACCGTCTAATAAAATCGAACACTAACAGGATGTTTCATACATCCTGTTAGTGTTACTTATAAACTCAAAATTTGTAATTATAATTGAGTGCAACTATTTGAGTAAGAATGTCAAAATGCCCATCAATGGGAGTTCCATAGGCGTCTCCTACCGTGTTATTAACTTCCCGGTTTTCATAAAATACTATTCCGTAAGCTAGGTCAATCCATTGATTCTTTTTTTTACCAAAACCGTACCCAAGTCCTGTAAATAAGGCATGGCGGCTGCTTTGAGGAACTGAAGGTTCAAGGGTTTCGCCAGAAACGGGTGATTCATGAAATGTGTAACCTCCTCTTGCCTTTAGGGCATCACTTAACTTGTATTCCCCACCTAAACCAAAACTCCAGGTATTATGCCATTTCCAAACTTCCTGATATTCTGATGTTCCAGAAGGATCGGGTTGATCAAGCCTTATATTCAGAGTGTCAAAACGTGACCAGTTAGTCCACTGAACGTCTGCTTCGATACTCCACCGTTCTCCATGTTTATATGCATAACCAAATGAAAGCATCTCCGGTAGTTGCGCTGATGTGCTGGTTCGTGTGTGGAAATCTGACATGATACTCAAATCGGTAAGTTTTAGTTTACCGTCGAGGTTTAAATCCGCTTTGCTGCGGAATGAAAAACCTACACTTTGTTGAGGTGTGATGGTATACAATATTCCAGCATTGTACCCAAATCCGTCACCAGAAGAATCAAGGTTACGAGACCCATCAGGAATGCCTTGAGCAATGGGAATCTTACTCTCCTGGTGAGAATCAGCATAATAATAGTCAAAACCGGCACCAATCGATAAGAAAGAAAGAGGTTTATAGGTAATAGTTGGATTAACGTTGATAATGCTTAATTTAAAATCGGTAACTAAATATCGTGAAAATCCATCACCATCCCATTTGCCTTGTAGTCCATAGGGAACCGTTACACCTAAGCCTGCTGCTAAATTATCCTTTAAAATCCGACTTGCAAAATTAAAATTTTGCATGGTAATTATAGTTGTGGGCCTTTCTTCGTCTCCACCGTCACCATGATATTCTACTGCGGGATAAAGCAAGCTGCCGCCGGCAGAAATTTGCGGTCTATCAAGTTGGGTAAGACCAGCTGGATTAAATTGAATGGCGGAAGCATCATCTGCACGTGCGGTAAAGGCATTGCCCTGAGCCAGTGCCCTCGCCCCAAAAACAGGATTATATAAACCGGATGTGCCTTGAGCAAAGACTGTGGAATCAAAATAGAAGAAAAATAACAAGATTGTTATGCATAGCGGAGCAAATTTTTTCATGATTAACACCTTCTAATATGTTTTAGTTGGTGCTGTAATAAATGTATTTGTCGATTCAATATACTTGATTTCTTCTGATTGTATGGATTTATGATATTTATCGATCTGTGCAAGAACTTTTTCTGTTATTGCCGGGTCGAATTGTGTGCCTATGTTTTCCGAAATAATTTCGAGTGCCTTCTCATGAGTATATTTTTTACGATAATGCCTATCCGTAGTTAATGCATTATAAGCATCTACAATAGAAAATATTGTTACTTCACGAGGAATTTGTTTGCCTTTTAAACCATCGGGGTATCCTTTACCGTTAAACCATTCGTGATGATGACGTACAATGGGCAAACCTTCCTTTAATAATTCAATGGGTTCCAAAATATTAAAGCCTGTTGTAGAATGTTGTTTCATTGTTTCAAATTCTTCCACAGTAAGAGCTCCTGGCTTGGTTAAAATACTATCTTTTACCCCAATCTTGCCAATATCATGGAAAAAAGTACCATATCGTAATTTTTCAATATGTGTTTTATCTATATCAAGTTCCTCGGCAACAAAACAAAACAGACGTGATACTTGTTTAGAATGCTCTGCGGTATAAGAGTCTTTAGCATCTATAACAAGTAAAAGAGCTTCAGTTGTTGAAGTAAAATTTTGACTAACAGCCCTCCTCAGGTTAAATATAAGCCGGTCATTTTCGGATAATTTAAGGCGATGTTGTATAGCTCTCTCAACAACAGCATATATTTCCGATGTCTCGAATGGTTTAATTACATAATCAAATGCACCATTTCGGAAGGCAGTGATCGCCGTTTGTGAGGAAGGAAATGCGGTAATTATGATGACTGGTATGAAAGAATTTACAGATTGCAACGTTTTGAGAAAATCAAGACCATTTACTTTGGGCATTTTGATATCAAGGAAGATTACATCAGGCTCGGTATCTTTTATATAAAGAAGAGCATCTTCTGTATTTGATTTTACGGAAACATTATATCTGTCCTTAAGAATCATTTTCAGCGACTCCCTGACGCCAAAATCATCATCGACCGCAAGGATGTTTACGGATTTGGTTATTTGTTCCATACAACGCTTCTCCCAATAAATTATGACTGGAAACGGTGCTCTGACAGTTACAAAACATAATTAAAGACGAGAATTACATTCTTAAATAAGAAGGAATCTTCTGGAAATTAAAAAGTCACTGAATATCCAACAGGGCATAGTAATATAGCACTAAAAAGATTTTTGTCAATACATATTATAATAAATATTGGGTACGTTGTGGTTGAATTATGCGTAGTATGGACTTCGTCAAGAGATCAGTCACACGATTAAGGTGTTTTTTTTAACAGAATTCACCTTCATTCTTTTTATAAATGGTTGGTTCGCTCCGCTTGACCACTCTGCCAAAAACCCGCACAGCTAAAACGAAAATCCTGTACTATTTAATTTATAAACAGAAGTAATAGTTGACAATATTGCTTATTTTGGTATACTGAGGCACTATTTGCTGAGTAATCCCTTTATTTTAGAAATACCTTTTTTCTGCTTGTTTGTAATCGGTGGGCGTTAAAACTGATTAAAAAACACAAAATTTTTCTACGAATAATCAGAAGGGACTATTAAGTGCACTCATTTCTCGTACTTTCAAACGATAAATCGATTCATACCTTTCTTAAAACTTCCCTTAACAGAGATTGTTTAATTCACACAGCAGAAACATCAGCAGAAGCATTACAAATATTCCTTAAACGAGATATTGATGTTTTGTTTTTGGATGCCATCTTGAGTGATGACGAAATAAATAAGCTCATGGATGAACTCAAACAACTAAACATCGAGCCGACGATTGTTGCATTGGTTCCAACATCTCAGCCTGTATTTGCAGAAGAGATATTAAGATTGGGGGCTTATGAACTCCTTGAAAAACCAATGAAGAAAGAGTCTTTACGACTTGCCACGAAGAGGGCACTAGAAAGGCAAGAGCTTAAAAGAGAGTTGGGTTATATTCAATCACAATTGAAAAATCTAAACCCGGTTGTTAACGATAATAGGTTGTTAGGCGAAGTATCTTACAATAAACAAACGAATTACAATGGTTCTTGTCTGACCTACAAGGAAATCTTCCAGAAATTTTCAAAGGCATTAACGCATGTTTACGATCTTGAGAAACTTATCGATCTCATAGTTGAGGCATTGGCTGAAATATTCAGGGTCGGAAGAATAGTGTTCATATTGGTCGATAAAGAAAAAGGTGTAGGTAAACCATACCGGTGCCAAGGACTGGATGAAACAGTAATTCGTGATGTTTGTTTCTTGAATAATCATGGCATCATGCTGTGGTTGGAAAAGAATCACCAAATATTAAGTCAAAACGTTATCGAGCGGGAAATCGCAGCGCAGAGACTCACGGGGCGCAAAGCTATAAGCATTCAAAGGGAAATGGACATTCTCCAGGTTCAGCTCTATATACCAATTTTTGTAAAAGGAAGCCTTATAAGTATCGTGGCTTTGGGAAATAAGATTTCAGGGAAGTCTTATTTTGATGAGGATATTGAGCTGCTTTCTATGCTGGCAGGGTATATAGGGATGGCAGTAGAAAATGCGCTTCTTTATCAGGAGGTAAATCTTGGTAAAATTCACAATGAGAATGTTCTGGAAAATATCCCTTGCGGTGTAATTGTTATAAATAATGATGGTAAGGTAAAAACTTTTAATAAGAGTGCAGAAAAATTATTAAACATTTCTTCGCGTGATATCCTTGAAAAGGATGTTAAACATGTTGGTTCCGTTTTTGCCGACATTATTTTGCGAACGCTGAAAGATAAAAAAACTTATAAGATGAGCGAAATCGTGCAGCCGGTTACTTGTTCTACGTATGCAGTGAGTACGTCTTTACTCCTTGATGCAAATAAGGAACTTGGCGCAATTATGGTATTTTCCGATATAACAGAAGTAAAAAAATTAGAGTCACGGGTGAAGGATTTAGAGAAGCAGGCATTTTATAATATGCTCAGTAAGAATATGGCACACTATACCAAAAATCATCTTGTAGCTGTAAAAACTTTCATGGACTTATTTCCACAAAAGTTAGGTGATAAAGAGTTTGTAGAACAGTTTTATCATGTCGCTTTAAGAGAAGTTGGTATGCTCGATCTTATGATAAAAAAGTTAACTTGTTTAGGAGAAAACAACGGTCTTGTAAAAAGAAAGGTGGACATAAAAATAGTATTAGACAGTGCCTTAGATGCTTACAAGAACAAGATGACAGAGTGTAAAATTTCTTTAGAAAAAATATATGTGGATGAATGTTTAAGCACGTATGGTGATTGCGAGAAACTCGAAGAGGCATTTTCTAATATAATCCTGAATGCAATAGAGGCAATGCCTGATGGTGGAGATCTGACAGTCGAGACTTCACGTGTATCTATGGATGAAAAGAAGCTCCATGAAATATATAATTATCTTAACAATGGAGAGAAATATTACGATGCAAACACCTATAAAAAATTGTCTCAGAAATATATAGAAATAATCATACAGGATACAGGGCGCGGTATATCTTACGAAGAACAGAAAAACATCTTCGTCCCTTTTTATACCACAAAAACATATAATATAGGAATAGGACTTACGATAGCAAAGAGAATTATTAAAGAACACGAGGGATTTATCTTTGTTTCTAGTAAAGAGAAAAAGGGTAGCAAGTTTCATATTTTAATGCCGGATACAGAGACACAATAGGAACAAAATTATTAACCAGTTTTTGGGTATAAACTGATAATTACTTGAGGAGTTTGTATGCACGATTCTCATGGCATCGACCTCATGCTGTGGAATTCATTCATGGGTAAGGCATACTCTGTTAGTGACTGCTTTAAAGAAAATGGCATTGGAATACTAGCAAGGGCATGCAAAGACGCGGGACTTGAAATTATTATTGAAGACCCTGCGAAAATAGAATTTTATACTTCATTCACAAAAAATGACATCACCCCGAAACTATCAAACCTCTTCATGCACATCTTTAGCCAAAAAAGCGAAGCGAATTCTTTATCACTCCGAAAAGAATGGGATGTTCTTCAGACTAATCTTTCCGTGGTTATTAAGGAAAAAATGGAGAAATATATTAATGATCTAGCCCAAAAGATATGTATAAATAAGGTAAAAGTGCTTGGAATGAAAACATGGCTTGGGGATAGGTTTACATACTCGGAAAAGCTTGCACTAAAAGTTCAGGAATTAAGTCCTCGTACGCTGGTAATTGCAGGTGGACCACAAGTTAACCAATTTAAGACACATGCACTGGAAAAAAGTCCCTTTGATTTTTGCATCGATGTTGAAGGTGAAGTAACTCTTGTAACTCTTGTAAAAATTGTAAAAGAAATGTATTCTCATGGGTATACAAAATCTGATGTAATCAAAAGAGTGATTCAACTTGCTGAAGCTGGTGTAATTTTTAATTTGATCTATAGAAATAGTAATGGGAAGATAAAAGAAACAACTATTAAAAGAATACCGTTAAATTTGAAACCATTTCCCCTTTATGAAAAAGAGGATGGCAAAGTAAATATAGCGGTAATAAATGAATCTTCAGGATGTTATTATGGAAAGTGCAATTTTTGCACCCATCCAAACATTACCGGTAAATATCAAAATAGGAATACGGATATAACCATTAAGGAAATTAAAGATACAATTAAGGAAGTGGGTATTGGGCTTTTCAGGTTTGCTGGCTCTGCAACACCTCTTTCTTTGAGCAAGCGAATTGCAGATGCAATACTTAAAGAAGGATTGCGCATCGAATATTCCATGTTCGTTCGGGCAGAAAATAATGCCCGGGAACGTTTTGCAGAGATCACCGAATCGTATGAAAAGATAATATTTTCAGGCCTTCGTGCTGTTTTTCTGGGGGCTGAAGTAGCAAACGACACGATTCTTTTAAATATCATGAACAAAGGAAACAAGGTAGAGGATATTTATTTTACAGTCAAGGCTATAAAGCAAGCATCTTACAATCATCAACAACATATCGATGTTGGTATAAGTTTCATCTATCCTTGTCCATTACCTGAGAGTGGTGGAATAACCCAAAAACAAGTCTTGGAAGAAAATCTACGTTTTCTTTTAAAACTTAAAAATGAGAATTTCAAACCAGACTCTATCTTGGTAACACCGGCAGCACCGATGCCATTGACACCTTGGCAATTAAAAGCTGACCAGTATAGTTTTAAATTACCAGAGAATTTTTACCATGCGGTTTTACATTATGAATATGAACTAACGAAGGACCCAAGTACATGGCCGGAACTGGATATTTCCTTACATGGAATGAACTTTCTGGACATGCTTAAGCTTGCAGGATTGATGGAGAAAAAGGTAAGAGAAATTGGATATACGGTGAATATCTCTGATGAACATTGCCTGGCAGCAAGGAGTGCAGGATTTGTGGGGCAATGTGGACTTGAGGAATTCAAAGTCAAGAGCGATTTGGCTTTGCTAACAACGGATTACGGTTTTCTAATCGAAGTCTACCAAAAAATAAATATCCATAGTCAGGGATTGGCAGAAAAGAATTTCTTTTAAAACAATATAATATTAGGCTCTAAGTAATGAAGCTATAGACATTTCAAAAAATCCAGATAGGCTATGTAGAATTCCTGAATCGTTGGATAAAATTTATCAATAGAGAGGAATGGGTTTGTGTTGACAAAACGTGTTGTTGTTACTGGTCTTGGGATATTGTCTCCAAATGGGGTTGGAAAACATGCATACTGGGATGCACTTATCAATGGGCGATCGGGTATAACAAGGATAACTTCTTTTGACCCGTCTTCCTTTAACACGCAAATTGCCGGTGAAGTAAAGGGCTTTAATCCCTGTGATTACTTTGATCCACACTTAGTAAAAAGGTCTGCAAGGTTTACCCACTTTGGTATTGCGTCATCAAAGATGGCGCTGGCAGATGCTGGCATTGACCTGCAAAGAGAAAACAGAAATAGATGTGGTGTATGTTTTGGTACATCGGTAGGTGGCCAAAGTGATATATATGAAAGACAATTTAGGAAGTATATACAACATGGTCCGTTAGTAATTAAACGTTTTACTGCTCCTGAATGTTCACCTCAAATAACAACTGGTTATATATGCTCAGAATTAAAAATAACCGGACCAAATTTAACAATCTCCTCTGGGTGCTCTACTGGACTTGATATTGTGAACTGGGGATTTAGTATGATAAAGGGGGGGGAAATTGATGTGGCCGTAGTAGGGAGTTCAGATGCTCCTATCTTTCCGTTTGCGTGGGCTACTTTCTGTGCATTAGGAATTCTTTCTAAAAGGAACGAAGAACCGGAAAAGGCATCGAGACCATACGATAAAAATCGCGATGGTCTGGTACTAAGTGAAGGGGGTGTAACAATACTTCTTGAAGAACTGGAACATGCCTTGGAAAGAGGAGCAGATATTTATGCTGAGATCATTTCATATGCTTCTTCAAATGATACGCAGGATGTTTATAAAATTGACTGTAGTGGTCGATCGTTAATTTTTGCACTAGAGAAGGCATTAATTAATGCGAAAATAAGAAAAGAAAAAATAGATTATATCTGTTCACATGGTAACTCAGTACATGATTATGATTTAGCCGAAACGAATGCCTTTAAAGATTTTTTTGGTGATTATATTTATAAGATTCCAATAAGTGCAATCAAATCTATGACAGGCCAAGTTTATTCAGCTGGTGGTGGTTTTCAATTGTTATCAGCGTGTCTTAGTCTAAAAAATGGAATTATTCCTCCCACGATCAACCTATATGAACCTGATCCTCTCTGTGATCTTGATTATGTACCACATTATGCGAGGTATTTTACCGCCGATACAGTGTTAATAAATAGTCACAGTGTTGGTGGAAAAGATTCCGTTCTTATATTAAAAAAATATCATTAGATAAAAGGATCTACTAAGTTTTGTGTGGGGAAATTATTGGTTTTTTCAGATAATCGTGTGGAATAAAGATGTTTCAACAAGGTTTGTCGCATTAAGGACTAACGGATGTATAAAAAAAGAGAGACCATAATAGCTATCCGGTCTCTCCATCCGTATAGTCACTCACAAAGGCGCACAGGTTGCTTCTCAACATTGCCCTATACTCATCAAATACAGCGCGAGATTACAGTACAAGGATATTACTTTTGCAAAAGACTACAATAAGTCACAATTATTACTTTGTGTCCAAAATCTGAGTTGCGAGTGTATTCCTTTTAGGGGTATTAAAAGTTTTCATGATTAGTCATTTCATTACTTTGTTAAAAAATTGGCAAAGTCGTTACTATGTAAAAGATTTTGTATGTTTTAGTCTTAAAAAGACTAAAACTCGTAGCTTATAGCGTAAGACTTTCTAAGTATAAATCTTTGTAAATAAGCATATCAAGTGCGATGTATGAATTATTTTTAACAAAGTAATGTCATTTCTCTTCTCATAGGAGTATGACCTACTCGTGACAACTTTTTGGAGCCTTGTTTTCCCCTAAAACCCTCGTTTTTTATAGTATTGGTGCGAAAATGCATATTTTCACGCCCTTTTGTGCGCCTCTGGCTCATGATTGTTTACTCTGTAAAAACTTCTTTTTTACGTAAGTTTTTTTACAACCCCTTCGATCCCCTTTGTTAAGGGGGACTTGGTTGCGGTATTGGTGCTTTGTGGTGTTAAGAAAGAACTATACTGAAATTTTATTTTATCCACATAAAACTTAGTAGACCCAAATAAAATATGTTTATAAGTAAGGTTGTATTCATTTTTATAATATTATTCTATTGTGGGCTTGGGACATTTGTACTATTAAAGAATCCCTTAAACTCTATAAATAAAAGATTTTGTATATTTTCATGTGTTATATCGATCTGGATATTTTTTATTTTTTTTACGATTTCTACCAAAGACCCCTTGTTGGCTGCCTTTAGATTGAGGTTAGTTTTTTGTGCTGCCCTTTATATTCCTCCTGCCTTTTTCTTTTTCTCCTCTATATTTCCCGATGGAATAAATAGTTCATCAAATCGGTATCTAAGTATATTCTTCTTTAGTATAAGTATACTTCTTTCTTCTCTTTCTGTTCTTTCTTCTTTTGTTGTTAAAACTGTGTCTTTTGAAAGAGAACTACCCAAAGCGGAGTATGGCCTATTATTTCCTGTACATTGGTTTTACTTTATCGCCTGCATGGCTTATTCATTGTATGCTCTTTGTAGAAAAGGCGTACACCTCTATGGAATAAAGAGATTACAACTTCAATATGTATATCTTGGAGCCATTGCTTCTGTATTTACAGGGATTCTTACAAACTTTATTTTACCCATATTGGGTATATGGCAAATTGAAGTATTTGTACCGATAGTAATCGTTCCCTTCCCGCTAGCCGTAGCCTACGCTATTGTTAAGTATCATTTAATGGATGTCAGCGTAATAGTCAGACGGACGACGATTTATGCAATTTTATCATTCGCCCTTTGTACGATTTATTTTGGTGTAATCCTAATCTTGGGTGTCATACTTCCAATTTCGGAGCGTACGGACACGATTAGAACAATAGTTGCCACTTTGGTAATGATAATAACCTTTGTATCAGTAGGGGAATCAATTCAAGATTTTATCGATAAGACTTTTTTCCATACTAGTTATAGTTATTCAAAAATACTTAGTGATTCTACAAAAATGTTTTCATCAATCCATGATTTTGATGAACTCCTTCGATACGGAATAAAATATTTGTACGATTCTATAGGTATTGAGAAAATTTGTATACTAGTAAAGAATGAACATACAAAAAATTACAACCTTAAATCAGCAATAAATTTTGTATCTAAAAATGATGTGTGCATTTCCAATCAAAATGCTATTGTTTTATGGTTATGCCAGAAGAGAACGGTCCTTTCAAGGGAACAGTTAGGTCGTTTTAAAAAAGAAGAACTGGATAAGTCTTTAGAAATCACGATGGCATCACTGGGTGTTGAAAGTTGCATTCCGGTATTTCAAGGTCATGAACTATTAAGCATACTTCTTTTGGGAAAGAAGGCGAACAAAAAGGCGTTTACGCAAGAAGACATTCAGATGTTTCTTGCCTTTTCAGGTCAATTAGCTATGGCAGCATATAATGCCCTTTTGTACACGGGGTTAAAGGAAGAAAAGAACTATCGGGACAATATACTTCAAAGTTTAAAAGAGGGCATTGTCGTTTTGGACAAAAATGATACGGTTACATTTATTAATTATGAGGCAAAAAAAATCCTTGGGATAGATACAATAAAAGAATGTGAAATAGTATTGGATTATTTAGGTAAAGGTACCTACCAAATACTGAAAGGAAACATGCATGACAACATAGAATATCGTACTATAGAAATTGTAATTGAGGGAAAAAAGGGAAAAGTACCATGTGGCTTGACGGTAGCGCCACTAAAAACTGAAGCAGGAGTGAGACTCGGAATATTAATAATCTTGAGAGACTTAACGGAATTAAAATTACTTCAGGCTGAAAAGCAACATGCTGACCGCCTTGCATATCTTGGTACCCTTGCGGCTAATATTGCCCATGAGATAAAAAATCCACTGGTTGCAATAAATACCTATTTTCAGCTACTTCCTGATAAGAAAAATGACGCAGAATTTCAGAATGATTTTCAAGTGATAGCTCTTAAGGAAATAAAGAGGATTAATAGAATTATTGAGGACATGTTAAACCTCGCAACTCCTTCTAGGCCAAATTTACAACAGATAGACCCACGACATGCAATAACAGATACCATTAATTTGCTTAAGAATGTTGCGGCAGAAAAAGGGGTTAAAATAACTACTCTCTTAGCAGAAGAAAAATGCCTTATAACCGCTAATGAGGATAAATTAAAACAGATGCTAATCAATATTTTGCAAAATAGCATGGATGCTATATCTGGAAATGGACACATTAAAGTAAGTACTAGTGTAAAGGATGATATTTCCAACTTTAGAATAATGGTTAAAGAACGCCCTTGCAGTATTTTTTATTCCTTTGCTGCACCTTCCGAACTAAATCTCAATAAGCTGTATTTCATCGTTAAGGTCTCAGATAATGGTATTGGAATTCCTGCAGAAAAGATGCAAAATATCTTTGAGCCGTTTTTTACTAATAAAGAGAAAGGTACGGGACTTGGATTGGCTGTTGTATACAATATCCTGGAAGAACATCAAGGGAGTGTTTATGTTGAAAGTAAAGAGGGTTACGGAACTGATTTTTACATTTGCTTACCGATCCATTCTGGATATGATAGTATTTTCCTTAAATCTTTACAACAAACAGTAGAAACATCGACAACTGTATAACGAAAAATGCAAAATAAAAAACTTATTTTAAATGTCCTAAAACCCCTCTTTGAGCAGAGGGGTTTTAGGAAGTTATTTGATAGTATCTTAAATACCTTAAATCTTTCAGAATAACATTACTCTTTCTTTTTCTTTTCTCTGGTAGTTCTTCCCTTGTGTTTTTTCTCCAGTGCTGCGAGTCGTCTTAACGTATTGGCCTCGCTCTGTATATCCATATACTTCTTGAGCAAATTTGACCAGGAAATATAAGTGAAGCCGTTAGGGTTCATGTGAGCCAGTCCCTTTCTGACCAGAAATGCATCGTTCTCCCACATATACAAGAAATCCTTTTCGATTCTGCTCTGATTTCCGTTTTTTGCCCAGAATTCCCCATAGAAACCACCGAGAAGGTCTGGATACTTCTCGGTTACCGGCGCAGGCGCTTTCGGCCTGTTTTCTGGCATGGGGTAGAGGATACCTTCTTCGTAAAGCGACTTGATAGTGCTATATGCATCGCTTACGTATTGAAAAATGGAATCTGACGCCTTGTCCATAGAATCCAAATAGTCACGGGAAAATCGTGGAGAATGACATTTGACACAGACCTCAATCCATGCCTCGCGCCGTGCCATGAGTTCCTTGCTGTTCTTGATATAATCGGTCGGTTTGATTCCCTTAAAAATATTGTCATAAAATAATAAATCTTACCGTTTTAATATAATTCTTAAAAATGCCCAAAAGGTATTGTTCATTTCCAGATGCACCCGTGCAAGCGCCTCATAATGGCGTATCTTATCGTCTTTTAGATTTATAGTGGGCTGAAATCACGGAACAAAGTTAGTGAATACAGGGAATTGAAGCGCCTCACATATTTAACGAGACAATTGTGCTATGGATATCTGTTGATTTTCTGCTATTATATTTCTTATTAGGATTATTTCTTTTTCCGGGGCGTAGCCCTGTATTATCTTATTATAGCCCCTTTGGGGCTTGAGAAAAGTGAGGAGAATAGACCTTGCTCCAGACGATCCCATCAATTCAGGATTTTAAACAAAAAATACGGTCTTTTAAATACAACCATCTCACCATTGGCTTTGTCCCCACCATGGGTGCTTTGCATGAAGGCCATCTGAGCCTGGTAAGGCAGGCAAAAAGAGAAAATAACAAGGTCGTGGCAAGCATTTTTGTAAACCCCCTTCAATTTGGCGTGAATGAAGATTTTCAAAAATACCCAAGAGCGCTTGAAAGAGATTGCGAACTCCTTTCGAAAGAAGGTGTCGATATTGTATTTTGTCCGGATAGAGAGGAGATGTATCCATCCGGATTTTGTACTGCCGTCATTATAAATAACCTGGAAGATAAATTATGCGGTAAATCACGGCCCGGACATTTCAGAGGAGTAGCCGTCATAGTATTAAAATTATTAAACCTCGCGCAGCCTGATAATGCGTACTTTGGGCAAAAGGATTTTCAGCAAACGGTTATCATTAGAAGGCTGGTGAGCGACTTACATTTGGATGTCCATATAAAGGCGCTTCCTACCGTAAGAACGAAAGAAGGATTGGCTTTTAGTTCCAGAAATACCTATCTCACGGAATCAGAAAAGAAGGACGCCCTTTGTCTTTATAAGTCACTGGTAAAAGCCCAGTCTATGGTAGATTCAGGTATTATAAATGCGGAAAAAATCATACAGGAAATGGAAAATATAATTTGCGGTTATACATTGGTAACCATTGATTATATTTCCATTGTAAATGCGGAAACCCTTGAATCGGTCACGAGCGTAGAGAAAGGCGATGTCGCCATCCTCGCGGTCAGGATAGGTAAGACACGTCTTATTGATAACATGATTCTTTAAAAAAAGTTTTAATATATGACATGCAATTTTATTATTGTTATAATAGTTCAAAATTATTTTATAATAAAAACTTTAAAATAACCCTTTTTCAATATAAGAAGCTATGTCTAACGAAAATTTTACCAAGAATATCCTCTGTATTGGCGCGGGATATGTTGGCGGTCCCACGATGGCCATGATTGCAGCCAAATGTCCTCGCTATAAAGTAACAGTGGTCGATGTAAATGCAGAAAAGATTAAAGCATGGCAATCAGATAATCTGCCTATTTATGAACCTGGGTTGCTGGATGTTGTTAAGAAAGCACGGGGCAGAAACTTGTTTTTTTCCACTGATACTGAAGCACATATTAAAAGCGCGGATATCATTTTTGTCTCTGTTAACACCCCTACCAAGATGTACGGCGCCGGGGCAGGGAAAACTGCCGATCTTCAGTTCTGGGAAAAAACAGCCAGGGACATCTTACGTGTTTCAGAATCAGATAAGATTATTGTCGAGAAAAGTACGTTGCCTGTTCGTACTGCTGAGGCTATGGAACGAATTCTGAGCTCAAATGGCAAGGGAATCCGTTTCGACGTCGTATCCAATCCTGAATTTCTGGCAGAAGGCACTGCCATTTCTGACCTGGAAAATCCAGATCGTGTGCTTGTTGGCTCCAAAGAAACCGAACGGGGGCGAAGGGTACGGGAATCAATCGTTGAAATCTACGCCAACTGGGTTTCACGGGACCGCATTATCACCTGCGATATCTGGAGCGCAGAGCTTTCAAAACTTGTAGCAAATGCATTTTTGGCGCAAAGAATCTCTTCTATTAACAGTATTTCTGCCTTATGTGAAAAAACGGAGGCTGATATTAAAAAAGTCGCCAACGCAATTGGAATGGATTCTCGGATTGGTCTAAAATTTCTCAATGCAAGTGTTGGTTTTGGAGGTTCCTGCTTTAAGAAAGACATCCTCAATCTGGTCTATATCTGCGAATACTACGGCCTTCATGAGGTTGCCGAGTATTGGGAAAACGTTATCAAGATTAATGAATATCAGGAAGGGCGCTTTGTGCAGAAAATGATCCATGCGATGTTTAATACTATCGCTAACAAACGCATAGCGCTCTTCGGTTTTGCTTTTAAGGCAAATACAGGTGATACCCGCGAATCGCCCGCTATTTATGTTACCCAAAAATTGGCTGAAGAGCGTGCCCATGTAGTTATAACCGATCCAAAAGCGATCCGGAATGCCGAACAGGATTTAAAAGAAATTCGGGAATACGTAGAGTTCGAAACCGATCCCTATAAAGCGGCGCAGGGCGCCCATGCCGTTGCGATTCTTACTGAATGGGATTTGTTTAAAACGCTGGATTATAAAAAGATATATGAAAACATGGAGAAACCCGCATTTCTTTTTGATGGCCGGAATATCCTAGACCACCAGAGAATCTTTGATATCGGCTTTAACGTCTATCCGATAGGAAAACCACCTCTTATGCATTTTTAAAAAATTTATCCGTTCAGAATGGCAATTTACCGTTGTCATACTGAGCGATAAAGAGAAACATCTCGTCTTTTCTTTAAATCACATCAAACCGGACTGTTTTAGAATTGACACTGTAGTAAAATAAGATTACCATTTATATTTTTTTAAGCCCCCTGCTTTTGCAAGTATGGGGAGCGAATATCTACCCGGTAAATCATTTTGTGGATGGGCGAGGTTCGGAATAGGTAAACTTCTCCATTTGTATGGATTTTAACCGTCGGATATTGGTGGCGTTGTGCACATTAATATGGATACGATACACATAGATACTGATATATTAATTATTGGAGGCGGGGCGGCAGGTTGTTTCGCCGCGGTCGAGCTCTCCAAAAGATCCCCGAATTGTCGTGTGGTTATTATGGAAAAGGCGCATATTGAACGGAGCGGCTGCCTTGCCATGGGATTAAATGCCATTAATGCTTACATTAATCCAGGCCAGACGCCCGAATCGTATGTTTCTTATGTGGAGAAGCAGTTTGAGAAGGTTATACGAAAAGACCTTGTGCAAAGTATTGCGCAGGGATTGAATGAAGTGGTAAGAGATGTAGAAGCTATGGGACTTCCCATCGAGAAGAATGACGATGGAACTTATAAGATGCGGGGGAAACGGAGTATTCGTATTTGGGGCGAACGGCTAAAACCAATCCTTGCAGATGCGGTGCATAAAACTACCGCCAGGGTGTTAAATCGCGTGGTGGCGACTAATTTCATTTATCATGGTAAACGTGTTTGCGGGGCTTTTGGGTTCGGGATACGGGACAGTTGTTTTTACGTAATACGGGCAAAGGCTGTTATTGTAGCTACGGGCGGGGCATCAGGAATATATAAATCTAACAATACCGGCGAGGCGCGGCATCTTATGTGGTATTGTCCCTGGAACGTGGGGACGGGATATGCGATGGGAATACGCATCGGAGCGGAAATGACAAGCTTTGAGAACCGGTTTATTGCCTTGCGCGTTAAGGATGTCCATGCGCCGACAGGAACGATTGCACTTGGCGCGCACGCCAGACAAATTAATGCGCGTGGAGAAGAGTATTTGGAAGTTTATTATAAGCATCTGGGGGGAAGTAAATGTGTGACACAACATAGACTGTGGGCAACCCTGGAAGAAACAAAGACTGGGAGAGGGCCATGCTATCTGGATACAACCAAACTAAATGCGGAGGAGGAGAAGCGACTGAAAGAAGATTTTTTGAATATGAATCCTCAGGTTGTTCTCCTCTGGGCAGGTAAGGATACGCGTCCAGGAAAAAGACCTGTGGAAATACAGGGCACAGAACCCTTTATTGTCGGTGGCCATTGCCAGGCCGGGTATTGGATAGATAGGGAAAGACGGACTACCATACAGGGGCTTTACGCCGCTGGCGAGGTGGCCGGTGGCGCGCCAAAGAAATACGTAAGCGGGAGCTGGGTAGAGGCTCGTATTGCTGCTACTACTGCATTGGATGATATCAAGGGAGTATCTTTAGAAAGTGTAGACGATAAAACAATCCAGGCAGAAAAGACACGGATTTCTGCTCCCTTAGCAAAAAGAACAGGTGTTTTGCCGGGTGAAATGCGGGAACGTCTCCAGAAGATTATGGACGAATACGCAGGGGGAATTTCCATGCATTATGCGCTTCACGAAGAAAGGCTTTTAGAGGCGAGGCGGTTGCTAAAGTCCCTCCGGGAACGTACCAAAGATATCGGCGTAACAAATAATTATCAATTAGTTGAGGCATTGGAATGTATCGACAGGATTGATGTTGCACGGGTTTTGGTGGAACATCTGCTCTACCGCAGGGAAACACGATGGGTGTGTTACCAGACACGGTTGGATTATCCCCAAAAAAATGATAGCAGATGGTTGAAATTTGTTAATTCCCTCTATGACTTAAATACCGGTGAAATAAAAATGGTAGAAAGGCCTTTGCTCTAGTATATGAGCATCTTTATCGACGAAAATATTTGCAACGGATGCAAGGGGTTGTCCGAAGCGCGTTGCGAACGTATCTGTCCCGGAGACTTATGCTATCGTAAAGAGAATACGAAGGCAACGATTCGAGATCAATCTGCCTGCTGGACGTGCGCCTGTTGTGTAAAGGCGTGTCCTGTTCAGGCAATTGAGTTAAGACTCCCCCTTGAGGTTTCCAGCGACGATGCTTCTCTGAAGGTGCGAATGAAACGCGATGAAACAATTTGGACGATTAGGAATGCCGATGGGCATCAGGAAGAGTTTATTATTCATGCAAGGAGTATGAAAGGAGATTAGTGGAAATGGTTAAAAATATTGTCCCCCATGGGGGTAAACTGGTTAACAGGATGGTTTCTGCAGAGCAACGAGAAACGCTGCTGGATAAGGCAACACACTATGATATGAAAAAAATCCCGCTCAATGCCCGCGAGATGTCTGATCTTGATATGATTGCAGTCGGGGCAATGAGTCCCCTGGAGGGGTTTATGTGCAAGGCAGACTATAATAATGTTGTGGACAATATGCGGCTGGCCAATGGATTACCGTGGTCAATTCCCATCGTTCTCTCTGCAAACAAAGAAGAGATTGAAGGATTGAAACCAGGCAAGGATGTTGCCCTTGTAGATCAGGCGAATGAGGTTGTTGCCATTCTTCATTTAGAAGAAATTTTTCATCATGACAAGACAAAGGAATCATTGGAGGTCTACGGCACGGATGACCGAAAGCATCCTGGCGTTGACTATGTCTGTAAGATGGATGAATATCTTCTGGGCGGCAAGGTAAGCGTCCTCAGCAGGACAAGACCCGGAGATTTTCAGGCATACCGGCTGGATCCGGTTGAAACCAGGGAATTATTTGTGAAAAAGGGCTGGCGGCGTGTTGTCGGTTTCCAAACACGCAATCCTGTTCACCGTGCCCATGAATATATCCAGAAGTGTGCGCTGGAAATTGTGGATGGAATACTTTTGCATCCATTAGTTGGAGAAACAAAAAGCGATGATATCCCGGCAGATGTGAGGATTACGAGCTATGAAATCCTCCTGGAAAATTACTACCCGAAGGACAGGGCAATGCTGTCAGTCTTTCCTGCTGCTATGCGATATGCCGGTCCCCGTGAGGCAATCTTCCACGCCATTGTCAGAAAAAATTATGGTTGCACCCATTTTATTGTTGGCCGGGACCATGCGGGCGTGGGCAGTTATTACGGAACGTTCGATGCACATTATATCTTTGATGAATTTGATCCCCATGAGATCGGCATTACACCGTTATTTTTCGACCATACGTTCTATTGTAAGTCATGTAATGGAATGGCCTCGTACAAGACGTGCCCTCATGACTCATCTAACCACGTTATTTTAAGTGGAACGGAAGTACGCAGGATGCTGGGGGCAGGGCAGGCCCCGCCGCCCACCTTTACAAGGGCGGAGGTTGCGAAAGTTTTAAGCGATTATTACCAGAAATTGAAATAATCTGTGACGTTTGATATAAAAAAAATCCCCCACCATCTCCCTTAAGAACAGGGGGATTTGGGGGATTTATTATTCAAGAATGCACCTGAGGAAAACAGGAATGGCAGGAAAGACCACAATAACGAATATCGAACAAAGAATAATAAATGTCGAATGATACGGGAATATTTGATCTTGATAAGAAAACCTCATCATTCGGAACTCCTCGTTCGATATTCGTTATTCAATTTTCTCTGTGATCCCAGCGACCTCGCCGTTGAACTATTACGAATTTTCTTGCTTTACTCTTCCGGCTTATTCTGGTTAGGATTTACAATAATCCTTATGATCCTTTTGCGACAGTGATGCCTTTTGTAGCAATAAAGGATTTGACCGTGACCAGGTCCTGGTCATCGCGTGCGATAATTGTTACTATATTAGGCCCATCCTTTAAAGGAAAGCTGGTGTTAATTTCGAGTTTGTTCTGGTCCTTTGGATTCGCAATTTTGTTGGATTTGTAAAATACCTTGTCATTATTAACCATAATGTAGGCATGTTTTACGAATACATCGTCATCTACAACAACCGACAAAGGTAATCGGTCGCTTCCAACCAAAATGTTCGACAGGGATTTACTCAAGGTAATGGTTGGTGGTATTCGTTGTATAAAAGGTTCCCAGCCGCCTGGTTTGAAATCTGCGTTATTTACTTCAATAACAGCCTTTTTTGCAACCCATCCGGAATGGTTGTTTGGTAAAGCAACATGATACCAATCGGTGTTTCTTGCATCAGACTGAGCGAGCGCTCCTTCCCCCATCATAGATACTACCGGCGAGTCGAACGACATTCCACCATACAGTGGAGTATGATTTTTATTGATTTTTAAAACACAGGGCGTCTGGATTATCTTTGGCCTTCCTCCGGTAATGGGGAAGTTTAGTTTGTTGGACAGGAACGTTCCGAAAATGGTGTCTGATATGAGCATATCCATGGTGAACTTATCCGATGATACGGTTTCCTTTACAACAAAGGATAGTTTTACCTCTTTTGTTTCTCCCGGGTTTACCGGCCCGGTTTCCACCCTGCCGTTTTTTATAAATATGTCTTTGTTGCTCAAATTTTTTACGGTTACCACACTTTTTTCAGCGACGCCGTCTCCGATATTTTTTACCAGTACCAGCAGGTCTATATCTTCCCCTGCCTGTATGAGACCATCGCCGTTATTCTTTGATGAGTCTTTTACGGTGTCCATAATCTGATAGGAATACGCAAAGAGCGGGCGAGGTAATGCCTCAGTAATAATGTTCAGTTTGATATCCGCCGGATTATTTTTATTAAGCTCGTCAAATTTAATAGTAACCTCGTCTTGCCGGTCGAGAGAGCTTTTGGGAATTTCAACGGTGGTTGAATAAGATTTTGTAACATCTTTATCAATTTTTCCCAAGATAAACTCTAGTTTTTCAAAAAGGCCATTCTTACACGAAGAGATTCCGCGCACTTGATACAGAGGGGTTTCCCCGGTATTTTTTACATTTACCGTAATGGTGATCTTATTTCCGGCCTTCACTCGCCCAAGAGATGGATTCGTAGAGAAGGAAGCGGTTGATTTTGCATTTCCTGAGCTTGTGCCTGTTGACCAGTCAACGTCAAGTTTTTGGAGTGCCTGGGCGATTTTTTCCCCCTCGGATATCGTTGTTTCATCCACCAGAGGCGATGAATTCTGTAAGATGGTTTCTCTCTGCCATGTATTAGTATGCAAGAGTAATTTCTTTGCAAAGAGGACGTGAAAGTCCTTATTGAAATCCGGCAACTTGTACGGGTCTCCTGGTTCTTCATCAGCCCCTTCATCGTGTTCTTCTGGTTTAGCCTTTTCTTTGGCTTCGGAAAAATACTTAACCGTAGCATAAGGTTTGTCGCCTTTTGGATGCTCATCGAGATGCTGCTTAAGGTCTTCTTCCCGGAGGGCAGTGATACCACGGAAAAGATTGATATTATCCTTTGCAACGGTTACAGGAATAAGCTGAATATCGGGCGTAATCCCGACCGATTGGATATCGGTAAATAATGGGTTAAGGTACTTGGCAATAGTTAACTTTAATGCAGAGCCGTCCATAAGCTCAATGAGTTGTTGTACGGATCCCTTGCCGAAACTTCTGTCGCCAACAATGACGGCCCGGTTATTTTCTTTCAGTGCGCCTGCGACAATTTCCGCTCCGGATGCGCTTCCCGCGTCGACAAGCGTTACAATTGGATAGAACTCTTCGTCTGTTTCAAGTTTTCTTGCCTCCTGAATTTCTCTTGGATGGCCGCCCGGTCCAACAGTGACAACAATAACACCCTTTTCAAGAAATTTATCGGCAACCTCAATAGCCTGATCCAGGAGTCCGCCGGAATTGTTCCGTAAATCGATAATTAATCCCTTCAATTTACTGTTGTTATTAGATACCTTCAGACGTTTCAGGTGCTCATTGAGGCACTGGGATGTATCATCTTGAAAGTTTCTGATTTTTATATAACCTAGGCTATTATCTAATAATGATGATTCGACCGTAGGAATGGCAATAATTTCCCGTTTCAGGGTAAACAATTTTGGCTGGGCTGCCTTTTCTGTTAAAACAGAAAGGGTCACCATCGTTCCCGGGTCTCCGCGTAATTTTCCAACCGATTCTGTAAGATTCATGTTAACCGTGGACTCTCCGTCTATTTCAGTAATCTTGTCACCCGCCTTAATCCCGGCCCTTGACGCGGGAGTGCCGTCAATAGGCGAAATTACGGTCAATATTCCTTCACGTGAGCCCACAACCATGCCGAGACCGCCAAATTTACCGGTGGTGCCGATCCTGAACTCGTCAAATTCTTTTGGGGGAAGAATAATTGAGTGTGGATCTAATTGTGTAAGCATCCCGTTGATTGCGGTGTATTCTATATCATTTGTGGTGAGAGGGTCGTTGAGATGACTCCGCGCATTAATAAAGGTAAGGGCGTCCTGGAGTATCTCAATCATGTCCTTTGTACGGTGTATCTTTGACAGGTCGTATGTTTTCGAAATATCGTCCACGGT
>CAYJME010000006.1:0-15969 GCA_964370795.1 uncultured candidatus Brocadiaceae bacterium
ACATGCGGCACTAACGGAAAGCTTTGTCCATAGGGCAGAACTTGTACTCTTTGTTACGTCTGCAGATCATCCATTTACAGAAAGTGAACGGCAATTTCTCCAATTTCTCAAGGGTAAATGGGGGAGGAAGGTACTCTTTGTCCTGAACAAGATAGACCTGAAGACCCCCGAAGAACTCAAGGAGATAATAACCTTCCTCGAAAAGAATTGCTACCGCTTGCTTGGCTTTGAGCCAAAGATCCTTGCTGTTTCTGCAAAGGATGCTTATAAGGCAAAGGTGGAAGGCGACCAGGCGCTTCTTGAAAAAAGCAAGATTGCGGAAGTTGAAGCATTTGTGTTCGATAAATTAGATTTGGATACAAAGATTGACTTTAAATTGGTTAGCCCTCTGAAATATTTGTACAGTGTGTTTTCCGAACTCCAGCAAAATCTCACCGAAAAGGTCAACAGGTGTAATACCGATATCAAAAGTATAGAGCGATTTGAGACCCGTCTAAAAAATAAAAAACAGGATATGCGGGAATATACCTTGAAATACAAAGATGAAATCAATCTTGTTTTTTCACGGCTGAAGGAAAAAATGGATAATTTCATGAATTCCTCTGTTACTATGAAGTCCGTGATTTTGTCGAAAGTAGGAAGAGATAAGATTGAGGAACGGTTTAAGAGAGAGGTATATGGACTTTTAAATCCGCAGACAGATTTAGATCGGATTATAGACGATGTTGTTGATTACGTGGCAAGGAATAATCGTTCATTGTGGGATATGGCAAGGGAACATATTGAAAAAGAAGTGGGGTACGACCGCCGTGCAGGGAGTATTCTTGATGGCCATGCCGAACATCGTTACGATGACCGGAAGCATGAGATTGAAATTGCATTAAAGTCCCGATCTAAGGAATTCAGGGAGTTGGACATTGAGCGGGAAACGGGGCGGCTCAACAATGTCGTCCAGAGTGGCTTTATCACCTTTTCAATGATTGAGGTGCTTGCGATTGGTATAGGGGTGGCAGGTACCATGGTATTTTCATGGGTTGTCCCGCCTCCGGCAATAATTGGAATTTCAGTCGCTTTGGCTGCTATTGGTCTTGCAGTCTTTCCCCAGAGGAGAAAGACATTCCGTAATGAGTTTGTGAAGCGTACCGATGCAATCTGCGAACGCTTTGTTGAGTTTATGAAATTTGAAATTGATAAAGCTATTGACCGTGTAATCGAGGAAATCAGCAATAATATTTCGTCGTATCGGGACCTCCGTTGGACTGAACGGGAAGAAATTGCAAGGCAGGTGTCCGAAGTAAGCGCATTATTGGAAAGCGTTAAGGGCCTTATGCGGAAAAGTGGTTTAAGCTGAGGCGAAGAAAGTTTGCAGACAGGCAGCTCAATAGAGTGCCGATGAAGGGTCAGGGCAAACGGAACAAAACAGGTTGTTGATATGAGTGCGAGGGTCTCGCTGGTAAAAAGAAGTAAAACACTATGCTTTTTGGGATTGGGTACGACATTCACAGACTCGTTGAAAATCGTAAGTTGATTTTGGGTGGCGTAGAATTTGATTACCACCTGGGGCTTCTTGGTCATTCAGATGCCGATGTAGTGATCCATGCTGTGTGTGATGCGCTCCTGGGGGCCGCGGCTCTTGGCGACATTGGTGAACATTTTCCCGATACCGATCCGAGATGGAAAGGGGTTTCCAGTAAACTGCTTCTCTCGAGAGTTTTTGAACTGGTGAAAGAAAAAGGTTGCAGGGTTAATAACGTAGACGTGATGATCCTTGCGCAAAAACCGAAAATAGGCATAAAGAAATTAGAAATGAAGAAGAACATTGCTGAATGTCTTCAGATAGATGCAAACAGGGTAAATATAAAGGCAACGACCATGGAAGGGGTAGACGCAATTGGCCGTGGTGAGGCTATTGCTGCTCAGGCCGTTGCAAGTTTGTGTGAAGAATAAGTGTTTCTTGAAAGACGATAACAATCTCATAGGGTGATACTATATGGCGCTATGGAAAAGAAAGAAAAAAACACAGGAAACTTCTGAGGAACTTCAGAAAAAAGAGGTATCAGCATCACAAAAGAATACTGATGCTTCCGCAGGCACTCCTGTACATGAAACAGTGACCGTTGAACAAACAAGGCAGGTAGTGGCTGAATCAGAAAAATCGCTTGAGTCCATAAATGCGATGATTCAAGAGGATATGCATAGTGGTGTGATTTTGTATGGAAAGAAAGTTTCCGGGTTTTTTACCAAGTCGTTTTGGGGCGCATTGTCAATCATGATTTTACCCCCAATTATAATATTTGCCCTGGGTGTCCTCGTTATTGTAAGCATGCTCATCATCCCGCTTTTTGGCGTTATCTTTGCTGCGTCAATACCGGCTGTTTTGGTAACCCTGTCCATTTTCCTTATCGCATTACCCATATTATTCCCGTTACTGGTATTATTCATCCTTATTACAGGGAAAGGGAAATTGATTATCGGTTCTGAGGGAAAATGGTTTGGCGTTGAAATGTTTGGAAAGAGTTATTCTTTAAAAAATAAGGAATAATCCTTAGTTAAACATTGGGTAGTTTCAAATGTAAAGCGAAGAGGCACTTCGCTCTACAAAAAAAGTCGGCGTAAGGCCTGATTCATTGCAACTTATTTTTTGGCCATAACGTTAATTCCACCCATATAAGGCTGAAGAACCTCAGGAAGGGTAATTGAACCATCCTTTTGTTGATAGGTCTCAAGTAACGCAATAACCGTTCTTGGCAAAGCCAGGCCAGAGCCATTTAAGGTATGGACAAAACGCAGTTTGCCATCCTCATCACGGAAACGGATGTTCATACGTCTTGCCTGAAAATCTTCGAAATTACTGCAGGACGAAACCTCTAAGAACTTGCCTACTCCAGGCGCCCACACCTCAATATCATAACACTTTGCTGCGGCAAAACTCATATCACCCGTACATAGTTTAGCTACCCGATATTCCAATCCCAGGAGTTGAAGTATTTTTTCTGCATTGAGGAGCAGCGATTCAAGTTCATTATACGAGGTCTCCGGTTTGACAATTTTTACCAATTCAACTTTGTTAAATTGATGTACTCGTATAATACCCCTCGTATCTTTACCATAAGAACCGGCCTCACGTCGGAAACAGGGGGTATAGGCTGTATAGTAAAGAGGAATCTCTTTGTAAGAGAGTATCTCGTCCCGATGGATATTGGTTACAGGGACCTCTGCGGTGGGCACGAGAAAGAGGTCGTCCGTAGCAGTTCTGTACATGTCATCTTCGAGTTTTGGTAATTGCCCCGTACCTGTCATGGATGCACGGTTGACGAGGAACGGTGGAAATAATTCGGTATAACCATGTTCCCTCGTGTGTACATCCAGCATAAAATTGAATAAGGCACGCTCAAGTTTTGCGCCTTGTCCTTTTAATAGTATAAATCCCGACCCGGATATCTTGGATGAACGTTCCAAGTCCAGGATGTTCAGGATGCGACCTAGTTCCCAGTGAGGCAGGGGGGAAAAATCAAATGTCTTCCGTTGCCCCCATGCCTTGACGATGACATTATCCTCTGCGCCTTTGCCGATAGGAACGTCTGTTGCCGGAATATTAGGGATACGGAGCAGGAGATTATTGATTTGAGATTCAAGTCCCGAGAGTTTTTCTTCATAGGATTTTATCTCGTTGCCAATCTTTTTTGTCTCTTCAATAATTACGGCGGCGTTTTGTCCCTTTTTTTTCAGTTCACTGACCTCTTTCGATTTTTCATTGCGCTTGCTTTTTAATTGTTCGCAGGCATGAATCGCTGACCTTCGCTGCGTATCAAGCTCAAGGATTTGATCTATACTTGCTGCGTTCTCATGTTTATGTACGATAGCCTGCTTTACTCTGTCAGGATTGTTTCTGATGAAATTGATATCAAGCATGTATGAAAAAGTCTCCTGGTGTTTACCTATGTTTTAGACTCAACCTCTGTAAAATTCATAAGATCCATCATGTCGTCCCTTGTTGCCATTGCATAAATACCATTCTTTGTGAGACAGTTGGTTACATCATCTGGCAAATAAAGCGAAGCAAATATGGGAACTATTTTTTTATTACTGTATTCAGGATAATAGTCATGAAATTCTTTTAATACGGAAAGAAAATCATCTATGTATTGCATTCTCGGCGTGGACTTTACCTCAACGACAATTACCATATCTTCATAAACCACAATGACATCAAATTCTCTCCTTTTGCTTTTATCCGTTGCCTTTCTTTTGAACCGCCTCACCATAAAGTCTTCTTCTTCCTTGAGATGAAAATACTTTTCGGCTATATTTTTTATACATGGCGCAACAATGTCCTCTGCAACTGTGCCCCATTTGTTCGCCATTTCACCCCACTGCTGAAAAGCCTTCTTTCTGTCCTCGCGCATCTCATCTTTAAAATCGCGCATTTCGTCCTTAAATTTCCTCATTTCTCTTTCTAATCTTTCAAAAGCGGTATCGGTATGCGCGATGAATCGCTTAAGCACACTCTCTAATGTTTCGAGTTTTTCTTTAGTTGCTGTCATTTTCATCCTCTTGGAAAAGAGCTAAAATAATGTTTTCCATTATGCCAATACCTGACTTTATGCCGAACATAAAAATCTGCGCGCACTTTAACTACTATAGGATTAAAATAAAATCAATTTTTAATTATAGGGAATCATATGCATGAATTCAACCGAATTCTCCGTGCCTTGAAAATGTAAAACAAATTTTATTCTATGCCTCCGTGTAAGGAAAAACTGGCTTTTTTAGATTGAGTTTGAGATAATAAAACGAATTATGTTTCCCGTAGAGACGTTCCGATGGAACGTCTCCGATGGACAAAACAAGATATCCTGAGAGCTTCGTAAACTATGCATATACACGACAAAGTATCACGACGAACTTTTCTCAAGGCAGGTATTGCCGCAGGGGCAGGTGTGTATGGTTTATCCTATTTAACTGCCATGAAGAAAAGTCCTGCCTTAAAAAAATGCAGGGAAAACAACCTGAAACCAGGGCTTGTAGTTGTGCATGGTAATGTAACAGACACTGCCGATGAATCAACTCTTATAAAAGAAATGGTACGACGCTCATTAAGCGCGCTGGGCGGGATAGATAAGCTCGTTCATAAAGGCGATAAGGTGATTATAAAACCTAATATTGCCTGGAATCAAAGACCAGAGTATGCCGCCAATACCAACCCTTTCGTTGTGGCGGCCCTTGTGGAATTATGCCGTGAAGCAGGGGCGGGACGAATACGCATTATGGATCACACCTGTTCTGCAAACCCGGAGACTTCCTATCTCAATAGCGGTATTGCGGAATCGGCACGCCACGCAGGCGCTGAGGTAATTTATCTTAACAAGAACCGCTTTAAGGACTTTATTATCCCTGGTGGCAGGATTTTGAAATCATGGTCTTTTTATGAAGAAATGGTATATGCCGACGAAGTCGATGTACTCATCAACGTGCCGATTGCCAAACAGCATGGCGCTTCAAGACTTTCCATGGGACTGAAAAACGTCTTTGGGATGATTGGGGGAGATCGGGGCAGTTTGCATACTGATATCCATCCAAAGATTGCCGACCTCAATAAATTTGTGAAGATTGACCTAACGGTGCTTGATGCCGTTCGCATCCTGAAAAATCACGGCCCAACAGGTGGGCGGCTGGACGATGTTGATAATTCCCCCGAGTGCGCACGCCGTATAATTGTAAGCACAGACCCCGTTGCCGTGGATGCCTACGGCGCTACCTTATTTGGTATCCAACCGAAAGACGTGGGTTATATCGGGGAATCGCACGAACAGGGTTTGGGGGAAATAGATTATCGTGTGAAGGGCTTTGTGGAAGTGAGGGTATAGGTTAGAATCGGATTTGTTTCTATCCCGCGCCTTAATTCTCTTTTGGAAAAGGTAAGATAGTAGCAAAGAGTTCTACTTGCTCCCAAATTCCTGTTTGGGAGTGTAAATGGACGGGAAACTCAGTTTCTCTTTAAAATTGTGTTCCCAAACAGAACAGACTGGGGCAAATAAGCAATTTTGGTCTATTCTGAGATATTTCATCTGTAAATTAAGCGCGTAGTATCTTATAAAAAATATTTTGACATTTTTAGCAAAAACTAATCCTGTCAGGGTTTTAAACCCTGACAGGGTTGACTCACGAATTTTACGATTCGGATTAGGTTAGCGCTGGTGAGAAAAAACCGAATGCTGTTAATCAAAACCCATTGTTTCCAAGGGATACAATCAAATAATGCAGAATAATGAGAAATATCGTTTGCTGGTTGAAAACCTCCCGGACGTAGTGTGGACAGTTGACCAGGAAGGCAATACCACCTTTGTCAGTCCAAATATAGAAAAAGTTTGTGGATATACCCCGGAAGACATCTACGAAGCAGGCAATAGTCTCTGGTCTGAAAGGATACATCCCGAAGATATTGGAAAAGTGGAAAAGGCGTATGAATTATTTTTTAAATTAAACAAGAGACTCGGCGTTGAGTACAGGATCAGAAGGAAAGATGGAATCTGTATCTGGTTACATGATAGAGCAGCAGCGCCCTACGAAAAATATGGAGTACTGTACGGTGACGGCGTGTCCTCAGATATTACCCGCCGCAAAGACGCAGAAGAGAAAATGCTTCTCTTGCAGACGTTGGTCATGGCGGTCAGCACATCCAAAGACTTACATGATGCGCTGGTCATTACGTTAGAAAAAGTGTGTAATGCAACTGGTTGGGATTACGGAGAGGCGTGGATACCAAACCCAGCGGGTACACACTCCCCAACGGGTAAAAGTGAACGAGATTATAAAAAAAGTCACGCTCTTTTTGCCAAAGATTATTGGCGAAGACATAGAACTCAAGGTCACGGTTACCGATAAAGACCCTGTCATAATGGCAGACAGCATCCAGGTAGAACAGGTACTGACGAACCTTGCCACAAACGCAAGGGATGCGATGCCCGGGGGCGGCCTTTTGGCCATAATCACAGATGTTGTGGAACTGGACAATAACTTCATAATCGCTCATGGTTACGGCACATTGGGAATGTACGCCCTTATATCCGTTACAGATACTGGAGCAGGCATAGATGCGGAGACGAAAGAAAGGATCTTTGAGCCGTTCTTTACCACCAAGGAGGTTGGGAAGGGAACGGGTCTTGGGCTTGCGATTGTGTATGGCATCATTCAGCAACACAAGGGTTATATACATGTTTACAGAGAACCCGGCAGAGGAACAACATTCAAGATATATTTACCACTCATTAAACCTGCAGGCGAAGAGAAGGCGCTGAAAGGCTTACCAACTCCTGTAGGTGGGACGGAGACAATATTAATAGCAGAGGATGAGACGGAGGTTAGGAAACTTACAAAAATGATACTCAGTGGCTTTGGTTATAAAATCATAGAAGCAGTAAACGGAGAGGATGCGATACATAAATTCATGGAGAATAAAGATAAGATACGGCTTCTCATCCTTGACGTAATAATGCCTCGTAAAAATGGTAAAGAGGTATACGATACAATAAATAAAAGGAATCCCAATATTAAAGCCATTTTTGTGAGCGGTTACGGCGAAGATGTTATCTATAAAAGAGACCTCCTTTGTGAAGGATTAAACTTTATTTCCAAACCCATTTTACCAATGGAACTTCTGAAAAAGGTGAGAGAGGCGCTGGATAAATAGATTTTTGATTTCAGATTGCGGATTGCGGAATGAAATCTTTAGAAATCTTAAAGGAGAAAATTGGAGAACTTGAAAGAGAAATCACCGAGCGCAAGTCATGACCACCTGCTATGCGGGTGGTCATGACTTACAAAATTGAACCCGCCTGAGGAAAAGAGAGGTTTTTCGTAATATCTTTTTTAAGGAACTGACCATGAATGAGACTGTTCGCCCACGGGCAATTGTCTCCAGGTGTCTTGCCCGAATCTGTGCATTGCTGATCTGCGTAATCTCGATGCTAGCCCTTATGGGCTGGGCTAGTGGATGGTTGTCCATTGCACGCATGAATCCCAAATACATCCCCATGGCGCCTAGCACGGCGCTGGCGTTTACACTGCTCAGCGCGGGTTTGTTTGTCCACGTCAGGTGGCCCATGCGGCGGTACTGTAGCCAGTTTTCCGCCGTCGCGGCCATTCTCGTCTCAGGTTTGGCGGGTCTGTTGCTCCTGCGGTTTACGGGTATCTTCGATTTCGACCCGGAGCAATTCCTGCTAAAAAACCCTGAGTCTTTCAGGGGCGTTCCAATTGGTCGCATGTCACCACTTACTGCAGCCGGGCTTTTGCTGGGGAGTTTTGCTTTGATTGCTTTGCTGCTGGCATTCCCATGGTGGATGGCTAGTCCAAGTCTTCCAGCCTGCCTGTCCGTGAGTGCGACGGCCATCAGTTTGGTCGTGTTGATCGGGTATGCGTACGGGACGCCGCTCCTGTATGGCGGTACCATCATCCCTGTGGCGCTTCCGACTGCGGTAGCCATGTTGCTGTGTGGTTTGGGCCTATTGGCCGCTGCAAATCCACATGCCTGGCCTCTGTGTCTGATCCTCGGCGCACCGGTCCATGCCCGCATATTGCGGGCATTTTTGCCGGTAACGCTGATGGCCGTCGTTGGCGAAGGTTGGTTGATCAATGCGCTTATGCCGCATCATAACACGAACACTGCGCTTTGGGTATCCCTGGTGGTGTTGATTTCAACTGCGGTTGTCAGCGTCGTGATCGCGTTTGTGTCGCGAGGCATCGGAGGTGCGATTGAACAGGCGAAAGCTGCGCTACTGGAGAGCGAGGAGAAATTTCGCTCCATCTACGAAGGCTCGAACGACGCCATTATGCTGCTGACGGAAAAAGGCTTCTTTAATTGCAACGAGCGCACGCTGGAAATCTTCGGTCTGACGTGCAAGGACGAGTTTGTTTCCATGCACCCGTCACAACTGTCGCCGCCCCTGCAGCCGAACGGACAGGATTCGTACACCGCCGTGAATGAGAAAATTGTGACGGCATTTGAGCAAGGGTCGAACCGTTTCGACTGGATGCACCGCCGCAAGAGCGGGGAGAATTTTCCGGCTGAAGTGCTGTTTTCTGCCTTTGACTACCAGGGAAAAAGGGTATTGCAGGCCACGGTGCGCGACATCACCGAGCGGAAGCAAAATGAGGAAAGACTTATTTATCTGGCAGAACATGACCCGCTTACCCATCTTCACAACCGCCGGTATTTTGTGAAGCAATTGGAGAATTGGATAGCCCAGATGAAACGCAACAAAGAAAGTGGCGCGCTCTTATTACTGGATCTGGACAATTTTAAATATATCAATGATACCCTGGGACACCCGGATGGGGACAGGCTTCTCGTAAAATTAGCTGGCGTACTGAGAAAACAGATACGCGAGACTGATGTCATTGCCAGGCTGGGAGGTGATGAATTTGCCATTATGCTCCCTTTTACCACGCAGGAACAGGCACAGGTAGTTTCAGAAAAAATCCTTCTGTCAATAAAGGAACATTGCCGAAAAGATAAGATATCAGGTTATGGTATTACTGCAAGCATCGGTATTATTCAGTTCCCGGAATACGGAGACGATGCAGCTTTATTACTTTCCTGCGCCGATATAGCCATGTACACTGCAAAGGAGGAAGGACGTAACCGCATTTGTGTATTTGATCCCAAACACAAGGCGAAGATTGATTCGCGGCTCGTGTGGGAGAATCGCATTCAGCAGGCGCTCAAAGAGGACTTGTTTGCCTTGTATTTACAGCCAATATATGACATACAACAAGAGATTGTCTGCGGGTATGAGGTCTTGCTGCGCATGCAGGGTGAGAACCTGGAAATCCTCATGCCTGATGACTTCCTGCCCGTTGCAGAGCGATACGGATTGATCCATGAAATTGATCGCTGGGTAGTACGCAATGCAATTCGTCTTGCTGCTTACAAGGTGTCAGAAAAGGGGCAATTTCTTGACATTAACCTTTCAGGAAGGGCATTTAATGATAAAGGATTATTACCACTCATTCAGAGAGAAATATCTGAAACAGGAATTTCCCCGAAAAGCATTATGTTTGAAATAACGGAAACGGCCAGTATGGAAAATATGATTGAAGCAGCTTCCTTCATTTCTACACTCAAGCTTATTGGATGTCGCTTTGCGCTTGATGATTTTGGCAGTGGTTTTTCTTCATATCAGAACCTGAAACATCTGCCGGTAGATTATTTGAAAATTGACGGCAGTTTTATTCACAACATGCATGAAAGCCGTGTGGATCAGCATCTGATAAGGTGCATAGTGGAGATGGCGCGTGGGCTTGAGAAAAAGACTGTTGCGGAATATGTGGAAAACGAGAAAATATTACAGTTACTGAGGGAATATGGAGTAGATTATGCGCAGGGGTATTATATTGGGAAACCAAGTCCAGCCGGTGAAGTTTTTAGTAACAGTTCAGCCCACCGCAGAGAACACACTGAGATCGCGGAGAGGCTGGCAGAGGATAAACAGAAATAGTATGCGAAATTCTCCCTCTTTTTTCAATGAGGGCTTAATGCGGAGGCATCTGTGTGCGTTAATTTAAAAGTTTGCGGCGGATGCATGCAAGCATCTCTATTGCCTCAGTGTCTCTCTTGTGCTCAAGGTTACGTTGTGCGAGAGTCAATGCTTTTTTCAGGTGAACGTCCGCTTCGCAATAGAGGTGTGCAAGTGCACCCAGGGTATAAATCTCCCCGGCATCGATAGCCCGCTGGTAGCCTTTTTCTGCCGCTTCGAAGTGGAACCGGGCGTGAGATTCAAGGCTAAGCTTGCGGGCCACGACGAACGCTTTGCGGCGTATCTCCGGATCATCGTGCTCTTTCACCAACGCCTCATAGGCTGCCAACGCCTGTTCCGCTTGACCTTCGGCTTCCAGGAACTCAGCCTGGTGGAGACGTAGGAATTTGTTTTTAGGATCAAGCCTGGCAGCAGCCTCCAGGAGCGGTTGTGCCTTCAGAGGTTGACCTGAATCCAGCAGAATACCGGCAGCACGAACATGAGCCCAGACAACGAGGTTGGTTACTTCCAGTGCTTGTGCGAAACTGGCTGCAGCCAGGAGAGCATTAACCGCTTCGTCGTAACGATGTTGTGAAGCCAACCACTGCCCCTGAGCTGCCGCCGTATGGAAATCAACGGGTTTTGTACCATCCGGCGGAAGTAAATTCTTCGCTGCCTCATACTGCCCGAGCCCCATATATGCTTCGACCATCAGGGCTGTAACTCTGGTATCGGCTGGCCATGCTTCATCCGCTCGTTTTTCCCATTGGAGCGCCTCATCGAAACGGTGTGCGAAACAGCAAACAGCCCCCATCGTTTTGAATGCCTCGAAGCTCGGCTGGATTTCCATCGAACACTCTAATGCCGAACGAGCTTTTTTTAAATAATCTGGATCGTGCGTATCGCACGCTTTATCCAGATAGGTTGAGGCTAGCTGTACGTAAACCGGATACAGTTGCGGGTCATGAGCAACCTTCTTCGTGTAGTAGTTAATTCGTGCGTCACTATCAAGTTGACCACGACTGAAGATTATTCCTGCGCAGCCTCCAATAGAAGCAATGTAAAAACACAGGATGAGTAACCAGGCAGTGGAATATGAGCGGAATTTCATGAAATTGTTTGTCAGGTGAATCATGGCATCGGTGGATGTGGAGGCGCCAGATAGGGAAAATCCATCAAAAATGGAACGTCATTTTGTGTGGCACTGTCTATGATGGTGTTGGGGGGGTTGGGAACGAGATGTACCACATCATCCTCCAGCTTGCGACCGTTGGGAAATGCCGCTGGCCGCGAGGTATCGTAAATAATAACGTCAGGGTGTAGTCCCTGATAACGAGGCTTCTCCGTATTCAATTGATTATCAAACTGAGATCGAAGGGCTCGCCCGTCATGATCTGAAATTGGCCCCTTTATGTCTGGTATCTTGGAGGTAGCCCAAATCAAAAGTGTCGGCTGGGAACCTATGACGGAGCTCATCGGTATTTCCATCACAACTGCTGCCACATTTTTGCCGAAGGTAGGTGTACGAATGAACGGGTCATCGCGAAGCCCGGTAAAAAACAAAATCTTTTTCCTGGCGCTGTCCTGCAAGCCTTTTACACAGAGTTGCGGCTTTCCTTTCTTAAATGATATCTTAAATGTTATATCTTCAGAAACATGATTTGGCCGGACAATGGTACCTCCGTAAACAGAATTGTCATCAGGATTCTCAAAGCTAACCTTGCTGTGGTTATCAATATGAATCCGCAATGTCAAATCAGAAGGAAAGATGTATTCCGAGACACTTCTAGGAATGGCCGGATTTGTGCAGAGAGCGAGGACGAGACTGTCGCCGTGTCGGAATGAAAACAGATCTGTCAACCGGCCTTCGTGTCGCCCGATGCTTATCAACTCTGGTGTATCAGCATGGTCGGAACCCCACACGGTGCCGAAACCAATATGCACCAGAACGGTAAAAAAAAGAAAAACAAGATGCAAGGTTAGTTTGCGAATTGGCAAATACATAAATAAGTCCTCCCTCTAAATCAAATTGTTGGATGAATGACGGGAAATTACTTTTTGTGTTAATAGGATTAGAACAAAGAATAACATAAGACGCAAATATTATTTTCCTCAAACCTTGTAATTCTCCTTTTTGTCTTTATGATTATAAGTTCCATTACCGATATTCTGCCAACTCCAATAGTATCCCATCCGGATCAAGAAAATAGCACAGTATTTTATGTCCTGCTTCGTGGGTGACGACGCCTGCAGGCACAGCTACCGGGTCATGAAAAACTTTAACTCCTGCTTCTTCCAACCGTTTTGCCATTGCATTAATATCTTTTACCCGAAATGCAATATGTCTCAAACCAATGGTATTTGCCAGGGAATTCGCAGGAATTGATTCGCCACGCGGTGACTCATAGCAAAGCAGCTCCAGTCGTGGCTCCCCATCCGGTGCCAATAGGTAAGCCACATTTGCACGAATGCCTTTTAGTCCTACAATAGACTCAATCCATTTTCCTTCAAGGTGTGCCCTTCGAATCTCCTTAAATCCAAGCAATGTGGTATAGAATTGAACAGACCGTTCCAGGTCTGAGACTACCAGGTTAATATGGTCAACTGTACGAATCATCGGTTGCTCCCTTAAATGTTAAAAAATTGGTATCACTTTAGTATCATGAAAGCGCATTGCCTATAAGCTCCGTAGGAGCGCCCTGTTTGTAGCACATGTTTCATGCCAACCATATACAGGACGCTCCTATGGAGCTAATTGTATCTTAGCGTTTCATTGCTACAAACAGGCCGCCCCTACAGGGCTTTTTTCAAAAAACTAAATTGTTACAAAAATTGTAATGTTTTTAGCAGAAGTGTTATCATTGAAATACACAACTTACCTTACCCCTAGCGCCTCGACAATATTCATCCTTGATGCACGATACGCAGGAAGGACGCCTCCCAGAAACCCCATCACGAGAGAGAAGATCAAAGATTTATAAATGATCTCACCGGTTAAGGTAAACGAAAAAGCCAGTTCTGAAAACGTCTGCCAGTTTACCGTTGAAACGGTGATAAATTGCATGAAGGACGAGAATAACAGTCCAGCAGCCCCGCCGATAATGCTTATCAACGTTGATTCTGCGAGAAAGGCAACGAGGATATTTCTCTGCTGAAACCCAAGTACCCGCAACGTGCCAATTTCACTGGTACGGTTAGCCACTGCTGCGTACATGGTTATCGTTGCCCCAATCATGGCGCCGATGGAAAATATAATGGTCATCGATATGCCAAGGATACGGAGAAATTTCGTCATCATTTCTGACTGGTCTGCATAGTATTGTATTTCACGCCGGGCTTCAAGTGTCAGTCTGGGGTCACTTTCTATTCTTTGTTTAAATATCTCAAATTCTGCATAGTCCCGTAATTTAAATATGATTGATGAATAAATACCTCTGCGGAATGACTGCATAAGCTGGTCAACGTCTCCCCATATCTCTGAATTGAATCCTGTATTGCCTGCTGCAAAGATACCCACTACCGCCCAGTCCCTCATGCCAAAATGGAGCTTTTCGCCGATACCGCATCCCTTAAACCTTTTTGCAATACTTTCTCCGGCAATAATTTCAGATAATCCAGACTTTGGTAAACGACCATCAATTAATGTGACCTGTGGACGCAAAAGAAACGATTGGTCATTTACACCTCTGATGGTGACGTTTGAAGGTTTTTCACTGCCTCTTTTGGGCAGGTTTATGATAACCACGAGTTCTTTGGCGAGGAGTTTTTTGCCACGCTCACCGGATGCTATTTCAGGTTGTGTCGCAATAATAGACGCCTGGTATCGGTCTATGCCGCTTTGTACTTCAGTCGTAGATGCGCGGCGGATGATAACTACATTATCATACGCGCCTGTATCGACAAGGGTCTTGCGGAGTCCTTCGGCGAGCATGAGGGTCGTTGCCAATACAAAGACAACGAGGGCCATACCCGAAGCGGTCAGCGTTGTAGTAAGCCGCCGTGTAAGGAGATTTCGAAAACTATAGGTTAAGGGTATACCTTTAAACATGTGGAGACAGATTTATGTTGCCAGTCGCCGTCAGGAGACGGCTCCTACCATAGGACATGTAAAATTTTAACTGACAGTTTATATCCTCCTCAGCCCGTCCGCTATCCTGATTTTTATGGCGCGCCAGGTAGGTATGGCAGACGCTATGAAACCTACCAAAAACGAGGCTGCTATGTCCATAAGAATCGTTGTTGCTGAGACGTCAAATACCGGAAAATAGGTGGCAACCTGATTGCCAAAATAATGTGCACAAGGATACGTGAGCATAATACCAATGATGCACCCGCTTATGGTCATAACCAGGGACTCTCCGCATATAAGTACAGCAATATATCCGCCACCAAATCCAAGCGTCTTCATTATTGCATATTCCCCGATTCGTTCCCGTGCAGTCATGGCCATGGTATTGGCTACGACGGCCATGATAATAATAATGACCATGAATGAGACTAACTGGATTACCACGACAATTGCCTCGGTCATGCTCACAAAGCTCATCTGAAACGCCTTTTCCGTTTCGGTGAGAGTTTCTGCAAGGGAATTTTTAAATATGTTATCCACTGCTTCGGATACCTCGGCTGCCAGAGAGGAATTCGTTACCCCTATGATGAAAACACCTGTCCGGTCTGCCATGCTCGGTAAAGTCTTTTTCATACGTTCGTTGAAATAATCAAAATGGAAAAATAGTTGTGTTTCATCAGCAGTCTTATCAGCGCCATAATATATCCCGCGCAGGACAAAATCCCACGTACCGGGGAAGATGGTTCCCTTAAGGGTTATGATATCGCCGATCTTCCAGTTGAATCTTTCAGCTACTTTCCTGCCCGCTATGGATGCCTTGCGGTCCCGAAGGAAAGCGGTTTTCTGGTCATCGGGAAGTAAATACTCCGGATATAATTCCAGGAATGTTTTTGTATCAATAGCAAAGTTTGGTATGAAGTTTTTTTCTGAAATATAGGTGCCGTTGAACCATCGGGCAAATGAAACATTTTTTACCCCGGGTATTTGACGAATCTTTTCCCTGTATGAAATAGGGAGTGGAAAGACAAGGGATATGGCATTTCGGGTAATGAGGCGGGTTGCTGAAGAGGCATTTACCCCGGAGTACCATGCATGAACAATGGTTCTCAGGATACCGAATGCCAGGATTGCGATGGTTATACCAAGGATGGTGAGACATGTGCGAAATTTATGACGGAGGGTGTTTCGTACTATTAATTTAAGAATGTGCATTGAAAACGCCCTTTTCAAGTCTTCTTATAATGTGTGCTTTTTCTGCCGCATGGGGATCATGGGTAACCATGATAATCGTTTTGTTGAATTCCTGGTTTAAGCGGGCCATGAGGCCCAATATGTCCTCTGCAGAAACCCTGTCAAGGTCTCCCGTTGGTTCATCTGCTACCAGGA
>CAYJME010000006.1:15979-27106 GCA_964370795.1 uncultured candidatus Brocadiaceae bacterium
GGATGGTTGGATCGGTAACGATTGCACGGGCGATTGCTACGCGCTGCTGCTGGCCGCCGGATAACTGGTTTGGATAATGATCCATTCGGTCTGTGAGGTTGACCATATAGAGGGCGGCTTCCACATGCTCACGCCGTTCCTTGCGGGAAAGCCAGGTTAACAGGAGGGGAAGCTCTACATTCTCATACGCTGTGAGCACGGGGATCAGGTTGTAAAATTGGAAGATAAATCCCACATGCGTGGCGCGCCATCGGGCAAGTTCTGTTTCCGTCAGTGTGGTAATATCAATGCCGCCAACCTTTATGGTACCGCTATCTGTCTTGTCAATACCGGCAATAAGGTTTAACAAAGTGCTTTTTCCCGACCCTGAAGGTCCCATAAGGGCAAGGAATTCTCCATCGGGTATTTCGAAGTTAATGTTTTGTAAAACAGGTATTACCTCAAAACCCCGATAATAAGACTTCGTGAGGTTTTTTATTTCGACAATAGGACGTCTTACGTCTTCCATTTATTTCTCTTGAATGGTAATCCCCGAACCGTTTTTAAGTCTGTTAGGCGGATTGACAATAATAGTATCCCCCGGTTTGACTCCTTGTAATACCTCAATCATATTATCAATAAGAATGCCGGTGACGAGAGGGGTTTTCACTGCATGATTATCCTTTACGAGAAAAACGAATGCATTGCCGGTGTATTCTATAATTGCATTGGCGCTCAGGACAGTCTTTGGTTTTTGCTCATCAGGAGAAACAGGTCGTTCCAGGAAGGCCACCCTGGCGCTCATTTCAGGCAGGACGCGTTTGTCTTTGTCCAAAAATTTCACCTTTATCATAACTGAGGCCTTGCTTCGGTCAGCGGTTGGCACAATCATATGTACCATGGCTCGAAAACGGATTTCAGGGAAGGTGTCCAACTGTATTTCACACGGTTGACCAGCGCTGACTTTTTGTAAATTTGACTCAGAAACGTCGGCTTCTACAAGAAGAGAGTCCATATCGGCAATGGTTACTACTGCAGCTTTAGCATTAGCGGCAGCGCCTAAAGGCGTGATGATGTCACCGACATCGGCATTTTTTGTTAATACCACGGCGTCAAACGGTGAACGGATAAACGTATATTTCACCGCTATCCTGGCTGCGTGTAATGCAGCCTTATATGCGTTTATCGATGATTCTGCGGCAGTTACCGCAGCCTGAGCCTTTTTATAGCGGGCATCTGCAATATCAAATTCTGATTGAGATACAACCCCATGAGATACAAGATCCTTTTGCCGGTTATAATTCAATGTGGCCTCTTCCCATTCTGCCTTCACCATCTCCAGACTTGAAAGAGCATTTTTCAGGTTGGCCTCTGCCTGATCACGCGCTGCAACGACGTCTTCATTTTCCAAACGTGCGATGATTTGTCCTTTTTTTACCCTGCTTCCCTCTTCCACGCCAAGCCATTCAAGTCTTCCCGTCGCCTTTGATGACACTGCGGCCTTGCGTTGTGCAACAACGTAACCGCTGGCATTGAGTAAGGTGAACATCTGTGAAGGATAAACCTGTGAAACGGTGGCTACTTTTACTTTATACGTCGGGTTGAAAACTACCCGATAAAGAATGAAACCTGTTAAGATGACGAGGATAGCAACGGTTATTTTGGAAAGTAACTTCTGCCGTTTACTGTAATAGTGGAAGGCATCAGACTTGTCTATTTTTAATTTTGAAAGGTCTTTGTTTGTCACGGTTTAAGTCTTAAATACTGATATTCGGTATCAGAAAATTTTAATAAAGAGGTAATGTTCAGGAATTTCAAACTTTCTGTTGTTACCTTATACCAATTCGCCGTCAAACGCTAAAATATAGCACAGTGCAATAGAAGGAAGTACAGCATGTTTATTTAATGTTTGAAAGCTAATTGGTATTACACACCCCCAACCCCCTCTCAAGAGGGGACTAAAGAAGTCCCCTCCTGGGAGGGGATTCAGGGGTGGGTATTAATCTTATTATATAAAAAGTCGCCGAAGGCATAATTTTTAAATGTTCAATATACTGAGAATTACGCATTCTTTCCATAAATTATTTAAGAGTAAGGAATTCTCATTTTAATTAAGCGGGTTTTGAGGCGGTGTTGGTAGGACAAGCGTCTCGCTTGTCCTGTATCCGCTTGTTGTTTTTAATTTGGTCAACCGGGACGGTTGACTTACCATTTTCTTCTAATTTGACTGTAGCAGGCACACGGAGTGTGCCTGCTACTTAAGGAAATTCAAACTTTCTGGTTATTCTCTTAACACACCCCTAACCCCTCTCAAGAGGGGTATAATGTAGAGACGGCCAGGCGGGTCGTCTCTACTCCCCTCCCGGGAGAGGATTCGGTGGCGTGTTTGATACCAGTTTCCTGATATCAAAGTATAAACACCAATAATTAACTGTCTTAGGACTCAGGTACGAACTTTCACATATTACCCGAACAATATCTTCAACCTTGTAAGTAGCTAGAATAAACTCAATTTGCTTATCACTACCATGTTCCAAAACCCGCTCAATGATAAGAAGTTTATCCAATTCCATTGTCATTCCTCTTTCGCAACGGCAAGTGATTGATTTTTGTACCGACTCCGAAGGATACCCTATGTAAAAAATGTCCATTTATTGAAGTTGCTTATTATGATTTATCATCGCAAATGCTTCCCTTGCCTCTGAAACAAATTTAAGGACAAGATGTGGATCTTTCTTGCCATCAGATGATTCAACGCCTGTGTGCACGTCTACTCCGGCAGGGTGGACTGAGAGGATTGCCTGGCGAACGTTATCAGGACGAAGACCACCGGCAAGGATTACGGGTTTAGGAGAGACAGACACGAGATATTTACTTATATCCCACTTATGTGTCTTACCGGTAGCGCCGCATGCGCCTGTTTCCGGGTCATAGGTATCGGTAATAAAGGCGTCAACGTCTGGACTATCTGCCATCAATTGACCTTCCAGTTCCGGAAGATTATTGTCTTTTACAATAAGGCTCTTGATAACGAAGAGCGTCTGATCTCTTTTTCTCAAATGTGCCATTTCGTCCGGTGATATATCGCCGTGAAGCTGGACGTGGCGAGTTCCAACTTTTTTGCAGAGTTTTAAGACATCCTCGGCTTTCCGAAGATACGTTATTAACACACCGTAGTGGGGTGGTTTGAGTGATCGAATTATTTTACCTGCATCTTCCTCTGAAATGTCTTCCTTGTGATACCCAAGTCGTAAAGGAAATCCCAGATATGTTACTCCTGCATCAACAAGCATCTGTGCTTCTGTGTTGTCAATAATACCGGCAATTTGTATCAGTCCAGGGCGTATTTTAGTCAATAAATAACCTCAATAAATGTTTCAAATTGTTTTATGAATATCGAATATCGAACATTGAATTATGAATAAAAAGACATTCGTTATTTATTGCTCGTTTATGCCCATACACCCGGAACTATTTGTTCACATTCCTTGCATTTATTGTCTTTGAAGCCGTTTTCCAATATCGTAAACCCGGCCCGTCTGATTAAGATGTGCTTGCAGTTCGGACAATAGGTATTTTCACCATCATGACCGGGTACATTGCCTATATAAGGAAAGTGGAGTCCTGCATCAAGGGCTGCATTTCTGGCCATTTCCATGGTCTTTATGGGTGTAGGAGGCAGGTTTTTGATCTTGTAGGTGGGATGGAAACGGGTAAAGTGAACAGGGACGTCGGCGCCCAGATTTTCCTTTATCCAGGCACACATATCCCTGATTTCCTTTTCACGGTCGTTCAGGGTTGGTACAACTAATACAACAATTTCAAACCATATCCCGATGTTCTTCAAGGTTACCAGGGTATTTAAAACAGGCTTGAGTTCGCCAGAACAGGTCTCCTGATAGAATTTTTCCGTAAACCCTTTTAAGTCTATTTTAACGGCGCTCAGACCCGGACATAGCTCTCTTAAAGGTTTTTCCTGAATAAAACCGTTTGATATCATGACGCTTTTGAGACCGCTCTCTCTACCCGCTCGTGCTATATCGTACATATATTCATAAAAAACCACAGGTTCCGAATAGGTAAAGGCAACTGTCTTGCTTCCATTTACTTTGGCTTCTTTTACTACATCCGCAGGTGTTAGTTTGATGCTTTCGATCTGTTCCGGCCGGTATTGGGAGATTTGCCAGTTTTGACAGAATTTACATTCGATGTTACATCCTGCCGTGGCCAGAGAATAGGCCTTTGTGCCAGGCAGGAAATGAAAGAGGGGTTTCTTTTCGATAGGATCAATGTTGAGTGCGCAGACGCGTGAATGCACCAGGGTATAATAGGTGCCACCACGATTTTCGCGCACACCGCAGTATCCGCGCTCCATATCGGCAACGGTGCACTTCCTGGGACAGAGTTCGCATTCAATGCGAAGGTCTTCCAACTTCTTAAAATGCATGGCTTCCTTAACGGGAAATCCCTGATTGATGCCTTTAAGCGATTCAGGAATATAGACATCTTCAGCCCATGCAGCCGGATTGTTTCCAAGGCACAAACTGCATGCCCCGAATATCCCTGCCTTGATTAACGACCTTCTGGTAATCATAAAACACCTCGGGAAAAAAATAATAAAATAATTATAGTGCTGCCAAACGGGTATGTCAAGGAGGGTAAATATATAACCTTGCATAAATAAAGCGACATTATGTAACCGGCAGGTTTATCACATGAAATCTAAACGCACCGGGAAAATAAACAGACCGCTCCTACGGAGCTAATCATTTGTACGGGATATAATCTATCTACAAACAGGATGCTCCTGACGGCACAGAAAGAATCCATGTCCTGTAAGGTCATGCTCCTCATTGGCACATCTGCCGTTGTTTACCCGGCGGCGTCATTACCTTATCTTGCGAAACAAAATGGAGCGCAAATCATAGAAATCAATCTTGAGGAGTCATTTCCTGAGGCAGATTATTATATTCAAGAAAAGGCAGGTATTGTACTTCCCGGGATTGTTGATGAGACAAGGTCAATAATAGATACCAGATAGTATAGGTAACGCCAAAATAGTTGTCATGGCGAAGGCAATAGCATGTCACTGAAAGCCCCCCAATGTCATTGCGAGGGTCTTTTCCGAAGCAATCTCCTCTCATGTAATAAAAGTATTTCCGTGCAGGAATTGTTTTATTTAATCCTCCTTTCATAAAGCGATTTGATTGCGGTATAGCTGCGCAATGTTAGGCTTCATCAGAGCGATGTATTATTAACATGTTTCACGTGAGATACTCTGGAGCTTTCAACAAGGAAAATCTATTTATTACCTCAAATTTCCCATCATAAACACCTTGTTAAAAAAACAAAAGATCGTATTGTTATTTAGTATCTCTTTGGTTGCGGCTACGCCGCGCTAGGGATATGCAATATTTTTAATTGCCTAATTCAATAACATTGCCCATAAAAGGTGCGGCTACCAGTTTGCCTTATACGACCCTCAATCCGTCACCGTAAGATTGCCTGTTACCTTGCGTCCTCTGATCACGCAGAGTTTGCCTTTATCCAATATTTACATTTTTTAAATTCACAATTATGGAGATCGGGTTGAGTGTAGCGAAATACAATTTCCAAGGGTGGTGGGTTTGGAAATGTGGGGTATCGCTCCTCAACCCGATTTATCTTATTTTCTCACTTAATCCCTGTTCTTATAAAACCGAACGGCTTGTTCTTTACTTAATGAATATTTATTAATTTAATAAATATATCATTTTTTTTATTTCGTGTCTGTGATCTAGATCACATTTCAAAATAATAAGTCGTAAGTAATTATATTACAGATTGTTAAAAAACATAAAAATTTATAAAATCTTTAAAAACAATATAAAATCTTATTTATAGATGATTTTAGCAGTCGTATCTTCATATGGTCTGTTTCCAAAGAAGCGACTGAAGTCGCCACTACAAACAAGTCTCAAACCTGAAGGTTTGTGTTACTCTTTGCTGGGTCAATCTTGCAGATTTAACAGTCGTGATGCCCTGCCGATTGGCAATCATGAAGAGTTTGTGCAAAAAGCCTGGTCACTACTGTCATTGCGAGCAATAGCGAAGCAATCTTCCTCTAAAAATTTCTGATAATTATTGGTTGGCTGCGCTTTGCTCGAAACTTCGGCTTCCGTCGTCCCTCCTACACAACCCCACGACCGTAGACTTTTTGCACAGATTCTCCTCTGCAACCATCTTGACATGATACCCTTCTTGTGTTACTATCCTAACGTTTGATAATCATTTTAAATACAAGGATTTATGACATAGCAGATTTATCACAAAGACACAAAAGCCCGATGGAGAAATAATTGTTTAAACCGACAAAAACCAAACTCAGCATCTTCTTTCTTATCCTAACATTCCTGCCGCTTGTTATTATGAGACTGGTTGTGTACCCCGCTACCTTTCATACGCTTAAGGCCGAAATCATTAAAAACCTGAATGTAGCCGCGCATAAGCAGGCCGAATTGATTTCGCAATGGATGGAAAAATACACCGCCGACGCACAGCGTATTGCAAACAATCCTTTTATTCTCCTGTCTCTCCAGTCAAATCCTGAAAATTCAGAATTTTTGAAAAATCTGGATAGCGTAAAATATTTCGGCTATCTCTGGAAGGAGTACGGCCATAAAGAGGTATTTATTGCCGACCGTGAGGGTGTCGTGAGGATTGCTTCAAGAAAGGAACTTATAGGAACGAATATTTCGGGAAAAGACTTTTTCCGATCCGCTCTTACGGGCGCGCTCTTCGCCACAAACATCATACCGTCAGAGGCGCCCATTGAAAATGAATCTGGCATACGGGAAACTGGCGTGCCTACCATACTCGTTTCCGCCCCGATAAGGGACAAGTCGAATGCTGTCGCCGGCACAGTGACGCTGAGGATCGATGTCTCCGAAATTAATACTATGATGCAAAATATTCACCTTGGAGAAACGGGGGAAACCTATCTGGTCAACGGATACGGATATATGCTCACAGAATCGCGGTTTGCAGAAGATTTGAAAAAACAACAAAGAATCGATAAACGAACTGCGCTTGCACTGAAGGTTGCACACCCACAAACAGGTATGATCACAAAAGGAGTGAGCGAGTGTCTCAAAGGCTCTGATGGGTTTGACTCCGAAGGATACCTGGATTACCGGGGGGTGAATGTGCTGGGATTCTGGCACTGGATGGCGGATTATGGCTGGGGCGTGATTGCCGAGATCGACGTGGATGAAGGATATGGGCCGTTGTACCAATTGAGGAATTCCATGATGTCCGTCTTTGGACTGGTATCAGTTGGGGTTGTTATTGTCGCGTTCTTTCTGGGCAAGAAGATTTCGGCGCCAATCCATTATATCTCTGAAACGGCAAAGAAGATTTCTGAGGGAAGTTATTCCACCAGGGTCGTCTACCAATCTGACGATGAAGTAGGCAAACTTGCCAGCGCCATAAACAAGATGGCAGAGGATTTGGAAAATACGAAATTAAATACGAGGTAAAAAACATTGAAAATACAACAAAAAAGTCTCTTTGATACAAAGACACCAACAGTAAAAAAACAACCACTGGCCGACCGGATGAGACCACGCAATCTGAAAGAATTCGTGGGACAGGAACACCTTGTGGGTTCCGGTAAAATATTACACAGGCTCGTGGAGAACAAGGAACTCGTGTCCCTCATTTTCTGGGGGCCGCCAGGAGTTGGGAAAACCACGCTCGCTGCTATCATTGCACAGGCCATGGACGCCCACTCTGTCTCTTTTTCTGCCGTGTTATCGGGCGTCAAGGATATTCGGGAAGTCATAGATGAGGCCAGAGATCAATTAAAATATTATCAGAAAAAAACCATCCTCTTTGTAGATGAAATCCACCGGTTTAACAAGGCGCAACAGGACGCATTCCTCCATCACGTTGAGAACGGTACGATTACCCTCATTGGCGCTACCACCGAAAACCCGTCTTTTGAGATTAATGCCCCCCTCTTATCACGCTGTAAGGTACTGATGCTGGAACAACTCACCGAAGAACATCTCAAGACCATCATGAACAATGCCCTCCAGGATAAGGAACGCGGGCTTGGGACTCTGGACGTTGAAATTCCCGGAGACGTCTTTGATTTCATCGCCCAATTTTCGCATGGTGATGCACGATCTGCCTTAAATTCCCTGGAGGCGGCTGTTATGCTGATAAAACCCGATCAAACGGGCAAGCGAATCGTAACCCTGGAAATAGCACAGGAGGCCATGCAGCGGAAGGCGCTCCTCTATGATAAAGGAGGCGAGGAACACTACAATGTGATTTCGGCATTCATCAAGTCCATGCGGGGCAGCGACCCGGACGCCGCCCTCTACTGGCTGGCGCGCATGCTGGAGGCGGGAGAAGACCCCCTCTTTATCGCACGGCGCATGATCATATTTGCTGCGGAAGATATTGGAAATGCAGACCCACAGGCGCTGCAACTGGCCATTTCCGTTAAGGACGCCTTTGATTTTATTGGAATGCCTGAAGGATGGATTCCCCTTGCCCAGGGCGTTACCTACCTGGCTTGCGCGCCGAAGAGTAATGCCTCATACATGGCTTATCAGGAGGCATCAAAAGACGTCAAAGGGAAAGGGGCGCTGCCGGTGCCATTTCATATCAGAAATGCCCCTACTTCTCTCATGAAAGACATGGGATATGGCAAGGGCTATAAATACCCGCATAGTTACGGTGGATACGTGGATCAGAGTCACATGCCGGACGAGCTACAGGACAGAGAATATTATAAACCGACAGAAAACGGATTTGATAAGATCATTAAGGAGCGGTTGGAACATCATAAAAGCGGGCGCAGCCAATCAAAATAATATAATGAGAAGCAATTACGTTTTCTCTTTCACAATCCCAACATGTATTCAATCACCTTTTTCTCTGGCACAAATGGGCTGAATTGACAGAGACCCAGGTTTTCTCTTGCAACCGTAATTAATTCTTCTTCTGATGATATATTTTCAGCGTAAAATCGTCCGGCAACAAGTAACGCTTCTTTGGGTACAAGGCCTACGATCTCACTTCCGGTGACACGCACACCCTGTATTTGAGCCTGTTTTTTGACTTCTTCAAAGGCTACCTGCATCGGAGTAACCTTATAATTCTGCAGGTTCATGGAAACCTGTGTTATACCACGTTCATTTAAATATACCCCCATCGCCTGCACGTGTTGCAAGAGACCCGGTATCCGTACCTTTTCACCCTTTTCGTTGGTCTTCATTACTCCAGAAGACCTTATGACACCTGAAATATTGTTGGCTATTTGTATGTCCTGTGTATCAAGATTTACATTGTAGGCAATCAGGAATTCCCGTGCGCCGATTACCGTTGCGCCAGTCCTTTTTACCTGTTCGTTAAATTCTATCGGGCAGTAGTCGGGTCGCCACCGTTTATCCTTCAGCTTCACGGCGAGTCCCTCATATTCACCCTTCCTTATATCTGACAGCAAACGTCGTTCTGGCACAGAGGAAGCCTCGCCGTAGAGATACACAGGGATGCCAAGCCATTCGCCCACTTCCCTGCCTAATGATCGGGCAAGGGCAACGCACTCCTCCATAGAAACATGAGTCACAGGGACAAACGGGCAGACATCTGTAGCTCCAACACGGGGATGGGCGCCCTTGTGGCAGGACATATCAATAATCTCAGCAGCTATCTCTATAGCATAAAACGCAGCATCCCTGACAGCCTCCGGTTTACCGGCAAAGGTGACGACCGTGCGATTGTAGTCTGCATTTGATTCTATATTGAGCAGTTTTACATCTTTTACCTTATCAATTTCACCAGCGATTTGAGCTATTTTTCGGGTATCGCGGCCTTCGCTGAAATTGGGGACGCATTCGACGATTTTTATCATAGGTTAAACAGAAAAGTATGCGGATAAACACAGCTCGGTTGTTAAGAAAAAATGTAACAAACAAATTTTTTTGCACGGAAAAAAAACTAATTTTTTATTGTAGAGCCGGTACCGTTTGATCGCCAATAAACCGTTTAAACGGATTAATCTGTTTAAACGGTTTGAACCGATTTAACTTAGAAATAATCCCGGCACGTTAAGACAGTTTTAAAATTCGATAGTTACAATATCGTAATTATAATTACCCCAACAATCATAACAATACCGCCGATTAATCGCTCGGTTATGTTTTTTTCTTTAAACCAGAGCGCGCCATACATAATACCAAAAAGGAGACTCGTGCGCTTTACTGAAATGACGTAGGAAACTTCTATCAGGTTTACCGCAAGAAAATGGGCAATTGTGGATAGCGCCACAGTTAGTCCAATCAGGCTAAACATGCCAACATGAGAAAACACATTTTTTGGTCTCCCCTGGTTCTTCCACATGAGCGCCGGAAAAAAGGCGATTGCAAGCATGGGAAGGTAGGTAGCAGAAAAGAATAAGGGACTGGAATGAAGTATGGCCATCTTCCCCAGGTTTGAGGTAATGCTATAAATAAAGGCAACGAGGATCATATAGAGCGAACCCCGTTCACGACGAATGGCCCTGAATGGCTCCAATATGCCTTTTTTGGTGGTTGTTACATTGAGCAGGTATGCTCCTGTTGCGGTAAACAGTATACCAACCATCCCGTATTTATCAACCTTCTCCCCCAATATAAGATATGAGGTAAATATCATAAAAACGGGGGTTAACGCCAGGAACGGCAAGGTCAGCGACAAAGGAGACCTTTTAATAGCCTTCATATATAAGATGAGCGCCGTTGTTTCCAGGGGAAGTAAAAAAATGAGCGCCAGGAAAAAATGGAAGTCTAACCTGGGTATCCTGATAAAAAACAAAATTATCAATAAGAAGGGCGCTGCAAATCCACAGCGTACCCACCCAATGAGGTATTCGTCACTTTGACTCAGTGATTTTTTACAGAGGGGCGTCTGCTGATGCAATGAAAAAGGCGCAGAGCAGGGATAAGGGTAACCAGTTCAAATTTAATCATTAAAACAGTAAAGAAACCACAGATTTCTCAGATTACACAGATTTCAAATTAGTCCCCCTTAGCAAAGGGGGATTTAGGGGGTTGTGTTTTTCCCCACCGTATTCATTAATATCAGAGTATTTTACAACCCCCTGACTCCCCCTTTTTT
>CAYJME010000006.1:27116-35115 GCA_964370795.1 uncultured candidatus Brocadiaceae bacterium
ACCCACAAACCCGCTTAAATAAAATGAAACATCTATGACCTCGCGGTCACAAGAGAGCATGAAAATGACATTTTCAGGTGAAATTTCCTATGCAATTTAGTTATTTAATTTATATCCAATTTTTCTCAGGAATTGTTTGCGGATCTGAACGTCTTTTTCAGTCTCAATACCCTTTGGGCTAAACCCGTCAATGACGCCCAGTATCCCCCTTCCCTGTTCGGTTTCAGCCACAATGACCTGAACAGGATTTGCGGTAGCACAAAAGATGGAGCACACCTCCGGACAATTTTTAACGCCATTTAATACATTAACGGGAAATGCATCTTTGATAAGGATAATAAAGGTATGCCCTGCTCCAATATTGACAGCATTTTTTGTGGCAATCTCTCTAAGATAGTTATCGTTTCCTTCAGTCCTGACGAGACACGGACCCGACGCCTCACAAAATGCAATACCAAACTTAATACCGGGCACGGCATTCACCATGATTTCGTACAGGTCTTCAGTTGTTTTTATAAAGTGCGTCTGTCCAATGATTATATTGGCGCCGTCAGGTATTTCTACTTTAACAGTCTTGATTTCAACCATAGTTCATCCTAAATAACCTTGTCCTTTGCGATGAATTTTTATTTTAACTCTATACTATTCACCTTCCCAAAATTATCGAGGGGTTTATCAAATTTTTCTTTGTCGCCAATAACGAGTATCTTGACGTCTTCGGGACGCAGGTATTTTTTGGCTACGCGCTGGATATCTTCCTGAGTAACAGCCTGCACATTGTCCAGGTAGGTTTCAAGGTAATTTAAGGGTAATTCCTCATACTCGATATCCACCTTCTGGGCGACAATACTGGCGCTGGTGGTAAAGCGGAAGATAAACTGGTTCATAAAGGTTTCTTTTGCCATGGACAGTTCATCTTTATCAACAGGCGCCTTGCGCATCTTGTCTATTTCTTCCAGGGTAATGGAAATCGCCCGGTTTGTGGATTCTAACTTTGTCTGTAACGAAACATAAAACATCCCGATATCCCGTGATGTCTGAAAGTCGCTGTATGCCGAATAAGCAAGACCCTCATCAGAGCGAATCCTGCTGGTAATCCGGGCCGTAAAGCTTCCGCCGCCCAGGATAAAGTTCATAAGCTTGACAGGGAAATAATCAGGACTCTTTCGGTTGATTCCCAGATGTCCTACCATGACACTTGCCTGGTTAACATCTTTAAACGCATAATTCACGGACTTTTCGTATCGCCTCTCGACCTTTGGAATTTCGGGAAACTGAATCTCTTCTTTTTTCCACCCGGCGAATACCGTATTCAGCTTCCTGATAATCTCATCTTTGTTGAAGTCGCCTGAAATACCCATAATGATATTATTCGGATGAAAATATTTCTTATGAAAGGCGACCATGTCATCCCGCGTAATTTTCTCAATCGTTTCAGGGACACCATCCACCTTTCGACTGTAAGGATGTTTACGGTCATACATAATCTTCCGAAATTCCCTGCCTGCTATTTGCTGAGGATTGTCGTTTTCCCGCCGGATGGATTCGAGCACTTCATCCTTTCGCATCCTGATCTTGTCATCGGGAAATGCAGGATTCATAAGCACATCGGCAAATATTTTCAGCCCGTTGTCAACATCACGACTGAGTATTGATAAACTTGCGCTGCCCGATTCCCGTTCTATTGAGGTCTCTACGGACGCTGCCATATACTCGAGTTCCTCATTCATTTTATCGGCAGGCATGGACAGCGTGCCGCCGCTTCTCAACACATAACCCGTAAGACTCGCCAAACCGGCCTTTTCCGGGGATTCATAAATCGAACCTGTTCGAATGCGTGCGGTAATGTTAAATATCGGCAGATCGTGGTCTTCCAGGAGGTACAGCATCATCCCATTTTCCAACACCACCCTATCCACCTTTGGCGGAACAAAATTGAGCGGTTTAAACTTAAAACCTGAAATTATCTTTGCCCCCTCAGATTCGGGTTTGCCTACTGATGGAGCTGCCGGGTGTTGATGCCCCTGCGGCTGGGCATAGATAACCGAAGAAGCGTCAAGAGAAAACAAACATGCCAGAAATATAACCGGTAATACAAAATATTTTCGTACATTCACATTAACATCTCCTCATCATTTTTAAACTGAAAAACTGTTTGGTTGCATTGTTTATCATAATTTATTTGTTGGGTTTCGTTCCCACTCAACCCAGCCTACAACTGAAGAATTAATTGACAGACGCCTTTCCGGATTTAATATCTTCCTTTGCCTCCTTCGGCTTGTTATTGTTATTATTCTCCTTTTTTACCAGTACGGCTACCGTCCTGTTGGTCTTTGTAAGGTACTTCTTTGCCACCCGCATGACGTCATCGGCGGTTACCCTGGCAATCTTATCCATAAAGGTATTAATATAGTGCCAATCTGAAAGTACTTCAAAATGGCCTATTTCATTAGCGAGACCTGAAGCAGAGTTAAGGCCCATGATAAAATCAGCCTCCATCTGGTTCTTGATCTTCTGTAATTCCCAGTCTGACGGCGGGACAGTCTTGAGTTTTTCAATTTCATCATAAATAGCAGTTTCCACCTCAGCTACGGTATGAGGGGCACGAGGGGCGGCAAAAAAGACAAACGTATCAGGGTACTTTCCTATTTCATCGGAAGCATGCGCCATGACGGCAATACGTTTATCCTCAATCAAGGATTTGTACAACCGGGACGTCCTGCCCGCGGTGAGGAGCGAACTCACAACATCCAGCGCATACAAATCGGGATGACCGATCTCCGGAATATGATATGCAATAGCTATATAGGGGTTAGAATCAAATTCAACCTCCACGCGACGCTCCCCCTTCTGCTCCGGTTCAACGGTCTTTACCTTTGGCGGAGAGGTTTGTGACGGGATATCGCTAAAATATTTTTCTACCAGATTTACAGCATCTGCCTGATTAAAATCCCCCACCATGACGATTACCGCATTATTGGGGGCATAATACCGTTTAATATACTCTTCTACCTCCGCTTTTGTTATGTTTTGCACGTCCGAGCGCCAACCAATGGTAGGCCAATTATACGGATGTGCGACAAAGGCTGTCGCATTTAATTGCTCCAGCAAGGTACCAAACGGACTATTTTCCAACCTGAGCCTTCTTTCCTCCATGACCACATCCCGCTCAGAATAAAATTCCCTGAGCACAAGATTTTTCATCCGATCTGACTCAATAAACGCCCACAGTTCCAGCTTATTGGCAGGAATGTCACAGAAGTAGTACGTTCCATCGGTACTTGTGGCTGCGTTCAACCCGGATGCCCCGTGTCGTAAATACAAAGAGAAGACCTCATCCTTCACCACCAGTTCCCTGAGTTTTTTTCTCACGTCGTCTAACTCTTTTTCCAGAGCCGCAGTCTTTTTTCTGTCGGCCGTATCTCCGTTATTTTTCTCTGCAGCAATTTTTATAACCAGGTCATCCTCCCGGCCGAGCAAGGGTTTTTCAGCATGGTAATCCCTGGTGCCAAACATCCTGGTGCCCTTGAACATCATATGTTCAAACAGGTGTGAAACCCCCGTAATTCCAGGTCGTTCATCAACAGAACCTACTTTATAATCAATACGGACGCACACAATAGGCACGTCATGTTTTTCCAGCATGAGTAATTTTAAGCCATTTTTAAACACATGCTCTTTTACATCAAGCTTCAGTGGGTCTGCAAATGCCCTGTTTAAAGAAGAAATTAAGACAAGAACGGTCATGAAGCTTACAATGTACGATACCGCTTTTTTTCTCATGGTTTTACAACTCCTCATTTTCTCCACGGTTTTATTCAAAAAATTAAATTAGGCCTTGTTTTACGAGGCAAAAACAACGTTATTATTTTATTTACAGCGCTGTTTAAACCGTTTAAGCGGCTTAAGCTGTTTAAACCGCTTAACCTGTTTGGTCTGTACAAACGGTTATAGGGATAAACCCCCGTGCTACGAGATCATTTAAAATTCCTTCACATTAATTCTTTAATAACGCATTTTATCAGCCAAATGTTTCACTTACAATCTATAAAATTTTCTCTTGAAATGCTTCTTGAATAAAGAATATATTCTGTGGTAATATAAAAAAACGTAACTTTAGTAGGGGCGAAGCATTTGCCAGATTGAGGTATAAACACACTTATGCCAATTTATGGCAAATGCTTCGCCCCTACACAGAAGGGGTATTCTTCATAACAACTTAAGGAGTCTATGCATATGAAAAAAGGTGGTATTTTAGTTCTCACGGTAATCACATCGTTTTTTTTCATCTGGACAGGACGTCCCTGTAATGCCAAGGAAATGAAGCACGACGCAACTGCTGCAAAAAAGCTGGAATTCATCCGAAGAAACTTAGGCAGCCTGACCGAAATGAAACTCGCCGATTCAAAGAAATATTATGAAGAATCACTCAAAAGCCTGAATGATTTAATTCAGGAATACAGCGATACCGAAGAGGCGATTGAGGCGCGATTTTTTATTGGCGCCACATACAACGAACTGCATAAATATGACGAGGCCATTAAATGCTTTGACGCCGTCCTCGCCAAAGAAGGCCTTAATCAAAACTTCAAGGCGCGGACATTCTATTTCAAGGCAAAGGCGCTGTTTGCAAAAGGCGACGTTGCCAAAGCCCGTGAAGTTGTTTCTGATTTAAGATCAATCGAACCCAGGGCGGCAGATTCTTTTTTAAATGAACTCGGCGGCATGATACGGGTCGGTATGGAAGCCCCAACCTTTAGCGCGGACGATTTTACGGGGAAGCCAATTGATCTGGCAAAATATAAAGGAAGCATCGTTGTCCTCCATTTTTGGGCAACATGGTGCGAACCATGCCTGGTAGAATTCCCAAAACTAAAAACTTTGTACAGAAAGCTTAAGGAAAAAGGGGTTCAATTTATTGGTATAAGTCTGGATGATGATATCGGAGATCTGCGCGGTTTTGTCAAACAGGAAGAGGTGGAATGGCCACAGCTCTTTGATGGAAAAAGATGGAAAGGCGCTATTCCCGGTATGTATCATGTACAAGTAATTCCGATGATGTTTCTCCTTGATAAAGAAGGCAAGATACGTTACATAGGAGACAATACTGAAAGCGTTACACAAATTGCAGCAACGCTCCTTTCGGAATCGAAAGATTTGCCTTTATTTCGTTAATGGTCAATTTGGTATCCTGAAGGGAAATAAATTTTGTGATAAAACATATTTTCCCGGACATCCTCCAGGTTCTGACAGGGTTTTTGCCGGTGTGTAATTCCGGACATCTCGTTATCGTAAAAAGCGCTCATACATGAGGCAGTATTTCCATCGTTCAAAGAGCCTGCCCAACAGCTTCCTGTTTATCATGCCCCTGTTGGTCATCTACGAAATGGGGATTGTAATGTATGGCTCGCCCATCAAAAATACCGCTGATGTTATCATTAAAACGCCCCTGACGCTCTTTGGCCGGAATAGTTCTTTAATATTTAACTCAATCGTTATCGTGTCACTCCTGGCGTCGATATTCTTCATAGAAAAAGAATATGCGTTGAGCGTGATGATTTTTCTCTGGATGTCTTTAGAGAGTATCGGGTATGCACTTCTCCTGGGATATGGAGTTGGCTTTATCGTTTACAAGGTATTCTTTACCCATCCCCTCGCCAATCCTTTTTTATCGGATAGATGGCTGGGAATTATTTTATCCATCGGCGCAGGAGTTTATGAAGAAATTGTATTTCGTTTTCTCCTGCTTTTGTTTCTCTATAACTTTATATTTACTAAATTACTCAAAATAAGCAAACCTTTTGGAGCTGCTATCAGCGTCTTTTTGGCATCGCTCATTTTTACTTCATTGCACTACATGGGCAGTTCTGGTGATAGTTTTACTTACGCAAGCTTTACGTTTCGGTTTCTGTCGGGGTTATTCCTGTCTGCCCTCTATATGTTTCGGGGATTGGGAATCGCTGTTTATACCCATGCAATCTACGACATCATGACAGTATTAAAACCTTTTCAGGTTTAGGCGGTTTTATGGAAAATATCATTGTAGGAATTACAGGCGCAAGCGGCGTTATCTATGCCCAGCGATTGTTAAAAATCCTCTGTAAAAAAGAATATAATATCCACCTGATACTATCAGATGCGGCGGTTCAGATTATCAAACATGAATTAGGTGTCAATTTACAGGGAAACCAACCGAATCTTAACGAATTTACAGGCTGCGCATCTGACACCATTATCTATCATAGCAACACAGATATTGGCACAACGATAGCCAGCAGCCGTTATCCGGTAAAGACGATGGTCGTCGTCCCGTGCAGTATGAATACGTTGTGCTCAATTGCGCATGGGATTTCAAGTAATCTCATCCAACGCGCCGCAAGCGTGGCACTCAAAGAAGGCAGGAAACTTATTCTCGTGCCCCGTGAAACGCCATTATCACCAATCCACCTGGACGCCATGCTGAAATTATCCATGATCGGGACGTGCATACTCCCCGCCATGCCTGGATTCTACCATCATCCGCGGACTTTAGACGATCAGGTAGATTTCGTTGTGGCAAAGATACTGGACATCATAGGTATACACCATTGCCTTGTCCCTGAATGGCAAGGGGAAGAACTTTTTCATACCGAAGATTTATAATACATAGAAACTGAAACTTTAAATTAAGAATATACGAGGTAATATGACTGACACACAACCACCATATAACATGAATCCACCCGGCGAGGGGTTACAGCCGGTTTACGTAAAGAAAATCAGAGGCGCTGGTTTCTGGGTCGCCGTAGGGTTTGCTTCATTCTTTTTCCTCTGCACCATCCTTTTCTGCATACTTTTTATCGGTTCGCTTCTTTTAAGCAAAGCCGTCACAACTGCTGCGACGGATGGCGCACAACACGTCTCCGAAACCATTGTGGAAGGTAAAGGAGAAAATAAGGTTGCCATTATTTCTATTAAAGGCATATTGAGCACGGAATCGGCAGCGGGCTTGTTGTTTGAGAGACCCGGCATTGTTGAAGTTGTAAAGCAGCAACTTGAACAGGCCGCGAAAGATACCCATGTAAAGGCTACCATCCTGGACATCGATAGTCCGGGCGGAGGTATCACGGCAAGTGATATTATTTACAACCAGATTGTGAAATTCAAAAGTGATACAAAGAAAAAGGTGGTCGTCTATATGAACGACGTCGCAGCATCCGGAGGATATTACATATCGACCGCCGCAGACGCCATTGTAGCGCATCCTACAACTATTACCGGCAGTATTGGGGTAATTATGCCGCTGATCAATGTGGCAGACCTCATAAGCCGGTACGGCATAAAAGACAACTCAATTACTTCCGGCGATATGAAGGAGATGGGCTCCCCCCTGAAGCCCATGACGTCAGAAGAATCGGCCATTTTAAAAGAAATAATTGACGAGTTGTACATGCAGTTTGTAAGCGTAGTTTCATCGGGAAGGAATCTTGATATCGAAACCGTAAAGAAGCTTGCCGACGGAAGGATCTATACGGGTAAACAGGCCCTCGAAAGGGGACTGGTAGACCAGCTCGGTTATCGGGAAGATGCGATTAATTTAACAAAAAAATTGGCCGGCCTCAACGAAGCCACCGTTGTTCAGTATAAAGAACAGTATGGACTGGCGGAATTGTTTGGTCTGATGTCCGGAAGGTTTTTTCAGACGAAGACCATTAAACTGGATATCTCACAACTCCAGGAACAAGTTAAGAGCAAACCTTCATATCTCTGGACGGGATATAGCGGAGATAAGTAAACTGTTGGAAATAATATTGTGCCATTAACAAAAAAATGGCAACCGCTCTTATCAAAAAAGGAAAAAAAGTTGTTGTCGTCAGATTTAAAATACCAAAAACAACAAAACCAAAAATAGAACTGATAACATCCTAGCGCAGCATAGCCGCAACCAATTCTCCTTTATGAAAGGGGGGGAGATTGCTTCGGAAAAGACCCTCGCAATGACACGGACTATGCGCTTTGA
>CAYJME010000007.1:0-34131 GCA_964370795.1 uncultured candidatus Brocadiaceae bacterium
CGTGATAAATGCGGCGACTATCCCTCACCGGTGTCAATTAAGCCAACAACTACTTTTGTATCCGTGTACGAGTTTTACGTGGTGCATTTTCTACGCACCGTAAAATCAATCCTTTACATACGATACCTTCTTTGCCCAAATGCTATTGGGGTAATCCTTCTTAATCTTTCGCCACGCACTTAACAACGCATCCACATTATGGGCTGCCCTGTATTCTGAAACGCCAAACCAATATTGCGCCTCCGGGGCAATGTCGCTCCGGGGATATTTATCCACCACCAACTTAAGCCTGGAACTGGCAGTCTTGAAATTCTGCATTTCCAGGGACATCTTACCCAGTCCGAACTGCAATTGCGGGATAAATTCATCGGGTGGTAAAAAGCCATTAAAACGATAATATTCAGTGTCCTGCGAATTCAAAATGAGGATGGTAGGTGTCCAGAACACCCGATATTTGCCGGGAAGTTCTGAGCTGCTCTGTACATTGATTTGTAAGGGAATGAAATTGTTATTAATAAAGTCTGCTACTGCGGCATCAGGGTACGTCACGGCACCCAGGGTTTTGCACCCTGTTCAGGTGGGAGAAAAAAAGTCGAGAAGTATGGGCTTTTCTGCACTCTTAGCCTTTGTTGCCGCATCGTCGAAAGTTTTTTCCCATACAATTGTCGGTGACACGTTTTGAGTTTCTGCTGCAAAGGCTGTCGTAATAGGCATCGCTGATATGACAAGACAGAGCAAGCCATACTTTAACATAACCAACCGTCCTTTCTTAAAAAAAACGAGATTAAAATACCTTACACTATGGTAAACTATAACAATGAATCTCTTGCCGTCAACAAAATTATGATTGTTTTTTTGTAGCAACCGTAATGTAGCGCCGATCCCTTGTGGTCGGATTTGGCGGGGGACTTCGTCGTGAGCTCAGTCGAACGATAAACTAACCCGCTCTACTTTAATTTGGTAAATAGATACGATTTCTTTCTGGCAATAGTGAGAGAAGTATCTCGCGCTAATCATCAATTGAGCCTTATGATTGGAATGACAGAATACTTTGATATTTAATTGATTGTTTAGCCACAATTTGGTAACAATAATCACTGTATCAAAAAACTTTACAATTTTATACAACCGTATTAGCATGGTCGTAATTCTCGTCAACCTCAATTGAGGTCTTTTAAAATAAAAATTCCGTGCAAACATTTTAACAAGGAGGCTGGAGAACTATGGAAGGGAAAAATTATATTAACGGGGCATTTGTTGATGGCGCTTCTGTCGATCGGTTCGAAAGCAGGAATCCTGCCGACATTGATGATGTATTGGGCACATTTCCTCTTTCTTCTGAAAAAGATGTTAATATAGCCATTTGTGCAGCGCAGGATGCGTACCAGGGTTGGAGAAAATTATCACGTATAAAACGCGGAGAGTATTTTGATGAATTCGCCCAATTGATTAAAAAAGACCGTGAGGAGATATCCCGATTGGTGACGAAGGAATGCGGAAAGGGGATTATTGAGGGTCGTGCCGACGTGACAGAGGGCATCCACATGGTGCAATATGTGTTTAGTACCGTGCGGATGCCGCATGGCGATGTAATCGATTCCGAGATCCCCGGTAAAGACGCCTTCCTGCGGAGAAAACCCAAAGGTGTTGTAGCGGCAATTACCCCATGGAATTTTCCCTTTGCTATTCCCCTTTGGCTGATATGTCCATCGGTTGTTGAAGGAAACACCGTTATTCTCAAGCCTTCCCGGGAGACGGCATGTACCGCACAGAAGATCGCCGAATATGCGCACAAGGCAGGTTTTCCACCGGGTGTTATCAATGTGGTACACGGCGGTTGTGGCGATCTTTTGGTGAGGCATCCGGATACCCATGTTGTTTTGTTCGTCGGCTCGAATGATACAGGTTCAGAGATAAAGAAGATTGTCGCCGGTTTTCATAATAAAATGTGCGCCTGTGAGATGGGGGGGAAAAATGCATTGATCGTCCTCGATGACGCCAATCTTGATATTGCCGTGAATGCTGCTATCATCAGCGCTTTTAAGACATCGGGTCAGCGCTGTACTTCTGCCAGCCGATTGATTGTGCATGAGAAAGTTTTAAGCGCCTTTGAAAAGAAGTTTATTGAACTTACAAAAAGAATCAGGATTGGGAATCCTCTGGATGAGGATGTGTTTATGGGACCTGTGATCAATCAGGCAGCTATGGATAAAATTGCACGGTATAATGAGCTTGCCAGAAAAGAGGGCGCAGAGGTGCTCCTGGATGGCGGCAAGCTTGATGGCGAGCTATACAGAAAAGGTTATTTTATGTCGCCTTTTGTCTATCGTATGCGTAACAACCCAAAGAGCCGTGTACTCCGCGAGGAGGTTTTTGGCCCTCACGTGGCGGTTATTCCGGTGAAAAATGTTGACGAGGCAATAGAGGTACATAATGATACTGATTACGGCCTGTCATGTGCGGTAATTACAGAAGATTTCCGGAAGGCACGAAGGATTCGGGAAGATTGCGAGTATGGTCTGGGATATGTAAACCTGCCCACTATTGGGGCTGAGGTACATTTGCCCTTTGGCGGCGTAAAAAAAAGCGGGACAGGTTTGCCGTCAGCCAGTACCTTGATTGATGTGGTAACTCACCGTACGGCGTGGACAATCAACCACGACATGGAAATCAAGATGGCCCAGGGGCTGACGGTGAAGTTATGAAAGCATGAAAATTTTATTTTTTAATGATACAGAAAATATATGAATAGTAGTTTTTTCTCTGAAAAATTGAAACAGTTGTTTGTCAGGTTAATAAACTGGCTAAAATATATCAAACTTAAAAAGAGCAAATCCAAAGAGATCAGGGGAAAATATGCACATAATCGTCTTCTCCATAATTTCCATCTGAACGATGACCTGAACAATAAAATTAAAACCTTCTGGAAAAAATACGGTATTAAAATTAATACCCTGTGGTGCCGTGCCTGGATATCGGTAAATGGGATTGAAGATTACCGGTACATACCCGAGGAAATCTTTTATACCTTTATTGAACCGAAATTAAACCGAAAAGAACTCTTCATCGCTTATGTCGACAAAAACAATTATGATAAATTATTTGTAGATTCCAGAACACCTGTGACTATTTTGAGAAATATCAACGGTAAGTACTACGATAGAAATTATGAAAGAATGAGGAGTTCTCATATCAACGACCATTTAAAAAAGCATTTGGGCGATTATATTGTAAAACCATCCATTGACAGTAGTGGGGCGAAAAATGTATTTAAAATACAAATTGATGAACAAAAAATATGTATGAATGGACAACTGACAACTATTGAGAGTATCGAAGAGATTCTACCGAGAGATTTTTTGGTTCAGGAATTTGTGGATCAACATACCGTCTTAAAAAATATTTATCCCCATTCGTTAAACACCTTCAGGGTTGTTACCTTGAGAATGGATGACGATATCCATTCTATAAAATCCATTGTGAAATTTGGAGATAAAGGGAGCTATGTTGATTATACCGTAGAGCAGGGCGGATACCACTGCGGAGTTAAACCAGAAGGCACGTTGAATCAGTTTGCAATTGACCTGTACTATAATAAGTACCGCACACACCCCTATACGGGCGCAGCATTTGGGGATGTTTATATACCACAATTTAGTTCTTTATTAAACTTTGCAAAGAATCTCCATAGTCAATTGTTGTATTACGATATGGCGTCATGGGATCTTGCCATTGATAAAAATGGAGAGCCGGTTCTGATTGAAGTTAATCTCATGTATCAGGGTATTGGATTTCTCCAGATAAATAATGGTCCTCTTTTTGGCGACTACACAGAGGATATCCTGGATAGGTGTATCAAGCGTAAAAGAAGGTAAATCCACAGTATACTGAAATGACGCAACAGTTCACCGCAGTCATCATGCCGCTCTTGCGACATCCTGAAACGATGAAAATATTTATGTGCGTGTAGTCCGCAGGCTTTAGGGTCTGCGACTTCGCACACATAAAGGGCATGGCTACATTTAAATTTTCGAGCCAGCATTCTCTGCGGTTGGCTGAACTGTTTTTCTCTTGAGACGAAACGCTATTTCCAGAGCCTTTCGTAATGGTGGATGTATTTTTGTGATTTGCTTTGTAAAACCCATTTTTTGACGGTATCTGGCATTAATTTCAGGATTAATTTCAGGGCATAAGCCGGGTATCGAATCAGCTTTTTGGACGGCCAAAAGGAGTGAGACTCCTTCTCGATTTTCCTTTCTACCTCAGTTATTACAATATCTACCATAGGGGTATTGGTACGTTGTGATTGATTCAAAAGTGTTTCAATTTTGTTTTTATAATAGTTTGAAAAAATATACACAATATCATCCTTAGCTACACAGGTATCTATAACAGAACCGAGCACACCGCCACAATTGGCAACAAAGTCGGTAATTACTATTTTCCCCTTCTGAAATAAGCGCCTCTCAATATCATAGGAAAAGGGGCAATTGGCGGCGCTAACAATGATGTTTGCCCTGATTTTTTCCCAATTCTCATCGTTGATTGCAAAAGAATTTGCTGCCGGCAGCAGGACGGTTACATCTTTTTCCAGTACAACATCATGAGAAACTTGCTGACCGCCAGCGTATGATAAAATAAATTTATCGCCATGTGCCGACCTGTTATGAAGGAGTTCCCCGGTATTGAATCCACTTTCATGAACAAGTCCACCATATATATTGGAAACGGCAGTAAGGCGTGCTCCTGCCTTTGCCATGAGTTCTGCGTATATGCTTCCTAAACTCCCGAAGCCTTGTATAGAGAAAGTGACATCTTGTATAGATATGTTCTTTTTTGCAACTGCAGCGAGTGTTGCATAAAAACAGGAATAAGCAGAGTACTCGTGAGAAAGGTTTTTCCATGATAATACGTCGCGTTTTACCCCGGCGCCGTTATAGATGATTTGAAGCTCTTTTGGTGTAATTCCTATGTCCATGCCTGGTGAATAGATTTGTCTTTTTACAAAAGGAGATATGCCCTTTCCAAATTCAAAAAGAATTTCACTCCGGTGTTTTTCATTTTCACGACAGATGATTACGGCGCCTTTTGCGCCACCTATTCTATTGTTTATAAATACATTCTTATAGGTCATACTTCTTGCTATATGCTGCAATTCCAACAAGGATATTGCCGGTACTATACGGACCCCGCCTATGGACATTCCCTGTATTAAACGGTCAACAACAAGATAACCAATTGTTCCCAATTTACTATTTTTTACCTCATGTACAATTTCTGAATTTATGGTGTTATTCATTACCCAATTATCCTTTTTTATATACTATACTGATTGCGTGACCAAGATCATTAACATTAATTATATTTCTATCTTTTGGAACGGGGAAATGCAACGAAGAATTCCCGGTAGTAATAATGGTATCAACAAAATGCAATTCCCTGAATATTGCCTCTCTTTTGCTATCAAGAAAATCTGCGGGAAGTATTTTACCCAAATTATTGAGCCCACCGGTTACTGCCATAGTGTCAGGAATGGGGGATTGGATAAGAACTGAATAATAACATAATGCAGCCGCAAGTCCAAGGTCGTTTACGTTACATTTTTGTAATATTTCAGGGGTATTCATTTCGAGACAGCACCTTATGTGGTCTCCGGCAGGACGGGTCGCAACATGTATCTCATTTTCCCTGAGATACTGATTTACTGCATGGAAACTGTTGAGTGTTATCTCCTGAAGTGATATTTCTGTCATATTATTGCGAGAGAACGTATCTTTATTTTTTACGATGTGACACTTTATATGTGATGAGAAGCTTATTTTAGAATCATAGGTAAGCAATGTTCTCGTTTCACCTGTCTTTGGCGGAGGTTTGAAGGATGGGTTGGCAAGTTTGCTGTCGAGTAATCCATGGATGAGTTTATTTTCCCACATCTCCCTCTCGTCTGCTGGCATCTCCCGGATATATTGTTGAATGTCTGCCTTTAGTTCATTTCTCTTGTTGTTGTCTAAATAGCCGGGGATTTTGTCCAGGACATCGTGGATTGCGGTTAATATATCCGACAGGGTATGTCCGATGAGTCCGAAATCGTCCTTTTCCAGTTCAGCGCACACAAGTTCGTTCGGGCAAAGCTTGCAATATTCAATGCCCTTGTTACACTTGTGAAGGATTTCGTCCAGGTATTTTATGTAATTACCAATTTTCAGGTGATGTTTTGGCAGGAAGTCCATACGCCGTATTGAGAAAATCCCTGATAGAAATTTAAGATACAATTACTTTTAATTTGCAAAATCTGTTTAAAAAAACTAATGTATTTTAGTATAATATATTTAATTATTCTATCATACAATGTTATCTGATTATCCCAAACAATATTTTTTAAAGGAGGCATATAATCTTCAAAGATATTTTACAGAGTTTTCCTGATAGAGTAACACATGACATCCTATTTTTTACAATATTTTAAGGAGGTATATACATGAAAAACGGAAACTATAAAATGCGGTGGTGTTTTATTTTCCTTTTTGTAATTTCCCTTTGTGGTATTTCTTTCAATTCGTATGCAAGCACATCTTCTTCCGCTTCAAGAATTGTACTGAATCGCATATCATGCGGCAATAATCATAGTCTCCGGCTCATGTGTGATGGAACCGTTTGGTCATGGGGCGCAAATGATAAAGGTCAATTGGGTGACGGAACTACCAAAGTCAGGAAAACTCCGGTGCAGGTAGGTGGACTTTTTGAAATTGCATCCGTTGCGGGTGGCGGAAAGCATAGCCTGGCTTTCCGGGCAGATGGGGAAGTGTTCGCATGGGGATTGAATGACAAAGGGCAATTAGGAGATGCAAGTAACACGGATCGCAAGAAACCTGTGCGGGTGAGCGATATCAATAACGTTATTGCCATTGCTGCTGGAGAATCCCATAGTATGGCATTGAGGGCAAACGGTACGGTGTGGACGTGGGGAGCAGATACGAATGGTCAATTGGGTGACGGTGGTGATGTAAATAGTGACAGCAATATACCCGTGGAAGTAACAGGGCTTCCGAAAATCATAGCAATTGCAGCCGGTAAAGACCACTGCCTTGCCCTGGATTGTGACGGCAAGATATGGTCATGGGGCGCAAATACAAACGGACAGCTTGGGGATGGGACAAATGACGATAGTAACGTGCCTGTCCAATTAAACACCATTTCAAACGTGATTGCCATTGCATGCGGTGGGTCTCACAGCCTTGCAGTACTGTCAGACGGGTCATTAAGGACATGGGGATTAAATGCTGACGGACAGTTGGGGCTTGGAAATAAGACAGATAAAAATACCCCGCAAATAGTTACGGGGGTATCAGGAATTATTGCCCTTGATGGAGGTGGTTCACATAGTCTGGTAGTAAAAGACGATGGCATTGTATGGGCGTGCGGGTTAAATGCGAGTGGTCAGTTGGGTATTGGGAGTTTAACTACCCAAACATCGTTCAAAAAGATAAGTAGCATAAAACCGATTGTAGCCGTTGCTGCGGGTATTGCCCACAGCCTTGCGCTTGAGGCGAACGATTCTGTGGATGCCTGGGGTGAAAACTCCAGTGGTCAGGTAGGAAATAATAAAACAACAGACCAGAAAAAACCGGTTAAAGTGCTCAATCAAACCGGAACAGTCATTGCTTATGATGGGGGCAGGTTTCATACGTTGGCAGTAAAATCAGATGGCACTGTCTGGGCATGGGGATGGAACAAGTTTGGACAATTAGGCTACTGGACATACGTAGATGGAAGCGCTCCGGTAGAGGTAATTGGTCTTCGCAATGCAAAAAATGTTGCTGGTGGGTGGTGGTTCAGTCTTACTTTGACGTCGGATGGAAAAGTCTGGTCTTGGGGATATAATGCAGATGGCGAATTAGGAGACGGAACTACGGTAGATAAAACAATTCCTGGTCAAGTTATTGGTTTAAGTAATGTGAGCAAAATAGAGGCAGGTGCATTTCATAGTCTTGCATTGAAAAACGATGGAACGGTCTGGGCGTGGGGATATAATGGCGATGGCCAGTTGGGGGATGGAACAAACACCGACAGACTTACACCCGTACAGGTAAGTGGCCTTACCAATATTATAGCGATTGCCTGCGGCAGTTTTCATAATCTTGCCTTGAAAAATGATGGTACTGTATGGGCATGGGGCTGGAATTCCTTTGGTCAGTTAGGAGACGGCACGAATGTCGATAGTAATATTCCTGTTCAGGTTTTAAGTGTTAATGTAAATAGCATAACATCCATTGCCGCCGGTGAACTTCATAGTTTGGTGAGAAGGTCTACAGATAGCACTCTTTGGGCATGGGGGTACAATGGAAACGGCCAGTTAGGAAATGGAACGAAAATTAATAGTCTTTCACCCGTCCAGGTAACGGGGGTGATAGATGGTAAAGAAGTTGCTTGCGGGGCATACTATAGTTTGGTTCTCAAAACGGATAAAACGATTTTCGCCTGGGGGTACAATGGAGAGGGGATGTTGGGAGATAATACCGTCACGGAGAGGACCGTCCCTGTTTTAGTATTAGGCGAAACAGCAACGAGCAATTTTCAAAACATAACTTCCATTGATGCAGGCGGTTACCATAGCCTTGCACAGAAAAAGGATGGCACATTCTTTGAATGGGGGAGAAATGACGAGGGACAATTAGGTAATGGGCTTGTTACCACCGGGGAAGATAAAAGGGTACCCTTCCAGGTAATGGGATTAAGTTGTCCTCTCGTCGTTGAAGCCGGAAATCAGGCTTGCTACGCAATAAAAGCGGATGGTTCGGTATGGGGGTGGGGATATAATGGCAGTGGGAAATTAGGAGATGGTACAGGCAATGGAAGGTTAACTCCTGTAAGAATGATTAATGTGAAAAATGCCGTTGCCGTGAGCGCATTAGGTTCGGAAGATTCTGGTGGCGCCCAGCATACCCTGGTGCTCCTGGCGGATGGAACTATTATGTCGTGTGGTATAAATACCTATGGTCAACTGGGTGATGGAACAACAAGTCCTAAAAGTTCTCCTGCGCTTGCAGGTGGCGTTGGATTCAAGAATGTTATCGCTGTTTCTGCAGGCGGATACCATAGTCTCGCCTTGAAGTCGGATGGTACCGTGTGGGCATGGGGATATAATGGGGACGGCGAATTAGGGGATAATACGACGGTGAACAAGTCCTTGCCGGTAAGGGTTGGAATAGCAATAGACTTCAGGGACGTCATTGCCATAGCGGCAGGTACTCGTCATAGCCTTGCCCTCAAAGCTGATGGTAGCGTATGGGCTTGGGGTTCCGATGTTTACGGACAGATTGGAGACGGAGACGAAGTAGGAACCGATCCCCCCGAACTACTCCCTGTCCAGATAGGTACTTTTTCGTCTGATTGTGCTGTCGCTATTGGTGTAGGTCCTTATGAAAGTTTTGCAATAAAGGCAGATGGTACGGTCTGGGGATGGGGAAGGAATGACTTTGGTCAAGTGGGCAATAATGCGAAAACCCATCAATTTACGCCTGTAGTAATAGGAAGCGGGATATTTACGAACATTGTTTCCGTTGACGGCGGCCATTACCATACCCTCTTCCAGAAATCAGATGGAAGGATATGGGGATGTGGTTATAATGGACAGGGTCAGTTGGGAGATAGTACTACTACCGAGAGATTACTTCCCGTTCGCAATAGGGTTGTGGGTTGGAGTACCTCTATTTCCGCAGGGAATCGCCACGGTATTGGAAGAAATGGCGATAGCCGTATCAAGACGTGGGGTGATAATGGCAGTGGACAGTTAGGTAATGGAACAACTAGCGATAGCGCTATTCCTGTTTCCGTAAACGGTATGTAATATTTCCGTAATCTTGATGTCATTTTGGAAGCATGGCAAGCCAGATGTATTTTTTCAGGGGCAGGTTGAAGACCTGCCCCTTTTTTTATTTTGGTAGCGTTGTCAATAGGAAGACCTATAGTCAACGAGATAAATAAGTTGATAAATTTTTAAATTCTAATTTCTAATAAAATGTCAAATAAAAATAAAAGATTTAGCCTCGGAGAGGCGATCTGTTTGTAGAACTAAAATGTATAATCCGAAACAGAGCTCCTACGGAGCAAAATTTGGAAATTTAGTCATTGGGCATTTCATGAGAAACGAGACATAACGAGCAAGAGATAAGAGGCGAGATTTTATCTTGATCATGTTAAGAAATTTCAAAAGGTCAATTCACCCCGCAGTGTTATTCATCCTGCGTACGTGTCAACAATTTTAGATATAATATTCCACGTTCTTAGATTTATTTTCGGTTTATGAGGCATCCTTGTTGCACTCATTTTAGTAACAATTTCTTTTATTTCAACAGGTTAGCTGAAATATTTCAAATTTGATGAATTGGGAATTGATTTTGCTTACTGTTTCTCGTCTAAAAACTTCTTTTTTATGCAAGTTTTTCAGTAACCGTTTAGCCTGTATTCTAAATGGGTGCGAATACAACCCCCTCGCCCCTTTTCTAAGGGGGATTCAGGGGGTTGTCAATCATCTTCACATATACCACGTGAACTGTTTTTTCACAATCCCCTTGAGAAAAGGGATTTGGTTGCAAGCTGTGTTGAGTTAGGTCATTGCGAAGGTTTTTACGGAGTAATCCCCACGCGTTTTGTATTCTTGGGGTAGTGTTTGTTTATGAGAGAAAGATTGCTTCGTTTCACTCGCAATGACAGGATAGAGTCGCAATGACCGGTTTCTATCCGCAATGACAAAGCGCAATGCGCAACTACCGGATGCAATGAACAGTGACAGTGTACCAATCAAAGTGCATAGAGCGTGTCATTATATTTTGAAAAACCTTGATATTGATTTTAAAATTCATGTAATCTATTTTAGTTTAAAAATTAATACATTTAAGTTACAATATTTCCATTACATATACATATCAAAACTTCTCAAGAAAAGTAGTTTTTGAGTCTTCTTTTTTAAGGAGGGAGGTAAAAGTTCTTAAATTGAAATTTGGATTATTAGCGTACGGGCAGGTTTTGCAGTGCCTGTCAGGTAAAATGAAGGCGTGTTAATTTTATAAGGAGGTAATTTAAAAATGGATAGCAAACATAGAACGAGGTATAAATCAATCTGGTATTTCCTCATAGTGCTTATATTTTCGACCGTCGGTGTTTCGGCGAATTCGTATGCTTTATCAAATGCACACACTTCACGGCTCGCAGGTGGTAGTAATCATAGTCTGCATATAAGATGTGACGGCACCGTTTGGGCTTGGGGATTAAATGACAAGGGACAATTGGGAGACAATACCGTTATCAATCAAAAAACACCCGTTCAGGTAAAGAATCTAACGGATGTTGTTGCTGTTGCTGGCGGTGGGTCGCACAGTCTTGCCTTAAAATCGGATGGATTCGTATGGGCATGGGGAGCAAACACCAATGGTCAATTGGGCGATGGCACAAATACCGATAGTAAAAAACCCGTACGGGTGAATGGTCTTGGCAATGTTATTGCAATAGCAGCAGGTAAAAACCATAGCCTTGCCTTAAGATCTGACGGCACCGTCTGGGCATGGGGGGCAAACCTCAAAGGACAATTGGGTGATGGAACAAATACCGATAGCAATGTTCCTGTAAAAGTACAAGACTCTGAAAGTGGTATTGCTATAGCATGTGGTGACGAATTTTCCCTTGCATTGAGATGCGATGGAGGATTGCGTAGCTGGGGTGCAAATACCAAAGGACAATTAGGTGATGGAACGAATGATGATAGCAATGCCCCTGTTAATGTAAATAATATAACAAAAGCAACCGCTATTGCATGTGGCGGCGCTCATTGCCTGGCGGCGGTAACCGATGGTTCCATCTATGCATGGGGGTCTAACAGCAGCGGACAATTGGGTCTTAATAGTTTAACAGACCAGAATACCCCAAAGAAAGTCAGTGGTTTGAATTTAAAAGACGTTGTTGCCCTTGTTGGTGGTGGTTTACATAGTCTTGCTTTAAAAACGGATGGAAATGTTTATGCGTGTGGGGAAAATGCGAGCGGTCAATTGGGGATGGGTAACACTGGGAGGCAATGATGCTGTCTGGGCATGGGGGGAAAATTCAAGTGGTCAGGTTGGCAACAATAAAACCACAGATGCCAAAAAACCAGTAAATGCAGTAGGATTGATGAATTCCATTGTCGCATTTGCGGCCGGCAGATACCATAACCTGGTAGTAAAAGATGATGGGAGCGTGTGGTCATTTGGATGGAATGGTTTTGAGCAGTTGGGCAGATGGACATATGGACCAGTAAGTGCCAGCGGTCCTGTTAAGGTCGCGAATCTTACGGGCATAAAAAAAGTGGCTGGTGGCTGGTGGTTTAGCCTTGCATTAGATTCCAAAGGTAAGGTCTGGGGTTGGGGATATAATGACGAAGGGGAATTAGGTGATGGCACTACAATTTTGAGAAATAACCCTGTTCGGGTTGCTGGTTTAAGTAAGGTGCAGGCAATTGCAGCCGGTGCGTACCACGCCCTTGCCTTAAAGAAGGACGGCACGGTATGGGCATGGGGTTTCAACGGTGACGGACAGCTAGGAGACGGCACGAATAATGACAAGTTAACCCCGGTACAAGTCAGTGGTCTTTCCAATGTTGTAGCTATTGTGTGCGGGGCCTTTCATAACCTCGCCTTGAAGAACGACAACACGGTATGGGCATGGGGTTCAAACCAGTTCGGCCAATTGGGAAATGGGACCACTGCAGACAGTAATGTCCCGGTGCAGGTTGCCACAATTGCTAATGCAATATCCATAGGTGCAGGCGACAATCATTCCCTCGTATGTTTATCAAACGGTTCAGCATGGGCTTGGGGATTGAATGATAATGGACAATTAGGGGATAACTCAACGTCCACCAGACTTTTGCCTGTCCAGGTAAGCGGGTTATTTAATGTGAAATCTGTTGCGTGCGGCGCTGTGCATAGTGCAGCGAGAAAATCTGATGGGACGGTTTGGACGTGGGGTTACAATGGATATGGTCAGTTAGGCAATGGGAATACCACGCAGAATCAAATCCCTGTTTTAATGGGTGGCGCCAATTTTAAGAATAATACCGCTATAGCTTGTGGCGGTTATCACACCGTAGCGTACCAAAAAGATAAATCACTCTGGGCTTGTGGATATAATGTTGATGGAGAAGTTGGAAACGGACCACACACCAATTGGCCTTTCTACGAGGTAAAGACTCCCTTGCAGGTATTGGGATGCTGCGAACCTCTCCTCGTCACAGCGAGCAAATATAACTGTTACATCCTGAGAGGGGATGGTAGTGTATGGAGTTGGGGTAATAACGGATGGACATCATTAGGGGATGGCTCTGACAACCGAAGAGATTCGCCAGTAAGGGTATTGAACATCAAAGATATTGTGGACATCAGTTCATTTGGTAATACGGATGAAGACGGTGGATGGCATGCGCTTGCCTTGATGGCGAACGGTACCGTCTGGGCATGGGGAAGGAATAACGAAGGACAATTAGGAGACGGCAGTACAACGAATTCTTCTGTGCCTATTCAAAGCGGTGGTTTGCCCGGAAACATTGTTCAGGTTTCAGCCGGATCATGGCATAGCCTTGCACTGGATTCTAACGGTACTGTTTGGGGGTGGGGTTATAACGCAAATGGACAACTAGGGGATGGCACTACACTTAACAGACCTTTAGCCGTGCCTGTAGGCTTTGGAGTGGCGGGTTTTACCGATATTGTTGCGGTTTCTGCCGGTGGACGTCATAGTCTGTTCTTAAAAAGGGACGGCACCGTCTGGGGATGTGGAAATAATGCAGAAGGTCAATTAGGAGACGGCACAAATACGGGGAAATTAACCCCTGTCCCGATGGGCTCTTTGGTTGATATTTGCGCCGTTTATGCCGGCGGAAACAGTAGTTTTGTTTTGAGGTCAGATGGCATAGCCTTCTCGTGCGGTGGAAACTGGCGTGGTCAATTAGGAGATGGTGGTACTACCAATAAAAACATACCCGGTTTGGTAGGTGGGGCTGGTTTTGCTAATATAACTTCCATTGCGCCGTCAAGAGACCATACGCTTTTCCTGAAGGGTGATGGCAAGGTATGGGCATGTGGAAGAAACAGCGAAGGTCAGATAGGGGATAGTACGACCATCCAAAGGCTATTCCCTGTTCGTACAAAACTCATCAATAATGTAACCTCTCTTGCTGATGGCGGATATCACAGCGTAGCACGAAAATCCAACGGTGAGGTAGAGGCATGGGGGTATGGCGCTAACGGACAGTTAGGAAACGGTTCGTCAGGTAGTAGTTCTGTTCCTCTGCCAGTAAATGGATTGTCCGATTAAGGGGCATTTCCTATTTCTGACATAGCATACATTGCTATTGACCTTTTTTTAAGGGGCAGGTTTAAGACCTGCCCCTTTTTGTTTGTGTTATTTTTTAACTTTGTTATATGTATCTTTTTATTTAGTCACCTTGTCTGCTGTTGGGCAGGCATAAAGAGTCTATGTAAAAAGCCTTGTCTCGCTTGTCATTGCGAGCGACAGCAAAGCAATCTTTCCCGTGTCATTGCGAACGAAGTGAAGCAATCTTTCTCTCTTAAATAATAATAGAAGTTTGCTTCGGAAAAAAGCCTCGCAATGACAATGCAAGCTTCTGTGCGAGCAGATTCATCGTGGGTTTTTTGGAGTGTCTCTTTTGACCCGTATATTATTTCAAAAAAGTATACCGTACCAATGTCGTTGTGAGAAATGGAGTGACGAAGCAATCTCTTGCATTACAGAGGCTCAAGATTGATTGTAATAACAATAATTTGTAGATATGTACCATTATAACTATGGTAATGAGTGCAGATTAGCCTTGCTGTCTTATATTCACCAGCATTTGAATTATGGTATCAATCCGCTGGTTTAATTGACTCATTTCTTGCCGTAATTGTCCGATTTCATTCTTTACTTCAGTTCTTAACTGGTCAATTTCATTTTTTACCTCATTCCTGAACTGATGCATCTCACCCTTTAACTGGCCAATATCGTTCTTTACTTCAGTTCTTAACTGTCCAATATCATTATCTATCTTTTGAATGATATACCTGAAATCGTCTTCCTGTCTCTTTTTGATGTCATTTACTACCGTGATTATGTCTTCTGTTTTTTCATCAACTACCTGGTATATCATTTCAAGCGTTACTTTTTTAAGCGCTGATTTTATAAGTCCCTTCATGTCTTTTTGTCCTTAATATCCAAGTTTTGTTTGTTGATATATTTTTGTATACTAATACTTTTTTGTTATACTAACATCTTGTTTCAATTCAGGCAAGTCTTTAATTTATGCATAAATATAGTAAGGATTAAATTGCCTTGAAACACTCGCAATTACTGATAAAATGTAACAAATTCACAAAATCGAAAAACCTTAAAAACATATCATAAATACCATGAAAATGAATAATGTAATCTTTGAAACACTGGCCGTTGGCCCTTTGGAAGTAAACTGCTATGTGCTGGGTGCTGAAAAAGACAAGACGGCAATTGTTATTGATGCCGGCGGCAATCCCGAAGAAATTTTGAATATCTTAAAGAAACGTCGTCTAACCTTACAATACCTGATAAATACACATGCCCATTTTGATCATGTGGGCGGTATAAGCGCCCTGCAAATATCAACGGGCGCAAAATTCCTTATTCACCAGGATGAAATCCCCCTCCTTCGCGCTTTAAATGAACAAACCGATGCCTTTGGCCTCCCGAAGATTTCGATGCCTCAGGTTGACAGGCCATTGAAAGACGGCGACAAAATTGTCCTGGGAAATGAAACAATTGTGGTGATTCATACACCGGGGCATTCTCCTGGCAGTATATGTCTTCTTATGGAAAATATCGTATTTACCGGCGATACGCTCTTTGCCGGATCGATTGGGAGGACAGACCTCTACGGAGGTTCCTATGACAACATCATTCACTCAATTAAAACACGGTTGTTTACGTTAGACGAACATGTCATGGCATATCCGGGACACGGCTCCCGTACTACTATAGGTTACGAGAAACAGCATAATCCGTTTTTCCGATAAGGAATGTCGCATGGTACGCTGCGTCTCCCGTAGGGGGTGGTCAATTTGTAATGTCTATAGGTTACAAAGTCCGTTCTATTTTCGCAGGTGAACCTGCATAAGTTTGTACTTATTGTATTAAAGTTGCTTTAGTGCTCATATAATCTGCGCCATCTGTGTAATCTTGGTTAACGTGTTTAAATGAAAATATTGAGGGATATAATTGTTTAAGGAATATTTGAATGTGCGGAATATTATAGGTCCCCTCGTTCTGATGCAGGAAGTGGAGGGGGTTACGTATGGCGAACTTGCTGAAATAAGACTGGACAGTGGGGAGATACGACGGGGGAGGGTATTGGAGATTTCAGAAGGTAGGGCGCTTGTTCAGGTATTTGAGGGAACGCGGGGGATTGCCAGAGAAAATGTTAAGGTAAAATTCCTGGGAAAGGGGATGGAGGTTGGCGTATCACCGGACATCATTGGCAGAATTTTTAATGGCGCGGGTGAGACGATTGATGGTGGACCTCCGATTATGCCCAATGTGTATGTAAATATTAACGGTAACCCGATGAACCCTTTTGCGCGTGAATATCCGAATGAGTTTATTCAAACAGGTATTTCTGCCATTGATGCGATGAATACCCTTGTGCGCGGTCAAAAACTCCCTATTTTTTCTGGCGCAGGACTTCCCCACGCAAAGATTGCAGCACAGATTGCCCGCCAGGCAAGGGTGCTTCAGTGCGAAGAAAAATTTGCCGTGGTCTTTGCAGCTATGGGCATTACCTTTGAAGAGGCTCATTACTTTATTACCGATTTTAAACGCACGGGCGCCCTCGAACGTGCCGTGCTTTTTATCAATTTGGCAAACGACCCTGTTATCGAGTGTATTGCCATACCGCGTATGGCGTTGACCGTTGCTGAATATCTTGCCTATGAAAAGGATATGCACGTGCTGGTTATCCTCACGGATATGACAAATTACTGTGAGGCATTGCGTGAGATCTCTGCGGCGAGAAAGGAGGTACCGGGACGCCGGGGGTATCCGGGGTATCTCTATACCGACCTTGCCACTCTTTATGAGCGTGCAGGGCGTATTAAAGGCAAAAAAGGCTCGATCACTCAAATACCCATTTTGACGATGCCGGAAGATGACAAGACACATCCCATCCCGGACCTGACGGGGTATATTACCGAAGGGCAGCTTATCCTGAGCCGATTACTTCATGCACAGGGAGTTTACCCACCTATTGATGTCTTGCCATCCCTGTCACGGCTGAAAGATAAGGGGATTGGCAGGGAGAAGACACGGGAAGACCATGCCGACGTGGTAAATCAACTCTATGCGGCGTACGCCCGGGGAAAGAATGCGCGGGAACTTGCTGTTGTACTGGGCGAATCCGCATTAACGTCAATCGATCTGCAGTACATAAAATTTTCCGAAGTCTTTGAAAAGGTTTTCCTTTTACAGGGAGAAGAGGAAAATAGAACGATTGAAGAGACACTCAACATGAGCTGGGAGCTTTTGGCATATTTACCGAAGCTGGAATTGAAAAGGATCAAACAAGTCTTTGTTGAACAGTATTATAAGAGCGAGCTTGTTCAGGGGGAAAATGATAAGGATTAATTGTCAATTCACTCAATACACTCATGCAAAAAAAACACTTTAGAAACGATTGGCCATATTACGCACGGAAGACCGTACAGTTCCTATCCTTTTCCATCTTTCTTTATCTGCTCCTCTTTTTAGACCCTCTTACAGAGAGAGACCTTTCGGCCAATGTATTCCTCCGTATGAGCCCGCTTTCGGCTATTGGGGCAATGATGGCGGCAAAGACGTTTATTGTAAAATATTGGCCTGCTTTTGTTGTATTACTCCTCAGTATTCCCTTTGGACGTTTTTTTTGTGGATGGGTTTGCCCGCTGGGAACAACGATTGATTTGAGCGACCACCTCTTTACTTCCATCAGAAAGAAATCTCAGAAAAATATTTACAATGGGCGCCGGGTAAAGTACTATCTCCTTGCCTTTCTCCTGATCAGCCTTCTGTTTACACGGCAGTGTGTTGGGTGGTTTGATCCGATTTCCATTGCTACCAGTGCATATTCAATAAGTATCCACCCGTATGTTGTTCAGCTTGTGAACGGTATTTTTGCTTTCTTGAGTACCATTCCTGTTATTGGATACTTTTTCTCCTTAATTCAAATACTTGCCCAATATGTTCTTTTTGCCTATCATGCACCTTTTTTCAGGGCACATGGAATCCTTCTTGTTATATTTATCGGGCTCATTTCCTTTGGAATGGTGTACCGGCGATACTGGTGTAGGAATGTATGTCCGATGGGCGCTCTCTTTGCGCTTATTTCAGACTGGTCACTATTTAAAAGAACCGTTTCTTCTTCATGCACCGGTTGCGGCCTCTGCGTTGAAAATTGCGGTATGGGGGCAATTACCAGCGATGGACATGGTACCAGGGATGGCGAGTGTGTTTTATGTATGTCATGTCAGAGTGTATGTCCTGAAAATAGCATTACCTTTGGGATGAGACAACCTGCCGAACAGAGACATGCCATTGATCTGTCGAAGAGGGCATTTCTCTTCACTGGTTTAACCAGCGCAGCAATAGTGCCATTGTTAAAATTAAACTATACAAAGTTTATGAATAAAGGAAAGACGTCCATTATTCGTCCTCCTGGCGCTTTGGATGAAGAGGAATTCATTGCACGCTGTATCCGCTGTGGGGAGTGTATGAAGGTGTGCAAGACGAATGGTTTACACCCGGTATTGTTGGAAGGCGGCATAGAAAGTATGTGGACGCCGAAGCTCATTCCCAGGATTGGTTACTGCGACTATGGGTGCGTACTCTGTACCCGTGTGTGTCCATCGGGCGCAATCAAACGTCTGGAATTAGACGAAAAGCGACAGGTTGCGCTGGGTAAGGCACGGATTGACCATAACAGATGTATTCCCTGGGCAGGCTATGCAAGGCTTCCGGAACTCGATAAAGAATGGCAGGATTTTAATTGTGGCGTATGTGAAGAGGTATGTCCTGTGCCTACAAAGGCCATCCATTTTAATACCTATGTGGACGCACACCAACGGGAGATTCGCAGGCCTTTTGTCCGGGAGGAGGTTTGCACCGGATGTGGATTTTGTGAAAAGGTGTGTCCTGTTTTAGGGACAGCTGCTATTGTTGTGGAAGGAGTACAACCCCAGACCAAAATAAAGCAAGAGCTACTTCCTGTACAAAAGAAGACACAAGGGTATTCGGTGAATAATTTTCTCCCAAAAACACTCGGTGGATGGAAGAGGGTTTCCGATCCTATCCCTTACGAGGGAAAGGAAAGGCTTTATGAATATATCGATGGTGGGGCAGAGCCTTATTTATCATATTCGTTTATTCGAGTTACCACGACTGAATATCAGAAAGAACCGGACAAAAAACTCCTTGTCGATATCTGGGAATTTGCTCATTCTGACGATGCTTTTGGTGTTTTTAGTAAAGACAGGGCAGGAACGGATATAAAGGTGGGGAATGGAAGTGCATTGTTCAACAATTATCTTTGCGTCTGGAATGATATGTATGTAATAAAGATCGAACCGAGGGAAGGTGATGTTTCGTCTGAGGAGGTTACTTTAGCAGGCAGGGCGATTGTCAATGTGATGCCATATAAGAAGACGGTGTTACCGGCTACTATGGCTTATCTTCCTCAACAATATCTCGTTAAGGGGAGCGAGGTATTCTTTCACAAAAAAATCGTCCTTGATAATATTTATATTTCTGATAATTTCATCGAGGAGAATGTGTTTCAACTGAGTGAAAAAACTGACGCCGTTATCGCAGAGTATCAACCAAAACCTAATACAGACCCTTTTAAATTGATGCTTGTCATGTATCCAGACAGAAATACTGCCGAATCGGCATTTAACGATGTGATAAAATTATGGCGGCGCTGGGAAGAAAAAGAATCTACGTTCGGAGCAATTCATACCTTTTATAATAAGACATCCCGGTACACTTCATGTGCACTGAGCGGCAATATACTTGGCATGACATTTCTTTCGACAAATAAGGACGATGCTGAAAGTTTACTCGGTCAAATATTAGAGAAGCTATAAATTTTTTTATTGCAAAGGGCTGTCAAGCTTTGATATACTTCATAAGTTAATTTATGGTATGTTATATAGTTTAGGATTGTGCTTGAGGAAAAATGGCACATATTCAGCATAATTTTATGTGAGGAAAATGATGAATAAAGAAGTAAAACAACAAATTATCAGTAATCTTCGGGTACATGAAACGGACACAGGTTCTCCAGAGGTACAGGTAGCATTGCTCACGGGGCGGATCAACCATTTAAGCGATCATTTAAAATCGCACAAAAAGGACCATACTTCCCGTAGAGGACTGCTTAAGATGGTTGGGCATAGGTCTGCATTGCTGAAGTACTTGTCGAATAATGACAATAAAAGATATAAGCTTCTTATCGAAAAACTGGGTATTCGTAAATAAAACTAGAGGAGTGACTTATCGAACTATTGAAGAAATGTATAATAATAAATTTAACAATTCCTTTTGCTGGTCAAACGCAAAAAATTGTAAATAGACAAGTTGGAGGTGTAGTGTGGTATATAAAGTAGAAAAATTGATCGGCAAAAGAGTTCTTAGTATTGAAGTTGGCAGAATTGCAAGACAGGCTGATGGCGCGGCATTAGTTCAATATGGAGATACGGTGGTGTTGGCTACAGCGGTGTCGGCAACTGAACAAAAGGAAGATGCAGACTTTTTCCCACTCACCGTAGAGTATAGAGAAAAGACATACGCAGCCGGTAAATTTCCCGGAGGTTTCTTTAAGAGAGAAGGAAGACCTACCCTTAAAGAAATTTTGACCATGCGGTTAATAGACCGTCCCATCAGACCGCTCTTCCCTGAAACATACATGAAAGAAGTTCAAATCATGTCCATGGTTCTTTCGGCAGATAAAGAAAACGACCCTGACATTCTTGCAATGATTGCAGCTTCTGTGGCGTTATCTGTTTCAAGCATTCCATTTATCGGTCCTACTGGCTCGGTGAGGGTTGGGTATATTAATGGGGAATTTGTGATTAATCCTACCCATGCAGAGCTGGCAACGAGCGCTATGGACCTTGTAGTTTCAGGGACAGAAGATGCAATTACTATGGTTGAGGCTTCCAGCAAGGAAGTCCCTGAAGAACGCATGGTTGATGCCATAATGTTTGGACATGCCTTTATCAAAGAAATCGTACAACTTCAGAAGGAACTGCTGGAAAAATGTGGAAAAGCCAAACAATCCATTCCACCTTTAAAAATAAATGAGGAACTCCTGGAAGATATTAAAAAGAAATACTATAACAAAATACTCGAAAGAAACCAGACACCGGGAAAACACGAAAGATCTCAAGCTTTAGGTGAGTTGCTGAAAGAAATAATAAGTGAATATTGCACTGATGAGGAAAGTGCTCCTTCCAGGAGAGAAATCAAGTTGGTCTTTGAAAGAATAGAAACGACTGTTGTTCGTGACCAGATAATAAAGGAAGGTAAAAGACCGGATGGACGTGGATTCGTTGATATTCGTCCTATTACCTGCGAAGTGGGAATGCTGCCCAGAACACATGGTTCAGCGCTCTTCACAAGAGGTGAAACACAGGCCCTTGTAGTGGTGACCCTGGGTACGACGATGGATGAGCAAAAAGTCGACACCCTCGAGGATGAATATTCAAAAAAATTTATGCTGGACTATAACTTTCCGCCTTTTTGCGTTGGAGAGGTCAAGCCTTTGCGTGGCCCCGGAAGACGTGAAATTGGTCATGGGGCGTTGGCTGAACGGGCGATAGAGGCAGTTCTTCCTCCTCCCGAAAAATTTCCATACACCATAAGGATTGTTTCCGATATTATGGAATCTAACGGTTCATCTTCGATGGCCACCGTTTGTGGTGGAACGCTTTCGTTGATGGACGCCGGTGTGCCTATTAATGCTCCGGTCGCTGGTATCGCTATGGGCCTTGTAAAAGAAGGGGTACATGTGTGTATTCTGTCAGATATCCTGGGCACAGAAGACCATCTGGGCGATATGGATTTCAAGGTTGCTGGCACAGCGAATGGCGTTACAGCCCTGCAAATGGACATAAAAATCTCAGGAATAACAGAGAAAATTATGCGTGACGCACTTACCCAGGCAAAAGAGGGAAGACTGCATATAATAAGTGAACTTTCAAGGGTTATTGATAAACCAAGACCTGAGATTTCCATACATGCGCCGCGGCTTCTTCATATTAAAATTAAACCTGATAAAATTGGCATGGTTATTGGCCCTGGTGGTAAAAACATCAAAAAGATACAGGAAGAAACCGGCGCAAAGATTGAAATTGAAGATGACGGTACGGTCATGATTTCTGCCACACTGGCAGAATCTGCAAAGAAAGCTAAAACATGGATAGAGCGCATGACTGAGGAAATTCAGGTCGGAAAGACTTACCAGGGCAAAGTACTTTCACTAAAAGAGTATGGTGCATTTGTTGAAGTCCTTCCTGGCCATGATGGTCTTGTTCATATTTCTGAACTATCTGATGGTTATGTTGAGAGGGTGGAGGATGTGGTACAGGTTGGTCAGGAAATTATGATAAAAGTAATTGGAATTGATGATCAGAAAAGGGTCAAACTAAGCAGGAAAGCTGCCATTAAGGAACAAGAACAACCCCCAGTCTTAAAGGGTTAACAATAAAAAATCAGAAAAAAATTTGAAATCCATATCATGATTTTTTAAATGTTTTTTCGGAGAGAAGACTTTTATCTGTTATTGTATCTTTTGGTCTTTATAGGAGGAGAGGGAGGATATAAAGGATAAAACAGATGAGCGAGTAAGTTTTGTTGTTTTGAGATGTAATTATTTAAATAGGAGAGCAATGGATATGGCAGTGGGTAAAGTTAAGTGGTTTGACGCAAAAAAAGGATTTGGTTTTATCGAACAAGATGGTGGAGCAGATGTTTTCGTGCACTATTCAAATATCGGAGGCGATGGGTTTAAAACACTCGAGGATGGAGAGAAAGTAGAATTTGATATTGTCGAAGGTGCAAAAGGTCTGCAAGCTCAAAAAGTAACTCGCATACCTTCCTAAAAATAATACAATAAAATCATTGAGCCAGGGAGAAAGTGAACGGAACGTTTTTTCCTGGCTCATTTTTTTAATGTGATCCAATACTTTATAGGTGCATCAATAGCTATACTTCTCCTTATTCCAATGGCCTTTTGGTATATACGAAGGGCTGTTGAAAAGACAAGAGACCTTGAAAAAAGGGCGATGAATTCAGAACGCTTGGCTTTTTTTGGCACTCTGGCTGGTGGGCTTGCCCATGAAATAAAGAATCCCTTAAGCACCATGAATATAAATCTTCAACTTCTGAAAGAGGATATTCAGAGTATGGTAGGGGATAATAGCAAGCGGGCATCTCATAAGATTCAGGCATTACAACGTGAAGCGCAGCGATTAGAAGAAATATTAAATGATTTTCTCAGATTTGCGAGGGGACAGAAACTCGAACTAAAAACCGAAGATATGAATGAGGTTTTAGATGAAGTCGTTGATTTTGTTACACCGAAGCTTAAACAGAAAAATATATTGATGCTCAAGAGTTACGATGCGTACCTTCCCCTCTGCCGTGTCGATAAGAATCTTATAAAACAAGCGATATTAAATGTTATAATCAATGCGGAACAGGCAATGGCACATGGGGGAGAACTCATGGTTCGTACCGCACGGGATAAAAAATATATACAAATAGATATTACCGATACAGGTACTGGAATTCCGAAAGATAATGTTGATAAAATATTTCAGATCTATTTTTCTACCAAGAAGACGGGAACAGGTCTTGGGCTTCCGACGACAAAACGTATTATTGAAGAACACAAAGGAACTATTGCTGTTCAAAGTGAAGAGGGAAAAGGCACCAATTTTTCTATAAGATTACCCATTCAGTTAACTATTGATTGACCCATGCCAAATCAAACTGTTATTCTGGTTATCGACGATAAAGAAGAACATGCAAAAGCAACCGCAGAAGCATTACAGAGGGTAGGTTATAAATGTCTTATTGCTACGAGCGGCAGGGAAGGCTTGAAAATTATAGAAACAGGGGAGGTTGATATTGTCGTTACTGATTTAATCATGCATGACATTGATGGCCTTCAAATACTTAAGGCCACAAAAGAACGGTTACCTGAGGCGGAGGTCATCCTCATTACCGGATACGGTACAATAGAGACCGCAGTAGATGCAATGCAGAGAGGCGCTGCCACATACCTTTTGAAACCCATCAATATTAATCACCTCCGTGCAGAAGTGAGCAAAATCGTTGAGAAACAGAATCTCGTCAGGAGCAATCAAGAACTCCATAAACAGCTTGATGAAAAATTTGGTTTATCCGGTATTATCGGCAATAGCCCCAAGATGCATAAGGTATTGAATATTGTTAACCAGATTTCAGGCACAACAGCCACGGTATTGATTACCGGTGAAAGCGGCACGGGAAAAGAACTTATAGCGAAGACTATTCACAATAACAGCCCGCGGAAGAATCACCCGTTGGTTATTTTGAATTCTGCCGCAATACCCGAAAATCTTCTTGAAAGTGAGCTCTTTGGACATGAAAAAGGCGCTTTTACCGGGGCGCTTTACCTGCGAAAAGGAAAGTTTGAATATGCCCATCACGGCACGTTGTTTCTCGATGAAATTGGAGACATGCCGCTTTCTACGCAGGTAAAATTATTGCGGGTGATAGAAGATGGTGTAATTACCCGTGTCGGGAGTAATGAGTCCATTGAAGTGGACGTTCGGCTGATTGCCGCCACAAATCAGGATATCGAAAAACTCATTAAGGAAGGAAAGTTCAGGGAGGATTTATATTTCAGGCTCAACGTGGTAGCCATCAAATTGCCACCTCTCAGAGAGCGGCTTGAAGACGTTAACCTGCTTATTGATGCTTTTATTCGCGAATTTTCACAAGTACACAAGAAAACAATCTCATACATTTCGCCTGATGCCAGAAAAATTTTGTATAAATATCAATGGCCGGGCAATGTACGGGAATTAAAAAACTGTATCGAATGTATGGTTGTCGTGAGTACCAGAGATTACCTGGATGTCGAAGACATACCAGACCGTATATTACAGCGCAGTGATGAAGCAACCACAGCGCCTTGCCTGGTTGCCGGAATGACTATGGAAGAAGCCGAAAGGGAACTGATTAAAAGCACATTAGCGGCAGTGGGTGGAAATAGAGAAGAGGCAGCCAAAATGCTTGGTATTGGTGAGCGAACCCTTTACAGAAAACTTGACCAATATGCCCTTAAATAAGGGATTCTGATACTTTTTGAAACATTTATGTTAGAAATTAAACTTTGCACTCATTGTAAAAGAAGCCTGTCAAAAAATGATATTGGCGCCGGACGCGCTATAATTCAGGAAAGTGGGAAATGGGTTTGTAGAGAATGTTTAACCATCCTTACAAAACAAGAAAAGGGATACGAGGAAAAGGATTTTATTGTAGAATCCCTGCTCAACGAAGTAAAAAACATTAGCCGAACCTTAACATACGAACCGGCTTCCTGGCTGACAATTTTAGCCTCTGTTATTCAATGCTTTGTCTTTGGCTCACTCGTTTTTGCGTACATGAATCGAAACAGTGATGTTCATGCATATTTATTGCTTGCCTTAGTCTTTCAAGTAATGGCGCTCACTTTTTTTGTCATAAAAAAGTAAGTTTAAATTAACTTGACAATTATTATTTTTAATATAAAATGTGCTAATAGTTAATTAGTAATAATTGTTATTTGTTGATTTTTTAAAAGGAGGTTTTTGTTATGAGTATAAGAGTTGGACAAAATGCGCCAGAGTTTACATTACAGGGTGTAATAGGGGACAAATTTAAGGATGTGTGTTTGGACGAATTTAAAGGGAAATGGGTAGTTTTATTTTTTTATCCCCTGGATTTTACCTTTATATGTCCTACCGAAATAACAGAATTTTCCAAACGCGACAGTGATTTTAAAGCTGCAAATGCGCAGGTTTTGGGAGTGAGCGTTGACAGCGTGTTTTCTCATAAAGCATGGCTAAAAGAACTTGGAACCTTGAATTTCCCTTTACTCAGCGATATGACTAAAGAGGTTTCCAGAAAATACGGCGTGCTTCTGGAAGACAAGGGAATTTCCCTAAGGGGAACATTTATTGTTGACCCTGAAGGAAAGGTACGATATCAATTAGTTCATGACTTAGGCATAGGTCGTAGTGTCGAAGAGGTACTCAGGGTATTGAAGGCATTGCAAACGGGAGAGCTTTGTCCCGTAGAGTGGAAACCAGGTAAAAAGACCCTGGGCAAGGCTTAGACTTATAGCCTGGAGTAAGAGAGATTATTTTCAACTTTTTAAAACGCCTTTTCCTGAGTTTTGGGAAAAGGCGTTTTTTGTTACAACATTGTAAAATGTTTTAATAATTCTGCTTATACAGTATTACTGTGTAAAAACATCTTTTTTTGTAAGTTTTTTACAACTCCCCTCACCCCCTTATTATTAAGAGGTACTAGTTGTTTATGAGAGAAAGATTGCTTCGCTTCGCTCGCAATGACAAAATAAGGGGTTTCTCTTTGAATGACAAGGCGCTATGCACAACGACAGGTGCAATGCACCATGACAACGTGCAGTGTACCATCAAAGCGCATAGTCCGTGTCATTGCGAGGGTCTTTTCCGAAGCAATCTCCCCGCTTTCATAAAGAAGAATTGGCTGCGGCTATGCTGCGCTAGTGCTTAATTGCATTAACTAGCGATAGTATTTTTCGTGCTGAAAAGCTTGCAATATCGCCTATTTATTACTTTTTATAATATCGTTTATTATCGCAAGTAAGCACTAGGTATAGTGGATGAAATATTTCGTTCTCTGTATTGATTTATCCATCTCCATCAAAGGGCATTGTCAACACTTCACTGAGAAATGGCCGTTGGCACTAAATAACACGCCATACACATAGACCCCAAAAGGTCATTTGTGCCTCGTCACTTCGCCACATCACGACGATACCCTGTCTTTCTGTATATACGGATTGCTCCCTTGTATATGCATAGTTACAAATTTCTTTACGGGGATCAGGCTCGCAGAGGCGGTATTTTCAACCACTTAGGTATTCCATACTTCAAGGCACATCCTTACTCGATTTTTTACAAGAGCTCTATAGTATTCCCCCTAAAAATTTGTTATTATTTATAAAATGGAATGGATTATCGTAATTATACTGCTTCTTCTCAATGGTGTGTTTTCCTGCGTGGAAATGGCTTTTGCCTCCACCAACGTTCCCCTTATGCGAGATATGGCGGTTAAAGGGAATGCCGCAGCAAAAAGATTTATCACGTTACGGACGCACCCCGAAAGAACCTTTGCCGTTATCCAGGTGGGGATTACGCTCGTTGGAACATTGTCAGCCGCCGTAGGGGGGGCAAAAGTTGAGGAGACTTTTCTCCCTGCCCTTAAAAATTGTTTTCATATTTCCGGCGCTATGGCGGTGGTGTTTGGTATTGCGCTTTTTGTTATTCCATTTAGCTTCTTCACCGTTGTTATTGGCGAGCTTGTACCCAAAGCCATTGCGATCCGTTACCCTGAAGAAATAGCCTTATTTTCAAGTCGTTTGCTTATTCTTTTGACAAAAATAGCAAATCCTGTCGTTCATATACTTGAGCAATCAACAATAAAACTTCTTTTCCTGATGGGTATTCGCCATGTCCATTCATTGGAAGGGGATGTGTCAGAATTATCACTCAAGGCGCTCCACCCATTTCACAGGGATTATCTTTTGAATCTCTTTTCCCTGCGTTTTAAGAAGGCATCAGATGTTATGCTTCCCTTTTCTAAGGTAGTTACCGTTCGCAGTTCTATGGGAAAAGAAGAAATTTTAAAGACAATTATTGCCTGTGGCCATACACGGTTGCCTGTCCTCTCGGATGATGTGGAACCACAGGTAACCGGCATTCTTCATACAAAGGAATTTGTAGCTATGATGAACACCCGGATAGAGTTTTCTCTTGCAAGTCTGCTCCGTAAACCATACCTTGTAGACGTTCAGGAATCCATCCTTCGAATACTTAAAGAACTTCAAATAAACCATATCCATATGGCCATTGTACGGCAGGGTAATCAGACGATGGGGATTGTAACCTTAGAAGATATCCTGGAAGAAGTCGTGGGAGAGATTTATGATGAAGATGACGATGGAATAGTAAAGAAAATATGGAATCAACGTATTACGACGAGAAGACACCAGTAAAAAACTTCCGGAGAAAAGTTACATTACAATTTCACGTATTTTTGAAGCCTTTTTCTTGCCAATGCCTTCTATACTGGCCAGTTCCTGTTCACTGGAGTTCATTATCTTTTCAATACTCCCAAAGTGTTCCATCATACGTTTGGCTATTGTGGGACCAACACCAGGTAATCCCTGAAGGATGTAGAGTTTCCGCGTCTGTATGCGTTTGGGTCTTCTTCCCATCCTTTTATGTATTTCTTCGTAATATTTAATGTCCTGAGAACCTGCCATAGTCAGTATTTCGGCTGTCCCTTGTGGTGACCTCGAAAATATCAGTGGTATTTGCCAGGAAACAGAAAGTGAAACAATTGCGCCTTTGATTGCTTGCGGGTCGACATCATAGCCGGATTGAAACAGGTTCATCCCTTCTATTACCATAAAGGGTATTTCCGCGCGTCTTTTTAACCGGGATGCCTGGGAAAATAATCTGCCGTCTATAATCGATAGAACAAAGTCTTTTGTTGTCTTTCTTTCAACGGCAGTATGTTTATTGATAAGATAGTCGCCAATGGGCAGCCGCTTTTCTTCCACAGAAATATCTTCCTTTGTCCGGAGTATCTCTTTAATTCCGGCATTACTTTCACGATGATCAATCTCTATCAGAATACCCATCGCAATACCCAAACATTTCTGTTAAGAAAGGATAGACAGGATTAACATGATTTATAAAAGTTTACATGAAATCCGCTTGAATAAAAGGAAAATTCCTGCACAACCCAGCTTATGGAAATGTAAACTCCATTCTACGGTCATCAAAAAGATGGTTCATGGGAGTTACCTGTTTATTACGGGCTTTTGGGGGTTCAATTTCAACAATCATTGTTTCTTCCTGATCAGGTGATGCACGATATAAAATCTCACCTTTCGTGCCTACAATTTGGCTTGTACCGATAAAGGAGAGAGTCTCGTCAGTGCGTTTTTCGGTCCCGATACGATTAGAAGTTATGGCAAAGAACCTGTTTTCAATACACCGTGTAATCATGGCCTGTGGACAGTACGGTAGGACAAGGTTTGCGGGATGACAAATTACATCAGCCCCTTTTAGTGCCAGGTATCGTGCAACCTCCGGAAAGAACCAATCGAAACAAATCATAATACCGATCCTCGCCAATCCGATGTCATAGACCTGCAATCCATTGTTTCCTGGTTCGAACCATTGTTTTTCGTGGTAAAACAAATGCAATTTCCGGTAACAACCAATAAACCCCTTTGGTCCAACAATTACAGCAGAATTGTAACAACGATCTTGTTCACGTTCAGCAAGGCCAGCGACAATATACATCTGTTTTTCCTTCGAAAGCGTGATCAATCTTTGTGTTGTCTGCCCATTTGGGATAGGTTCTGCCATCGCTCGTGCTTCCTCCCGTGATGTGAACTGATATCCCGTGTTGAACAACTCTGGCAAAACAACCAGGTCTGCATCCAACTGCTTTAAATGGTGAATAGTTTTTTGTGTGTTCCCCTCTTTTTCACCAAAGAGGGGAAATGTCTGCAAAAATCCTACCTTCATCGCATTTTGCTTAAATCAAAAGTGAATCTTCGTTCTTTATTTAACGGACTGATAATGACAAGGGTGACTTCGGCAACGGGTTCAATGTAATAATTGGGAAAGTCATACCTGCACATGGCACGATAGATTACGGGTATCCTCATCCCCAAGTTGGCAGCCTTCGCGTGTTCGTCGTTGTGCTCTAAAATCGGCCGAATCGGTTTGTTTTTATATAATAACACGGCCTGATAACTACAGGCAAAATCAGGGGAACTACCATATAAAACCACATGAAATGATAGGGTGTCCTCTACTTCTGACATGAATTGAAGTATTTGTGGTTTCGTGAAGTTTCTGGATGCCTGAGCAGCCTGCTTTGCCTCGTACGCCAGTATACAGAATTTTGTATTCAACGCTGCCCATTCGTATTTATCGTTTGATATACTCATCCATTCATTTAAAAAAGCGGTGTTATCCATATTTTTGTTTTTTTCACCAAATTCAATAGCCTGCTTAATTTCTTCATCTGACAAATCAAAGTATATAGCATATACATTTTTGGAAAATGGTAATAACAAAAAGACAATCCAAAGAATAATGCGTTTCATTTTTTTACAACAACTCAAAGCACCTTAAAATTTGTAACAAAGCGTATCGTTAAAAAATATTATATAGGCATTATAGGGGATGTGTCAAAATAACTTCTTTAAAAGAGATATTAAATGTTTACAATAGAGGGAAAATATCTTTCAATATTGTAAAAATAAGGTAACTATGATATGTAGGAATTAAAAATTTATGGCAAAACGAGAATAGATAAAAATGACATTTTGGGACTCCTTAGATGTTTTACAAAAAATTAGCAATGTACTCATAATATCTTTGGTTGCGATAAACGCTATTCTAGGAATTTTAACATGGCAAATACAATCTCGTATTACGCATTTGAGCAACAAAAAAGATAAAGTATTAGAGAGTAAAGTTGATTTCTCAAATAAAAATGCTGTGGAGTTTGAATCGAAAGCCTCAGAATTAGAGACTAGGCTTAAAGAAAGTGAACAATTAAGAGTAGCAGCAGAAGAAAGATTGAAAAATTCTCTTGAAAGCACAGATAAACAATTATCTATTACACAACAGCAAATAGCATCTCGATCTATACCTGAAGACCAAAAGAAAAGTTTAATTAATTTTTTAAGGTCTAACCCAAAAGACGTTGTAGAGATTGAAACTCCATATGATGATTCTGAAGCTGGTTCATTTGCTAAGGAAATATCTGATCTACTGCTGGAAAGTGGCTGGCGACTAAGTAATTTTGCCCGTTCAATGTTTCCGACAAATTTTAATCCCAAGAATATAATTATCTCATATTTTTCAAAACAACAAGAATCTTCTGCAAAGAACATCGTGTATTTATTAAATGTATTAAATTTTCCTTTTGAGTTGAAATATTTAGAGGATTCTTCTCCAAGAACAATACATATTTTGGTGGGGAAAAAACAGTAATTAAATTAAATGGGTTATACTATAAATATTGTTAAATTGGAGAATAATAATTGATGCCTCAGATTGTTAAAGAGAAAAAGAACCAAAATGAGGAATCCTTAGAAAAGAAACTCTGGAAAGCTGCCGATAAGCTGCGGAAGAATATGGATGCCGCCGAATACAAACACGTTGTATTAGGCTTGATCTTTTTGAAATACATCTCTGATGCCTTTGAAGAACTCTATGAAAAGCTGAAAGAGGGTAAAGGCGATTATGAAGGGGCAGACCCGGAGGACAAAAACGAGTACACGGCCGAAAAGGTCTTTTATGTCCCACCATCCGCACGCTGGCGCTGGCTTCAGGGCAGGGCAAAGCTACCGACCATTGGCAAGGATATCGACGATGCCATGGATGCCATCGAAAAAGATAATCCGTCACTCAAAGGGGTGTTACCAAAGGTGTTTGCACAGGAGAAGCTAGACAAGCAAAGTTTAGGCGGTTTAATCGACCTTGTGGGCAGCGCCACATTGGGAACAAAAGAAGCACAAAGTAAAGATTTGTTGGGTAAGGTGTATGAATACTTCTTAGGCGAATTTGCCCTGGCAGAAGGCAAAAAGGGCGGGTCGTTTTATACGCCTGCGTGCGTCGTAAGGCTTCTGGTCGAGATGCTGGAGCCATACGAAGGCCGTGTATTTGATCCTTGTTGCGGCAGTGCGGTATGTTTGTACAAAGTGAAAAATTTGTGGAGGCACATCAAGATCATTACCGCAAAAAAACTCCCCTCTCGAGAGGGGTCGGGGGTGTGTTAAATCCCAAAGACCGCATTTCGATTTACGGGCAGGAAAGCAATCAGACCACCTGGCGTTTGGCCAAGATGAACCTGGCTATCCGTGGTATTGACAGCAGCAACGTAAAGTGGAACAACGAAGGTTCATTTTTAAATGACACACACAAAGACCTGAAGGCCGATTACATCATTGCCAATCCACCCTTTAACGATAGTGATTGGAGTGGAGATTTGCTCCGTGACGATGCCCGATGGAGCGTGTTAGGTAAGAAATTGTCACCTCCACCAAATAACGCCAACTATGCCTGGATACAACATTTCCTTTATCACCTGGCGCCTTCCGGGCAGGCAGGTTTTGTACTGGCGAAGGGTTCGCTTACCACAAAGACCAACAACGAGGGCGATATACGAAAGGCAATGGTGGAAAATGATTTTATTGATTGCATTGTAAACCTGCCTACCAAGCTATTTCTTAATACTCAAATACCCGCCTGTCTGTGGTTTATTCGCCGGAATAAGTCCGGCGAACCCTCACCCGGCGCTTCGCACCACCCTCTCCCACAGGGAGAAGGACATTATCGGGGAGGATTTGATTTTTCAGGGCAATTAGAATTGGCGAGAAAGCTTCGGAATAATGCTACACCGGTAGAGCAGCTTTTCTGGGAGTTGGTACGAGATCGCCGTTTTCTGGGATTAAAATTCAGACGTCAGCACCAAATCGGCGACTATATTGCGGATTTTTACTGTGATGAAAAGAAACTGGTAATAGAACTGGATGGCGGAGTCCATAATGAGCCCGCACGGATAAAAATCGATCATAAGCGAGATGCCTATATGAAATCGCTTGGTTTAACCGTGTTTCGTTTAAGTAATGAGCAATTAATGAGTAATCCGGAAAAAGTTTTAACTTCAATTGCGCCTGCAGTTTCCCCCTCGCCCTCTGGGAGAGGGGCAAGGGTGAGGGTGAACGAATCTCGCAACCGAAAGGGAGAGATTCTGTTCATAGACGCCCGCAATATGGGCTTTTTAATAAACCGCAAAAACAGGGAATTATCTGACGAGGACATTAGGTTGATCGCTGATACCTATCACAATTGGCGTAGCTCCTCTCCAACTGGGAGAGGCGGGGGAGAGGGTTACATAGACGTGCAGGGCTTCTGCAAATCTGCAACACTGGATGAAGTAAAGGCATTGAACTATGTATTAACACCCGGTAGATATATTGGCTTGCCTGATGACGAAGACGATTTCAATTTTACCGAAAGGTTTAATGCCTTAAAAGAAGAATTGGAACGGTAGATTGCGGAGGAAATCACACTTAATGCTTTGATAAAAGACAACTTATCCCGAATAAAACTACTGGAAGGAAAGTAAACTTAAATATTGCTAAGTTTACTTTTTTGGGCTAAAGTAAACTTATTTAAAAATAAGTTTACTTTTGTAAAGGGAAATGAAGAAAACACTCGATATAGAATCCTTCAGAGCAGGTCATTTTGAAAAAAGTACCGGGTACTGCTATTTTGTGCCAGAGCCTATCAATAATCAATGGCAGTGGAAGGATGCCCAACTCGGCACCCTGCTGGAAAAAGCATCCATCAGCTTAGGCGAACTTAACTCCTTTGCGTGGCTAGTGCCCAATATTGACCTGTTTATTCAATTGCACGTCACCAAAGAGGCCGTTATTTCAAGCCGGATTGAAGGCACACAAACCAATATAGACGAGGCTCTATTGCCGGAAGAAGAAATAAACCCAGAAAGGCGGAACGATTGGCTGGAAGTACGCAACTATTCGGAAGCCATGAAGCATGCAATAAAAGAGTTGGAAAAACTCCCGCTTTCATCAAGACTGCTTTGTAAAACCCATGAAAGACTCCTCTCAGGAGTGAGAGGAAAACATAAAATGCCAGGCGAATTTCGCAAAAGCCAAAACTGGATTGGCGGGGCAAGTTTGAATGATGC
>CAYJME010000008.1:0-3841 GCA_964370795.1 uncultured candidatus Brocadiaceae bacterium
GAGGGTCTTTTCCGAAGCAATCTCCCCGCTTTCATAAAGGAGAATTGGTTGCGGCATAGCTGCGCTAGGTAATTTCAAATTTCCCTTTTTTAATTATATAATTTATACCTTGAAATAAAAAGTTATTCCTGTAAGCATAGTATTTGTAAAAATCCAGAGAATTTGTTTTGAGAATATACTATGAAACACTTATATTTACATTTAACCTAATTGCAGAAAAACCCCGTTAAGAAAGGGGGGGCTTAAGGAAAAGTCTCTATTGGTACATAATATATGAAAAAGCGATGGGTTTATGGTGCGATTATTTTTTTCCTCTTGATTCTTGCCCTGACAATTATTTTTATACGAAAAGGCTGGAGACCGGAATCAATCCGGACGGCAGGAATTGTTGAAGGTATCGAGGTTAATATTTCTTCTAAAGTCCCAGGCAGGATTTCTTACCTGAGCTGCAAAGAAGGCGACGCAGTCAGGAAGGGTATTACAATTGTTAAACTAGAGGCACACGACCTGCGGGCATCGGTAAGACAGGCATCGGCAGGTATTGACAAGGCAAAAGCCAACATCCGTGTTTCAGTATCAGCAATTGTGAGTTCAAAAGCAGCCCTTGCAAACGCTGAGGCCGATATTGCAAGCGCCGAAGCAGATATGGAGAAATACCGTGTGCAAAGAGAAGAATCAAAAAGGGAGATGGACAGGGCAAAATCGCTTTTTGAACGTGAAGTTATTTCTCAGGAAACCCTTGATGTTGCAATAGCTAATTATGATGTTGCCGTAGCAAGCCACAATGCTTCGAGGGCGAAGCTGACTGCTGCATATTCAAAAAGGGATGCGGCTCGTGCGCAATTGAACACGGCAGAAAGTCAGCTCATTCTCGCAAAGGCAGGTCTCCGGGAAACTGAAGCCATCTTTTTGTATAATCGTGCAAAACTTGCTGATACCATCATAAAAAGTCCTCTATCGGGAACCGTTGTATTCAAGGCATTGGAGAAAGGTGAGACGGTGTCGCCGGGTACGACAATGTTAACCATTGTCGATATGAATAATCTGTATGTAAGAGTCGATATCGAGGAAACGCTGGTTGACATAATTATGCTCAATGCCGTGGCAATGATCAGAACAGAAGGAGAATCCAAAAGGGTATTCAAGGGAAGGGTTTCAGAGATTGGAAGATACGCCGAGTTTGCAACACAGAGGGATGTGCTCCGGGGGAGACAGGACATAAAGACATTCAGGGTCAAAATTGATATTGACGATCCAGCAGGAATCTTAAAGCCCGGCATGACCGTTGAAGCGGAGATAATGAAAGGGGAAAAGAATGGGACAAGATAACAAAGCCATTGAGGTCTCTGGAATAACAAAGAAATTCGGATCAATTGTTGCTGTCAATGACGTAAGTTTTGACGTAATTGAGGACGAGATATTCGGATTCCTTGGACCAAATGGCGCCGGCAAGACCACCCTTGTAAGAATCCTTACAACACTGGTTAAGCCAACCAGTGGCGCTGCAAGGGTTGCAGGTTATGATGTCGTAAAAGAATCCGATGCCGTGAGACATCACATCGGTGTGGTCCCCCAGGCGATGACGAGCGACCTTGACCTCACGGGTTATGAAAACATGGATATCTACGGCCGGTTCTATAGTGTCGCCGCAAAGGAAAGAAAGGAGAGGATTAAGTATCTCCTCGAAACCGTTGGCCTAACGGCACGGGCACATGACCTTGTTGCAACGTATTCAGGCGGCATGCGGAGAAGGCTTGAGATTGCACGGGTGCTTGTGCACAGGCCGGGAATACTCTTTTTAGACGAACCAACCATAGGACTTGACCCACAGTCCAGACACGTTGTCTGGGATTTTCTGCGCAAGCTGCGAGAAGAATTTACGATGACCGTCTTCCTTACTACCCACTACATGGAGGAGGCGGAAACACTATCCAACAGGGTCGCCATCATTGATTCAGGAAAAATCATCGCACTGGGAAGCCAGCGCGAACTTAAGTCGCAGATACCGGGGAATGATATTGTTTCTCTCACCGCAGAGAAACTTTCTGAGAACATTATAGAGACAATAAAGAAGCAGAATTATGTTCATAAGATTGCAATTGAAAATACGACAATGAGGGTATATGTCGACAATGGCGCCCAGCATCTTCCTCAACTCATAGACGAAATAAGATTGTCAGGTGGAAAAATTCTGTCGGCGGCTATCCATGAGCAATCACTTGAGGATGTCTTCATCCACCACACGGGCAAATCGATACGCGAGGAAGAGGTCAGAAAGGTAAGTTACCTTGTGGGCGCCGGGACACCGCAGAAATGGGGAAGGTAAAGAAACTACAAATAATAAATGCAAGAAAACTCCATTCGTCATTTGATATTCTTTATTCGATATTCAACATTTGTTATTGTGGAGAGACGTCCCGGCGGGGCGTCTCCCTGTTCAGGAGAAGAAGATAGACATGATCGATATGGTGAGACTGCTTGCTGTTGTCGAAAGGGACTTGAAGAAATTCCAGCGCAACCCGGTTGTGCTGGGTATGAGCATTATGATGCCGATCATATATCTTATATTTCTGGGGAATTCATTCCAGGGAAAATTAGAAGGCATTCCGATGGTAATCGTAGATCAGGATTCAGGTCCTTATGCCAGGAATCTCATAGACAACCTGCGGGCCGTTGAGGCAGGACCGGAGACTATAGAAATCTTCAATATGAAAGACCAGAAAGACGCCATCAAGAGCATTCGGGAAGGTCTCTATAAAGCCGGACTTATTATACCCCCTGATTTCAGCAAAAGGGTAACTTTGAAACGAAGGCCCGAAGTGGGTCTTTTTCTTGATAATACAGACAATATATCGGCAGAAACCCTACGGATAGTGGTAAAAGGTGCGCTTAGTTCACTTGATGCTGAGTATGTGCCGATAAGAGAAAGGACTGATGAAGTACATCTGCGAGGGGTAGACCTTTACCGGAAGGTAGATTATTACCAGTCCCTCGTCCCGGGTGTTGTCATCATGGCCATTTTTATGGGAACGTTGACCACCGGGGCATTTAATCTTGTTATGGACAGGTTTCTCGGCATTGACGAGTGCTATCTGCTTACGCCTATTTCAAAATCGGATATTGTGACCGGCCTCATCATCAGCGGGTTGTTTATCACCACAGCCATTGCCGTTTTAGTGTTGGCGGTGAGTATGGTGATAACGGGCATACCTGTTATCGCAGGGATAAAGCAATATGTATCCATAATAATCGTTATAATTCTCACCACCCTCGGCCTCCTTAGTCTGATGTTTGTTATACTGGGAAGGTTTAACCACCCCAGGGTTGTTGGCATATTAAGTGGATTTTTGAACGTAATCCTCTTCTTCCCGAGTGGCGCAGTGTACCCTATTGAGAGCTTTCCTCAATGGCTCAAGGTATTGGCCAGGGTAAATCCTGAAGCATACGCCGTGGATGCCCTCAAGACCATCCTCTTTAAAGGCGCTGGTCTCGGTAGTATTGTATCAGACATTGCATTTCTTTCGGTATTTACCATTCTCATGATGACCATATCGATAGTGACGTTTAAGAGGACTGTTTAATTTCGGTACTTGTTCCCATGTTCTGCGTGGGAATAAGTCGCAAGACGCTCTGCGTCCGTTGGACAGGTTCAATTTTGTAAATTGAATACTTCATGGCGTTTGTTATCAACACTGGTATGAAATATTTTTAGAGACACAATGCATTGCGTCTCTATGGTGCATTATATGGTTTTTTGCCTGGAAATGGTACTTTCCAGAATTGCATCCACCAGCCCCGGAATGGTATATTCTTTTGCCTTAATGGCAACCCGAAGACCCAT